>PNML01000023.1 GCA_013823635.1 Polaromonas sp. | reverse complement strand
GGTGCAGGTGCCGGGGCTGTGGTAGGCCTGGGCTTCGCTCTCCAGCAGGGCGTCGCGCCCCACCAGGCCCTGGGCGTACTGCTGGCGCACCTTGGATTTGGCGTCGTTGGACAGGCCGCTGGTCATGGGGCCAGCAGGCACAAACACCGTGCTCAGGTGGCCGAACTGCACCGCGCCCATGAACAGGCCGGGCACGATCTTGTCGCACACGCCCAGCATCAGCGCGGCGTCAAACACGCCGTGCGACAGCGCCACGGCGGTGGACAAGGCAATCACATCGCGCGAGAACAGCGACAGCTCCATGCCCGCTGCGCCTTGGGTGATGCCGTCGCACATGGCGGGCACGCCACCAGCCATTTGCGCGGTGGCACCCAGGCTGCGGGCGTGGTTGCGCAGCAGCTCGGGGTAGCGCTCGTAAGGCTGGTGGGCCGAGAGCATGTCGTTGTAGGCGCTGACGATGCCCACGTGCGGTGCCCGCTCGGCATGGATGGTCAGCTTGTCGTGGCCGGGCAGGGCAGCGGTGGTGTGCGCCATGTTGGCGCAGCCCATGCCCGCACGCTGGGTGCCTGCGCGGCCCTGGGCGGCCATGCTTTTCAGGTAGGTGGCGCGCGCGGCGGCGCTGCGCTGGACGATGCGCTCGGTGACGGCGGCCAGGGTGGCGTGCAGCGGCGTGGCGTGGGTGGGTGGGGGAGTGGTGGGGGTGTTCATGGCGTGTGGCCGTGTGGGCGCTGGCGTTGGTGTGTTAGGTGTCGGTTCGGTATCGGGTGGGTCGGTGGCGTGGCGGGGGCTCAGGCGAGCCAGACCTCGACCGGCGATGGGCTGCTGTGCAGCACCAGCGACACGGGCAGGGCCGCGTCGGGGCGGGCCAGCGCCTGGCGGTACACCGCCGCTTTCGCGGTCCCCGCGATGGACAGGTGGGTGTGCCGGGCGGCCAGCAGGGTGGGCAGGGTCAGCGTGAGGCGGGGGTGGGGTGCCTGGCCGGTGGCGTCGGGGCGCACAGCGGCCACGGGCAGCGGGCTGGCCAGGGCGTGCTCCAGGCCAGGCGCACCGGGAAACAGCGAGGCCGTGTGGCCGTCTTCACCCATGCCCAGCACGGCCACATCCAGCGGCCAGGGCAGGGCGGCCAAGCGTTGGTTGGCTTGGGTGGCCAGCTCGTCGGGCACCAGGGCAGCGGCATCGGGCAGCGCGTCGAAGAAAGGCCGGAAGCTGGCCGCAGCGGCCATGCCTTGCAGCAGGTGCTGGCGCACCAGGGCGGTGTTGCTGTCGGGGTGGGGCGGGGTGTGGGGCACGCAGCGCTCGTCCACCAGCAGCACGCTCACCTGCGCCCAGTCCAGGGGCAGCATGCGCAGCGCCTGGAACAGCGCCATGGGCGACTTGCCGCCCGACACCGCCAGCAGCGCCTGGCCCCGCTGTGCGATGGCCTCGCGCAGTTGGCAGGCAACGGCCTCGGCCAGTTGAAGTGCCAGGGCTTCTGGGCTGGCGCAGTGCCTTTCGGCGACGCTGGTCGGGGCCAGTGGTGTGGCGGTGTCCGCGCTCATGCCTCTTCCACCCAGGCCGAGCCTTCGCGGGCCATCAGCGCCGACGAGGCGGCGGGGCCCCAGCTGCCGGCGGTGTAGGCCTTGGGCTTTTCGGCCAGCGTGGCCCAGCCGTTCAGAATGGGCTCCACCCAAGTCCAGGCGGCCTCCAACTCGTCGCGGCGCATGAAGTGGGTCAGCCTGCCCTTGATGACGTCCATCAGCAGCCGCTCGTAGGCTTCGGCGCGGCGGGCCACAAAGGCCGATTCCAGGTCCAGGTTCAGGCTGACCGGGCGCAGGCGCATGCCGCTGCCGGGCTCCTTGGCCATCATTTGCAGCTGGATGTGTTCTTCGGGTTGCAGGCGGATCATCAGCCGGTTGACGGCCTGGCGGGGCGAGTCCGGAAAGATGGTGAAGGGCAGGTCGGCAAACTCGATGACGATTTCCGAGCGCCGCTCGGCCATGCGCTTGCCCGTGCGCAAAAAGATGGGCACGTTGGCCCAGCGCCAGTTGTTGATGTGGGCGCGCAGGGCCACAAAGGTTTCGGTGGTGCTGCCCTCGGGGATGTTGTCTTCCTGCAGGTAGCCCTTGGCCGCGTCGCCCTGGCTGGCCCCGGCGGTGTACTGGCCACGGACGGTGTCGCGGGCCACGTCGGCGGCGGTCATGGGGCGTAGCGAGCGCAGCACCTTGAGCTTTTCGTCGCGCACGGCGTCGGGGTCCAGCGAGACCGGTGGCTCCATGGCCACGATGCACAGCAGTTGCAGTAAATGGTTTTGCACCATGTCGCGCAGTGCACCCGTGCCGTCGTAAAACCCGGCCCGGCTGCCCACACCCACCGCTTCGGCCACGGTGATCTGCACGCTCTTGATGAATGGGCTGCGCCACAGCGGCTCAAAAATGGTGTTGCCAAAGCGCAGCACCATGAGGTTTTGCACCGTTTCCTTGCCCAGGTAGTGGTCGATGCGGAAGATTTGCGATTCCTGAAAGTACCGGCCCACCTCGTCGTTGATGTGCCGGGCCGAGGCCAGGTCGTGGCCCAGGGGTTTTTCCAGCACCACGCGGCTGCGGGCATCGATCAGGCCCGCACCCGACAGGTGCGCGCAGATGTCGGTGAACAGGCTGGGCGCGGTGGCCAGGTAGTAGGCCCGCTCGGCACCGGGCTGCAGGGCGGCCCCCAGGGTGGTGAAGTCGGCTGCCTGGGTGGCGTCCACGCTCACGTAGTTCAGCCGCGCCAGAAAGCCCTGCCAGGCCTCGTCTTCGAGGGCCTTGGCGCTGATGAAGCCCGGCACCTTCTCCTGGATGAAGGCCACAAAGGCCTCGCGGTCCCAGGCCTGGCGGCCCAGGGCGTGGATGCGGGTCTGCTCGGGCAGGTTGTGGTGCAGGTGCGCCATGTACAGGGCGGGCAGCAGCTTGCGCACCGAGAGGTCGCCCACCCCACCGAAGATCACCAGATCGAGCGGGTCGTGGGCGGCGGGGGCAGTGGGTGTGGAGGACATGGCGGTGAATTAAGTTACTGTTTGAGGTGAATTTTAATGTAACCAAGTTACATGTGCGGTACTTTTTGAGTCGCCCTGTGCCAACAGGGGTCAGCAGGGGTGGACGCGGGCAGGGGCAGTGGCCACCCGCTGGCGCACGGTCGGCAGGTCGGGGGGCACGCAGCCCACCTGTTGCACGCACAGGCTGGCGCTGGCCACGGCGTGGGCCAGCACATGGGCCACCTCAGCATCACTCAGGGCCAGGGCGGTGGGGCTGTGTTGGACAGACTCGCATGCCAACAGGGCCACCAGCAGCCCGGCCAGGAAGCAGTCGCCCGCGCCCACGGTGTCGGCCACCACCACGGGCATGGTTTCGCGGGCGTGCCAGGCGCGGCCATCGCGGTGCAGCAGCACGGCACCCTCGGCCCCCAGCGTCAGGGCGGCCCAGGTGGCGGGGGTCAGGGTCAGCAGGTGGCGGGCTTTGTCCAGCGGGGTGGCGCCGGGCAGGGCCAGCAGGGCCAGGTCGTCGTCGCTGGCCTTGACCAGGTGGGCCTGGGCCAGGGCTGCCAGCACGCTGGCGCGGTAGGCCGCCATGTCCGAGACGATGGCGGGGCGCAGGTTGGCATCCACCACCACCAGTCGGCCAGCGGCGCGTTGGCCCTTTAGCCACGGCAGGTAGACCGCGCTGTCGTCGGCCACCAGGGCCAGGCAGCCGGTGGCCACCACCTGCAGGCCGTGGGCTTGCTGGCAGGCGAGGTGGAGGCCGTCGGCGCTCACCTGGCGGTCGGCCACACCTTCCCGGTAAAAGCTGTAGCTGGCTTTGCCGTGCGCATCCAGGCCCACCACGGCCAGCGAGGTGGGCTGGGGCACCGGTTCGGGGTGGGCCAGGGCCACACCGGCGTCGTGGATGCGGGCGGCCAGCAAGCGCCCATAGCGGTCGGCCGACAGTGGGTTGAGGTAGAGCGTGCCCATGCCTTGCAGGCCCAGGGCGCGCGTGAGGTTGTACACCGCGCCACCCGCGCAGGGCAGCAGGCGGCCCTGCTCGTCTTCGATCATGTCCATCAGGGCTTCACCGGCGGTGGCAACCTGGCAGTGCAAGAAAGTATGGCTGGCTTGGGATGGCGTATTAGGGAAAACCATAAATAAATCCAATTGATTTAATAAGTGATGCTGAACTATAGTTCGACCACGCCCCGGCTTCAAGGGCGTGGCCCCCCGGGGAAACCCGGGTTCTGCCAATTGGTCAACCCCTCAAAACTGTCGTCGGAGACAACTGTGAAATCACTCAAACGCGCCCTCGTCCTTTCATCCCTGACCCTGGCTGCATCAGCCGCATTCGCCGCCCAGCCAGTCATTGGCCTGATCGTGAAAACGGAATCCAACCCGTTTTTTGTGAAGATGAAAGAGGGCGCCGAAGCCGAGGCCCAGAAGTTGGGCGCCAAGCTGCTGACCGGCTCGGGCAAGACCGACGGTGACAACGCCGGCCAGGTCACCGCCATGGAAAACATGATGGCCGCCGGTGCCAAGACCATCCTCATCACGCCCAGCGATGCCAAGGCCATCATCCCCGCCATCAAGAAAGCCCAGCGCGCTGGTGTGATGGTCATTGCCCTGGACAGCCCCACCGACCCCGTGACCGCACTCGACGGCCTGTTTGCCACCGACAACTACAAGGCCGGTGTGCTGATTGGCCAGTACGCCAAGGCCGCGCTGGCGGGCAAAAAACCCGTCATCGCCACATTGGACCTCTTCCCGGGCCACCCCGTCGGTGCGCAGCGCCACAACGGCTTTTTGCAAGGCTACGGCCTGACCAGCTTCGACGCCAAGAGCAACGACCTGGCCAAGCCCGCCGAGGTCGTGTGCATGGCCGACAGCTTTGGTGATGCCGCCAAGGGCCAGACCGGCATGGAAAACTGCCTGCAAAAGAACCCCAACATCAACGTGGTGTACACCATCAACGAACCCGCCGCCGCCGGTGCCTACAAGGCGCTCAAGGCCGCTGGCAAGGAGAAAGACGTGGTCATCGTGTCGGTGGACGGGGGTTGTGCGGGCATCAGGGACGTGGGTGAGGGCGTGATCGCGGCCACCAGCCAGCAGTACCCCTTGCGCATGGCCGCCATGGGCGTGGCCGCTGGCGTGGAATACGCCAAAACGGGCAAAAAGGTCAGCGGTTACACCGACACCGGCGTGACCCTGATCGCGGCCAAGGCGGTCGCCGGTGTGGAGAGCAAAGATGTGAAAACCGGCATGGACCTGTGCTGGGGCAACAAGTGAGCGTTGTCGCCTGACAGGCACCCGCCCGCTGGCAGCCCCTTTTTCCGGGGCTGACTGGCGGGTGGTGCCTGCCTCTTGTCATTTCCAACCCATGAGCGTCCCATGAACACGTCCACCAAGCCCGCCCTCAAGCTGCCCCCCATGGGCACGCTGGGTCCTTTCATTGCGCTGCTGCTGGCCTGCGCTTTTTTCGCCACGCAGAGCGACCGCTTTCTGACGTCGCAGAACTTTTCACTCATCCTTCAGCAGGTGATGGTGGTGGGCGTGATCGCCATCGGCCAGACCCTCATCATCCTGACGGCGGGCATTGACCTGTCCTGCGGCATGATCATGGCGCTGGGCAGTGTGGTCATGACCAAGGTGGCGGCTGACCATGGGCTGCCCGCGCCGGCCGCCATCGGTTGCGGGCTGGCCGTCACCACCTTGTTTGGCCTGGTCAACGGCCTGTTGGTGACCAAGGCCAAGCTGCCCCCTTTCATCGTGACGCTGGGCATGCTCAACATTGCCTTTGCCGCCACGCAACTCTATTCCGGCTCCCAGACCATCACCGACATTCCCGACGGCATGCTGTGGCTGGGCGACTCGTTCCGCCTCGGCGACACCGCTGTGGTCTATGGCGTGCTGCTGATGCTGGCGCTGTACGTCATCACCTGGCTGGGCCTGCGCGAAACCGCCCCGGGCCGCCACGTGTACGCCGTGGGCAACAGCCCCGAGGCCACGCGGCTGACCGGCATTTCCACCGACAAGGTGTTGCTGGGCGTGTACGCCCTGGCCGGTTTGTTTTACGGCCTGGCCTCGCTGCTGTCGGTGGCCCGCATCGGCGCGGGTGACCCCAACGCCGGACAGACCGAGAACCTGGACGCCATCACCGCGGTGGTGCTGGGCGGCACCAGCCTGTTCGGTGGGCGCGGCATCATCCTCGGCACCCTGGTGGGCGCGCTGATCGTGGGGGTGTTCCGCAATGGCCTCACGCTCATGGGCGTGTCGTCTGTGTATCAAATTCTGGTCACCGGCATCCTGGTGATCCTGGCCGTCGCCACCGACCAAATGTCACGCAAAGGGGTCCGCTGATCATGTCCACCCACACTTCACACCCCCCAGCTTCTGCCCCGCTGGTGATCCAGGCCAAGGGCCTGGTCAAGCGCTACGGCCAGGTCACGGCGCTGGACGGTGCCGACTTTGAGCTGCGTGCCGGCGAAATCCTGGCCGTCATCGGCGACAACGGCGCGGGCAAGTCCAGCCTCATCAAGGCGCTGTCGGGGGCCACCATCCCCGACGAGGGCGAAATCCTGCTCGATGGCCAGCGCATCCACTTCAAAAGCCCCATCGACGCGCGCCGTGCAGGCATCGAAACGGTGTACCAGGACCTGGCCGTGGCCCCCGCCATGACCATCGCCGAGAACCTGTTTCTGGGCCGCGAAATCCGCCGCTCCGGCATCTGGGGCAGCGTGTTCCAGATGATCGACAAAAAGAAAATGTTGCAAGAAAGCATTGCCCGCATGAACGACCTGAAGGTGGGCATACGGTCCATGACGCAGGCCGTGGAAACCCTCTCGGGCGGCCAGCGCCAGTGTGTGGCCGTGGCCCGTGCGGCGGCGTTTGCCCAGCATGTGGTCATCATGGACGAACCCACCGCCGCCCTGGGCGTGAAGGAAGGCAACATGGTGCTGGAGCTGATTCGCCGCGTGCGCGACAAGGGGCTGCCCGTCATCCTCATCAGCCACAACATGCCCCATGTGTTTGAAATTGCCGACCGCATCCACATCGCCCGGCTGGGCAAGCGGGCGGCCATCGTCAACCCCAAAAAAATCAGCATGAGCGACACCGTGGCCGTCATGACCGGGGCCAAGCTGGCCAGCGAACTGCCGGAGGACTGCCTTGCTTAAAGGAATCGACCCCCTCCTCAGCCCCGAGTTGCTGAAAATCATGGCCGAAATGGGCCACGACGACACCCTGGTGCTCGCCGATGCCAACTTCACCGCCATGAGCCTGGGCGCCGGCAAGCCCATCGTCCGCCTGCCTGGTGTGGGCATGCTGCGCACGGTGCAGGCCGTCACCAGTCTGATGCCCTTGGCCGAAGACATTCCCCACCCCGTGGCCTGCATGCAGGTGGGGGGGACGCTCGCGCCCTACCTCAGTGCACTTCAGCGTGACGTGAAGACACATTTACAGGGGGTTTTGCCGCCTGGTGCCAGCATGGAGAGTGTTGATCGCTATCCTTTTTACGACAGGGTGACCATGGCTTATGCGATCGTGGTGACGGGAGAATTGCAACCATGGGCCAATTTCATTTTGCACAAGGGGGTCATCGGCGACACTTTGGCACCCTGAGTAGCACGCCGACAGCTTTGTTTTGACCGCACCGTGACCGACCTGACCGAATCCCCTGATGCCGACCCGCCAGAAACCCTCAGCCGCTCGCGCAGCCGGGGCTCCAACCAGGGGGGCATGCGCCAGTTCAACGAGCGTGTGGTGCTGCATGCCCTGCGCACCCATGGCCCCACGCCCAAGGCCGAGCTGGCCCGGCTGACCGGGCTGACGGCGCAGACCATTGGCCTCATCACCGCCCGGCTGGACGAGGACCAGCTGCTGCGCCGCGAAGCGCCCATCCGCGGCAAGATCGGCCAGCCCTCGGTGCCGCTGGGCCTCAACCCCGACGGTGCGTTTGCCGTGGGCATCAAGATCGGGCGGCGCAGCGCCGACTGGCTGCTGGTGGATTTTTGCGGTGAGGTGCGTCGCCGCGAGACGGTGCACTACCCCTTTCCCGATGCCCACACCCTCATGCCGCTGGTGGACAGCCACTTGCAGTCGCTGCTGGCCGACCTGGGGCCACTGCGCTCGCGGGTGGTGGGGGTGGGCGTGGCCGCACCGTTTCACATGGGGGGCTGGCACCGCATGATGGGCCTGTCCGACACCCAGGCCGCCACCTGGAACGACCTGGACTTGCAGGCCGAGGTGCAGCGCATGACCGATCTGCCCGTGAGCTTTGCCAAAGACACGGCGGCGGCCACAGTGGCCGAGCTGGTGCTGGGCAAGGGCCGCCACATCGACAGTTTTCTGTACCTGTTTCTGGACACCTTTGTGGGCGGGGGGCTGGTGCTGCACTCGCACCTGCACCGTGGGGTGAACGGCAACGCGGGTGCCGTGGCCTCGGTGCCGCTGCACACGGCGGCGGGCAGCGGCGTGCCGCCCCAGCTCGTCAGCCAGGCCTCGCTGTGGGACCTGGAGCAGCGCCTGCGCGACCACGGTCTGGACGCCACCGCCGCTTACGACGAGCGCGCGCTGAGTGCCCCCTGGGCCGAGCACACCCACCCCTGGCTGCAAGACTGTGCGCAGGCGCTGGCGCAGTGCGTGGTCTCGGGCACCGCGTTTCTGGATGTGGATGCGGTGGTGGTCGATGGCTCACTGGCCCCCGAGGTGCTGGCCCTGTTGCTGGCCCAGACCCGCACGGCCCTGGCGGACTACAACTGGGAGGGCCTGTTTGCCCCGCCCCGGCTGGAGCCCGGCAGCCTGGGCACCGACGCCCGCGCCCTGGGCGGTGCGCTGCTGCCGCTGCACGCCTGCTTTGCCCCCGACCACGGCATTTTTCTCAAGAGCTGAGTGGTGTTTCGGTGGGTGGGTGGCCGGTTCAGGCGGTCATGCGCCGAGAAATTTCATAAAAAATAGCCTTCTATCGCTTTATTCACAAGCATTGTCAGCTATGCATATCGAATTGGTCGGGTGATGGGCTTGGTGGCGCGGTGTTGCCGCACAATGGTCAACGGAGGGCCCCGTTGGCATGACTTCAACCACCACCCACGACCTGGACGCGCTGCTGGACCACCACCAGCGCCAACCGCACGCGCTGGTGCAAATCCTGCGCGAATGGCAGACCCGCGAGGGCTGGCTGCCCGCCGCCCATTTGGCCCACATGGCCCAGGCCCTGGGCCTCACCCTGGCCCATGTGCAGGGCGTGGCGGGGTTTTACCGGTTCCTTCACCAGCAGCCGGTGGGCACCTACCGCATCCTGTTCAGCGACAACATCACCGACCGCCTGCTGGGCAGCCAGGCTTTGATGCAGCGCCTGTGCCAGCGGCTGGGCGTGGCCCCCGGCCAGGTGCGTGCCGATGGGCGCGTCAGCGTGGCCACCACCTCATGCACCGGCCTGTGCGACCAGGGGCCCGCCCTGCTGGTCAACCACCACCAGGTCATCACCCGCCTCACGCCCGAGCGGGTGGACCAGCTGGCCAGTCTGGTGGAGCAGGGCGTGCCGGTGTCTGACTGGCCCGCCGAATGGATGCGCGTGGACGACCAGATTCGCCGGGCCGACATCAAGCTGGGGCCACAGCCCGCGCCGGGCCAAGGCATTGCTGCCGCGCTCGCGCGGGGGCCGCAAGGCATGCTGGACGACCTGAAGCATTCCAAACTGCGGGGCCGGGGCGGCGCGGGCTACGCCACGGGCACCAAGTGGCAGCTGTGCCGCAACGCACCGGGAGCCGAGCACTGCGTGGTGTGCAATGCCGACGAAGGCGAGCCCGGCACCTTCAAAGACCGCGTGCTGCTGACCAGCTACGCCGACACCCTGTTCGAGGGCATGACCATCGCCGCGCTGGTGGTGGGCGCGCGCATGGGTTTTGTTTATCTGCGTGGCGAATACCGCTACCTGCTGGCGCCCTTGCAGGCCGTGCTGGCCCGCCGCCGCGAGCAGGGGCTGTTGGGCCAGGCCATTCAGGGGCGGGCCGGGTTTGACTTTGACATCGCCATCCACGTGGGGGCAGGCGCGTATGTGTGCGGCGAGGAATCTGCGCTGATCGAGTCGCTGGAAGGCAAGCGCGGCACGCCGCGCATTCGCCCGCCGTTTCCGGTGGAGCGTGGCTACCTGGGCCACCCCACCACGGTCAACAACGTGGAAACCTTTTGCGCCGTCACCCACATCGCGGTGTACGGCGGGGCGTGGTGGGCGGCGGTGGGCACGGCTCAGTCCACGGGCACCAAAATCCACTCGGTGTCTGGCGACTGCGAGCGCCCCGGCCTGTACGAGTACCCGTTTGGCACCCGCATTGGCCGCATTCTGGAAGACTGCGGCGCACGCCACACGCAGGCGGTGCAGGTGGGGGGGCCGTCGGGGGTGTGCATTTCGGCCTCGGGGTTTGACCGGCGCATTGCCTTTGAGGACGTGCCCACCGCCGGGGCCTTCATGGTGTTTGACCGCAGCCGCGACATGTTCGAGGTGGCGCGCAACTTCGCCCACTTCTTTGCCCACGAAAGCTGCGGCCTGTGCACGCCCTGCCGCGTGGGCACCGAGCTGGTGGTGCACCGGCTGGACAAGCTGGCGCGTGGCCACGGCAGTGCCGCCGACATGCAGGTGCTGCTGGAGCTGGATACCCTCATGCACCGCGCCACCCACTGCGGCCTGGGGGCCGCCGCCTGCAACCCGCTGCGCGACACCCTCACGCAGTTTCGCCCCGCCTACGAGCGCCACCTCGCGTCGCTGCACTTTGTGCCCGGCTTTGACCTCGACGCCGAGCTGTCCCAGGCCCGGCAGGCCACAGGCCGCCAGGACCCCGGCGCACACCTGGAGACCATGCCATGACCGCCCAACGCATAGACGCCCTCAGCCCCGGCACCTTTGAGCTGGACGGCCACGAAGTGGAATTTGCCCCTGGCGACACCGTGCTGCAGGCCGCCACGCGGGCGGGCCGCCACATTCCCCACCTGTGCTGGAAGGAGGGCCTGAGTGCCCACGCCTCGTGCCGGGTGTGCACCGTCACCGTCAACGGGCGCAGCGGCGCGGCCTGCACCGTGCAGGCGGCCACCGGCCAGGTGGTGCGCAGCGACACGCCCGAGCTGAACGAACAGCGCAAAACCCTGTTGGAGATGCTGTTTGTGGAAGGCAACCACTTTTGCCCCGGCTGCGAAAAAAGCGGCGACTGCCTGCTGCAAGCCAACGCCTACGACATGAAGATGACCGGGCCGCACTTCGAGGCCCTGTCGCCCACCTGCCCGGTGGATGCCAGCCACCCCGACGTGTGGCTGGACCGCAACCGCTGCATCCTGTGTGGGCTGTGCGTGCGCGCCAGTGCCGAACTCGACGGCAAGCATGTGTTCGCGGTGGGCGGGCACGGCATCCACAGCCACTTGCTGGTCGACAGCCCCAGCGGCCAGTTGGGCGACAGCGCCCTGAGCCTGAGCGACCGCGCCGCACACATTTGCCCCGTGGGCGCACTGTTGCCCAAGCGCCGGGGGTTTGTGGTGCCCATTGGCCAGCGCCGGTTCGATGCCGTGCCCCTGGCCCAACAACCGGAGCCCGACCTGCCATGACCACCCCAGACCCCGAGCGGCATCCCCCGCTGCATGCCCCGCGCAAGCTCAAACTGGCCACCGTCTCGCTGGCAGGCTGCTTTGGCTGCCACATGTCGTTTCTGGACCTGGATGAGCGCCTGCTGCCGCTGTTCGAACTCGTGGCATTCGACCGTTCGCCGCTGACCGACATCAAAACCCTGGGCCACTGTGACATTGGCCTGATCGAAGGCGGTCTGTGCAACGCCGAAAACGTGCACCTGCTGCGCGAGTTCCGCGCCCACTGCCACACGCTGGTGGCCGTGGGGGCCTGCGCCATCAACGGCGGCTTGCCCGCGCTGCGCAACGCCATGGACGTGGGCCAGATCCTGCGCGATGTGTATGTGCACCAGACTGGCCTGGGCGCGCACAGCCAGGTGCCCAACGACCCCGAGCTGCCCCTGCCGCTGAACCGGGTGCACGCCATCCACGAGGTGGTGCATGTGGACCATGTTTTGCCCGGCTGCCCGCCGTCGGCCGATGCCTTCTGGGAGCTGCTGACGGCGATCATGGCCCACCGCGCCCCCGAGCTGGGGCCGCGCCTGATGCACTACGACTGACGCACCAACACTGACGCATTGAGACCGAGGAACCGACCATGACGTTTGCGCTGGAAACCGCCGCCCACCCCGAAGGCCTGCGCCGCGTGGCCATCGACCCCGTCACGCGGGTGGAGGGGCACGGCAAGGTCACGCTGCTGCTGGACGAAGACAACCGCATCCACCAGGCGCGGCTGCACATCGTGGAGTTTCGGGGGTTTGAAAAATTCATCGAGGGCCGCCCCTACTGGGAGGTGCCGGTGATGGTGCAGCGCCTGTGCGGCATCTGCCCGGTGTCGCACCACCTGGCGGCGGCCAAGGCCTTTGACCGCGTGCTGGGGGCCCACCCGGTCACGGCCAGCGCCGACAGCGTGCGCCGCCTCATGCACTACGGGCAAATGCTGCAGTCGCACGCGCTGCATTTTTTCCATTTGTCGTCGCCCGACCTGCTGTTTGGGTTTGACTCCGAGGTGGCGCAGCGCAACATCGTGGGCGTGGCCCAGGCCCACCCCGACATCGCCAAAAAGGGCATTTTGCTGCGCAAGTTTGGGCAGGACATCATCCGCATCACCTCAGGCAAGCGCATCCATGGCACGGGCGCGGTGCCTGGCGGCATCAACAAGCTGGTGACGGCTGAAGAGCGCGACAGCCTGCGGCGCGAGCTGCCCCAGATGCTGGCCTGGGCCCAGGATGCGGTGGACCTGGCCAAGCAGTGCCACGCGCAAAACCCGGCGCTGTACAACCACTTTGGCAGCTTTCGCTCCCACCTGATGTCGCTGGTGCGCCCCGATGGTGGGCTGGATTTTTACGACGGCGTGCTGCGCGTGCGCGATGCCACCGGGGCCATCCTGTTCGATGGTGTCCAGGACCAGCGCTACCTGGAGCTGATTGAAGAAGCCGTGCGGCCCTGGACCTACATGAAGTTTCCGCACCTGCGTGCCCTGGGGGCCGAGCAGGGCTGGTACCGGGTGGGGCCACTCGCCCGCATTCAGAACTGCGACTTCATTCCCACGCCACGGGCCGAAGCCGCCCGCCAGGACTTCATCGCCTGGGGCGAGGGCGAGCCGGTGCACGCCAGCTTGGCCTACCACTGGGCGCGCATGATCGAACTGCTGCACGCGGTGGAGGTGATTGCCGAGCTGCTGGAGCGGCCCGAGTTGCTGGCGGGCGACCTGCTGGCCAGCGGGGTGCGTCAGCGCAGCGGGGTGGGCATCATCGAAGCGCCACGTGGCACCCTGATCCACGATTACGACGTGGGTGATGACGATCTGGTCACGCGCTGCAACCTCATCGTCTCCACCACGCACAACAACCAGGCCATGAACGAGGCCGTGCGCGCCGTGGCCCGCGACTATTTGGACGGGCACACGCTGACCGAGGGGCTGCTCAACCACATCGAGGTGGCCATTCGCGCCTACGACCCCTGTTTGTCGTGCGCCACCCATGCGCTGGGCCAGATGCCGCTGGACGTGACCCTGCTGGGCCCCGATGGTGCGGAGCTGGACCATGTGCAGATGTCGTCGGCCCGCGTGTTGACACGGCGCTGATGCCCGTGCGCCGCCGCAGGTACCCAGCACCATGACCCGTCCGCTGCTGGTGCTGGCCTGGGGCAACCTCAGCCGGGGTGACGATGCCCTGGGGCCGTTGTGTCTGGCGGCGCTGCGCGACCACTTGCCCGCGCTGGCGTTGGCACAGATCGACTGGCTGGAGGAGCACCAGCTGCAGGTGGAGCACGCGCTGGATTTGCTGGGGCGGCAGGCCGTGCTGCTGGTGGACGCCAGTGTGACGGCTGCTGCCCCGTTCGAGGTGAGTGCGCCCGAGCCCCGGCGCGACGCCAGTTTCACCAGCCACGCCTTGACGCCCCAGGCCTTGCTGCAGGTGTTTGCCGATGTGCACGGGGTGCCGCCGCCCCCCGCCACGCTGTTGGCCATCCGGGGTGAGGCGTTTGAGCTGGGTGAGCCCGTGGGGCCGTTGGCGCTCACCCACCTGGCGCAGGCGGTGGCCTGGGCGCAGGGCTGGGTGCAGGCCGAGCTGGCTGGCCTGGGTGTCAGCCCAGCAGTGCCTGGGCAAACTCGCGGGCGTTGAAGGTCTGCAGGTCTTCCAGGCTCTCGCCCACACCAATGAAGTACACGGGAATGGGGTGCTCGCGGGCAATGGCCGCCAGCACCCCACCTTTGGCCGTGCCGTCCAGCTTGGTGACGATGAGGCCCGTCAGGCCCAGCACCGCGTCAAACGCCTTGACCTGGGCCAGCGCGTTCTGGCCGGTGTTGCCGTCGATGACCAGCAGCACCTCGTTGGGCGCACTCTCTTGCGCCTTTTGGACCACGCGCTTGATTTTTTTCAGCTCTTCCATCAGGTGCAGCTGCGTGGGCAGGCGACCGGCGGTGTCCACCAGCACCACGTCCTTGCCGCGCGCCTTGCCCGCGGCCACGGCGTCGAAACTCACGGCGGCGGGGTCGCCGCCGTCCTGGCTGATGATGTCCACCGTGTTGCGGGTGGCCCACACGCCCAGCTGCTCGCGCGCGGCGGCACGGAAGGTGTCAGCCGCCGCCAGCAGCACGCTGGCCCCCGACTCACTCAGGTGGCGGGTCAGCTTGCCAATGGAGGTGGTTTTGCCGGCGCCGTTCACGCCCGCCACCATGATGACGGTGGGCTCGTCGCGCCCACCCGCGTGAATGGCGGAGCGCAGGCCCACGGCCAGCGGCTTTTGCAACGGCGTGAGCAAATCGGCGATGGCGCTGGCCAGCAGGCCTTTGACGGCGGCGGGGTCGGTGGTTTTGCTGTCTTTCACCCGGCGTTTCAGGTCGGCCAGCAAAAATTCGGTGGCCTTCACCCCGGTGTCGGCCATGAGCAATGCGGTTTCCAGCTCCTCGTACAGCGCTTCGTCGATCTTGGTGCCAGTGAACACCGTGGCGATGCTGGTGCCGGTTTTTTTCAGCCCGGCCTTGAGCTTGTCCAGCCAGCCGGTGCGCTCGGGCTTGGCCATTTCGGTGGCGGGGGGTGCCTGGGTGGTGACCGGTGTGGCAGGTGCCGTCACCGGTTGGGCAGGGGATGGGAGTGCCACCGGCACTTCGGCTGCGGTGGCCGCCTCGGGCACGGGTGCCGGGGGCGGGGATTTTTTTCGGAAAAACGAGAACATTTGTGGCTTTCTGGTGTCCAGTGCATTCTATGAAACCCAACCGCTTCCCACCTTTCGCCACCGCGTTGTCCCGCCGCCCTGCGCGCTTCCCCACCGTTTGGGCTTGGCTGGTGTTGGGGGTCCTGGTGTCGTGGGGCCGTTTGGCACCGGCCCAACCGGTCAACCCACCCGCGCCAGCCAGCGAGCTGACGCGCGTGGGCGAGGTGTACCAGGCCACCCTGCCCAACGGGTTCACGCTGCTGGTCAAGCCCGATCGGCGGGCGCCCACGGCGGTCCACATGCTGTGGCTGCGCGTGGGCTCCATGGACGAAACCAGCGGCACCACCGGCATTGCCCACGTGCTGGAGCACCTCATGTTCAAGGGCACGCCCACCGTCAAACCGGGCGAGTATTCCCGGCGTGTGGCGGCCCTGGGCGGGCGCGACAACGCCTTCACCAGCCGCGACGTGACGGCCTACCACGTGCAGGTGCCCGCCCACCAGTTGCAAGAGGTCATGCGGCTGGAGGCCGACCGGTTTGCCAACAACCAGTGGAGCGATGACGAATTTCGCCGCGAACTCGAGGTCATCAAGGAAGAGCGCCGCCAGCGGGTGGATGACCAACCCCGTGCGGTGCTGTTCGAGGCGCTCAACGCCACTGCGTGGCAGGTGCACCCCTACCGCAACCCGGTCATCGGTTGGGCCGCCGACCTCAATGCCCTCACACCTGATGAAGTCCGGGCCTTCCAACGCCGCTGGTACGTGCCGGCCAACGCCGCCGTGGTGGTGGCCGGTGACGTGGACCCCACCCAGGTGCTGACTTGGGCGAAGCAGCACTACGGGCCCATTCCCGCCGGTGCGGTGCCCACCCGAAAACCACAGACCGAGCCCCCGCAAACCGGCATGCGCCAAGTACGGGTGAAGGCGCCCGCCGAGCAGGCCTACGTGGCCCTGGCCTACCCGGTGCCCCGGTTGACCGACCCCGACGCGGCCGATGCCCAGAGCCAGGACGCCTTGGCGCTGGTCATGCTGGCTGCTGTCCTCAATGGCCACGAAGGCGCCCGCCTGGGCCGTGCCCTGGTGCAACGGTCGGCGGGTGAGCGGCTGGCCGATGCAGCCGGTGCGGGCTACAGCGGCATGGGGCGTGGCCCAGCCCAGTTCTACCTGGACGGCACACCCGCGCCGGGTCAAGACCCCGTGGCGGTGGCCGCCGCCTTGCAGGCCGAGGTGGCCCGGGTTGCCCGCGACGGTGTGCAGGACAGCGAGCTGCAGCGCGTGAAAAACCAGTGGCGTGCCGCCGAGGTCTACAAGCTCGATGCCCTGTTTGCCCAGGCCCGCGAACTCGGCAGCCAGTGGGCCAATGGCTGGGGGCCGGATGCGTCTGCCCGCTTGCTGGCCAGCCTGGGGCGCATCACCCCGGCGCAGGTGCAGGCGGTGGCCCAGCGCCACTTCCACGCCGACCAACTCACCCAGGCGGTGCTGCTGCCCGACGCCCAGGCACTGGCGCAGCGCCGCGCGGCCACCGGCTCGAACCAGCCGCGCCTGGACATTCGCCACTGAGCCCCACCGTGAACCTGCCCGACACCGGTGAGCATGTAATTTCGATAGAACACATGAATAAAAATATAGCTAACTGTTCAATATGTAAAAGCGCTGTAGTGCTTTTTTGTTTGATATTTGCCTGGGGGCAGGTGTGGGCCGCGCCCCAGGTGCAGCGCTGGCAGGATGCCAGCGGCGCACAGGTGGCGCTGGTCAGCAGCCCCGGCATTCCCATGCTGGATGTGCGGCTGGACTTTGACGGTGGCAGCCGCCGCGACCCCGCCGCCCAGGCGGGGTTGGCCGCCGTCACCGCCCTCATGAGCCAACGTGGTGTGGCTGTGGGTGTGGCTTCCGAGCCCAGCACGGCGCTGGGGGAAAACGAGGTGACCGAGCGCTGGATGGACCTGGGTGCTCAGTGGTCCGTCAGCGCCGGGCCTGACCAGCTCAGCGCCACCCTGCGCACCCTGAGTGCCCCCGATGTGTTGCCCCAGGCCGTGGCGCTGGCCGCGCGCCAGTTGGCCCATCCCCGCTGGTCGGGGGCTGAGCCCCAGGCCATCTGGCAGCGCGAGCGTGAGCGCCTGGTGGCGGCCTGGCACAACGCCAGCACCCAGCCCGCCACCGTGGCGCAGCGGCGGTTTGCGGCGGCCGTGTACGGCCAGCATCCCTATGGGCAGGAGGCCACACCCGAGACGCTGGCCAACATTGGGTTGGCCGACATGCAGCGCCACTGGCAGCGCCATGTGCGTGCCTGCCAGGCCCTCATCACCCTGGTGGGGGATGTGGACCGGGCAGGGGCCGAGCACATCGTTCGCGCCCTGTTGGCGCCCCTGCGGGCCGTGCGGGCCGATGCACCAGCCGAGCCAAGCGATTGCGCGCCGCTGCCGCCCGTGGCGGAGGTGGCTGCGTTGCAGGCCCCCAGCGACATCCAGGTGCCGCTGCAAACGGCACAGGCCCACGTGTTGCTGGGCCAGCCCGGCCACGCCCGCAGCGACCCGGACTACTTCCCGCTGCTGCTGGGCAACTACATCCTGGGCGGCGGTGGTTTTGTCTCGCGCCTCACCACCGAGGTGCGGGAAAAGCGGGGCTTGAGTTACGGCGTGTACAGCTACTTCATGCCGGGCCGCCACGCAGGGGCCTTCCAGGTGGGCCTGCAAACCCGCCCCGATCAGGCCGAGCAGGCCTTGGCCGTGGCCCGTGAGGTGGTGCACCGGTTCGTGCAAGACGGACCCACCGAGGCCGAGGTGGCGGCGGCCAAGACCTACATGGCCAACAGCTTTGCCATGCGCATCGACACCAACCGCAAGCTGCTGGACAACGTGGCCAACATGCAGTGGCACGGCCTGCCGCCCGACTACCTGGACACCTGGGTGGCGTCCATGCAGGCGGTGAGCGTGGACGACATTCGCCGCGCGTTTGCCCGGGTGCTGCAGACGCAACGCATGGTGTCGGTGGTGGTGGGCGGGCAGGGCGGATAAGCTTGGCTGCATGACACCCAAAACTTCCTCCCCCCGCCAGGGCCAGTCCCGCTCAGGCGCACGCCCCCCACTGGTCAGTGGCCAAGCCAAGGGCGCCACGTCCTCCGTCCGACATGCGCAGGCGGCGCAGGAGGTGCGCATTGTGGGTGGCCAGTGGAAACGCACCCCCTTGCCTGTGGCCAACCTGCCCGGCCTGCGTCCCACCCCCGGACGCGTGCGCGAGACGCTGTTCAACTGGCTGGGCCAGGACCTGACGGGCTGGCGCTGTGTGGATGCCTTTGCCGGCACCGGCGCACTGGGGTTGGAAGCCGCCTCGCGCGGTGCCACCGAGGTGGTCCTCATCGAGCACAGCGCAGCCCTGGTGGACAGCCTGCGCCAGACCCTGCGCAAGCTGCAGGCCCGTCAGGTGCGCCTGGAGAGGGGCGATGCCTTGCCCAGCCTGCGCCGCATGGCGGGCCAGAACTGGGACGTGGTGTTTCTGGACCCGCCGTTCCTGCAGGGTGACAACGAGGCCGTGTTTCAGCACGCGCTGCAAGCCGCCGCGCAAGCAGTGGCGCCCACCGGCTGGGTGTACCTGGAGTCGCCCAGGGCATGGAGCGATGCCGAACTGGCCGCCTGCGGGCTGGTGGCCACCCGCCGGGGCAAGGCTGGTGCGGTGCACCACAGCCTGCTGCAGCGCACGCCAGCCACCGCCAACCCCGCTGAGCTTGACACGCCAGCAGGTGAATGACCCCGCTCGGATAATCGGGGTCTTCTGTTGACTCACATTCCCCCATCCCCATGAAGCGCATTGCGGTGTACAGCGGCACATTCGACCCCATCACACTGGGGCACGAAGACGTGGCCAGGCGGGCGGCCGGCCTGTTTGATGAACTCATCATCGCGGTGGCCGTGGCCCACCACAAAACCACCCGGTTCAGCCTGTCCGAGCGCATGGCGCTGGCGCAGGCCGCCATGGGCTCGGCGGGCGTGCGTGTGCTGCCGTTTGATGGCCTCATCATGGATTTTTGCCGGGAGCAGGGTGCCTGCGCCGTGGTGCGGGGCATACGCAACCTCACCGATTTCGATTACGAGGCCCAAATGGCCGCCATGAACCGTAAACTCCACCCGGCGGTGGAAACCGTGCTGCTGCTGCCGCAGGCCGAGTTGCAGTGCATCTCCAGCACGCTGGTGCGCGAAATTTCCAAACTGGGTGGCGATGTCTCCGGCATGGTCAGTGCCGGTGTGGCGCAGGCCCTGGCGCCCCTCCACACCGCCTGAGGACGATGCCATGGCACTGATGATCACCGCCGAATGCATCAACTGCGATGTGTGCGAGCCCGAATGCCCCAACGAAGCCATCTACATGGGGCAGGACATTTATGAGATTGACCCCGCCAAATGCACCGAATGCGTGGGTCACTTCGACGAGCCCCAGTGCATGCAGGTCTGCCCGGTGAGCTGCATTCCCGTGCATCCCGAGCACGTGGAAAGCCGGGAAACCCTGTGGCAAAAGTTTCAGCGTTTGCAGGCCACCGCTGCGTCCAGGGTCAGTCAGTGACCCCAGTCGCCTGAAGGAGGCCTGCGGGGGCTGTTCAGGGGGTGGCCGGTGGCGTCACAGGCGCTTCGGTCTGGGTGGTCGCTGGAGGTGGTGGTTTGCGTTCCGGTTTGGGTCTGGGGGGTTTGCTGGTGTGGATTTGCACCGTCGCTTTGTCCATGCGCCCATGCACCAGGTCGTTCACGGCCTTGAGGCTGCGCTCAATGCCGCGCTCAATGGCCTCACGCTGTTCGGGGCTGGGCTTCTTCAGGACCCAATTGACCACCTCAGCCTTGTGACCCGGGTGGTCTATGCCCAGGCGCAGGCGCCAGTAGTCGGCGCTGCCCAGTTGGCCGTGGATGTCGCGCAGCCCGTTGTGCCCGGCGTGGCTGCCACCGAGTTTGAGCTTGGTCTCCCCGGCGGGAAGATCGAGTTCGTCGTGGGCCACCAGGATTTCAGCGGGCGCAATTTTGAAGAACCTCGCCAGAGCGGCCACCGACTGCCCCGACTTGTTCATGAAAGTTTGGGGTTCCAGCAACCACACGGTGTGGCCTTCCAGCGTGGTGCGTGCCATCAGCCCAAAGTAGCTGCGTTCCAGCTGCAGCCGCGTGCCCAGCTGGCGGGCCAGCGCATCGATCCACCAGAAGCCCGCGTTGTGGCGGGTGGCTTCGTATTCCGGACCAGGGTTGCCCAGGCCCACAAACAGTTTGATCATGCGGAAGTCTCCATGAAAAAAGGCCCGCGGTGGCGGGCCTTGTGTGGCAGGGCGGTGAGGCTGGCCTGAACAGGCCAGGCGCGCCGCCACAGGGCAATCACTTCTTGCCTTTGCCTTTTTTCTTGTCGTCCACTTTGGCCACGGGTGCAGCCACCACTTCTGGCTCGGGCTCGACCATGCTGACCACGGTCTGGTTGGGGCGGCCATGGGTCACGGCCTTGATGCCGGCGGGCAGCACCAGGTCCTTGACGTGGATGGACGAACCTTTGGTCATGGCGCTCAGGTCCACGGTGATGAACTCGGGCAGGGCGGTGGCCAGGCACTCGATTTCGATCACGGTCATGGGGGTGTTCACCAGGCACTTGTCTTCTTTGACAGCGGGTGAGTTTTCGGCGTTGACGAAGTGCAGGGGCACTTTCTTGTGCAGGCGGGTGCGTGCATCGACGCGCTGCAGGTCAACGTGCAGCACGAGCTGCTTGAAGGGGTGGTACTGCACATCGCGCAGCAGCACTTGTTCGGTTTTGCCGGCCAGTTCCATTTCGAGGATGGAGGCGTGGAAGGCTTCTTTTTTCAGGGCGTGCCACAGGGCATTGTGGTCCAGTTCGATCTGGACGGGGTCTGTGGAACCGCCAAACACGATACCGGGTGTGCGGCCGGTGTTGCGGAGACGGCGGCTCGCACCCGTGCCCTGCTTGCTGCGCTCGAAAGCGACAAATTTCATCATGGTGATACTCCTGGAGAGGCATGCTCCGCGACCAGAGCGCCTCAATTGCGAAAAAACAACCCAGCTGCAAGCGACCCCGTCGGGGCCTGTGCTGGCAGCGTGGTTGCCTGCGGTGTTGTTTGCTGGAAGAGGGTGGCGCGACGCGCCACTCAGAACAGGTTCTCCTGATCCGCAAACAAACTCATGACCGACTCGCCCGAGGCAATGCGCGAAATGGTTTCAGCCATCAGCGGTGCCACGGTCAGTTGTCGGATTTTTTGGCATGCCTGGGCCGCTTGGCTCAGGGGTATGGTGTTGGTCACGACCACCTCGTCCAGGGCAGAGCCTTTGGAGATGCGCTCGATGGCGGGACCCGAGAAAATGGGGTGGGTGCAGTAGGCGTACACGTGCTTGGCACCGCGCTCTTTCAGCACCTCGGCGGCTTTGACCAACGTGCCGGCGGTGTCGATCATGTCGTCCATGATGACGCAGTTGCGGCCTTCGATGTCACCGATCACGTGCATGACTTCAGACACGTTGGCGCGGGGACGGCGCTTGTCGATGATGGCCATGTCGCAGTCCAGCTGCTTGGCCAGGGCGCGGGCGCGCACCACGCCACCGACGTCAGGAGAAACCACCAGCAGGTCAGGGTAGTTTTTCTGACGCAAATCACCCAGCAACACGGGTGAGGCGTAAATGTTGTCCACGGGAATGTCGAAAAAGCCCTGGATTTGGTCGGCGTGCAAATCCATGGTCAGCACACGCGACACCCCCACGGCCTGCAACATGTTGGCCACCACCTTGGCGGTGATGGGCACACGGCTGGAGCGGGGGCGGCGGTCCTGGCGGGCATAGCCAAAGTAGGGGATGACGGCCGAAATGCGTTCGGCTGAAGCCCGCTTGAGCGCGTCCACCATGATGATGAGTTCCATCAGGTTGTCGTTGGTGGGCGAGCAGGTGGACTGGATCACGAACACGTCGCGGGCGCG
Organism: Polaromonas sp.; assembly: GCA_013823635.1. Lineage (GTDB taxonomy): Bacteria > Pseudomonadota > Gammaproteobacteria > Burkholderiales > Burkholderiaceae_C > UBA2334. The sequence goes on along the minus strand of PNML01000023.1, from coordinate 15,849 downwards.
GACGTTTTGTGCAATTTCAACGGTCACTTCGCCATCGGAGAAGCGGCCAACGTTCGCGGCACCCAGCGTGGTGCCGGTGTGGTGCGCGATTTCGGAAGCCAACACCGGGTTCGCATTGCCGGTGAAAATCATGAAATCGGGGGGTTGAACTTGCATGAGCTTTCCAGCGAAACGGTGATGGGGTCAACCCTGAGCGGGTGGGACCGTGCAGCCAATGTGCAGAAACATTTGGCAGGGGAGGAAGGACTCGAACCCTCGCATGCTGGAATCAAAATCCAGTGCCTTTACCAACTTGGCGACTCCCCTACGCAGGTGCTTGAAAGACTCAAGCACCGAAAACCGACGCGAATTATCTGCTAAAAAAGCGGCTTCTCTCAGTCGGAAACCCAATTTTTCAGCGGGTGCTCCGTCAGGCTGGTGCTGATGCGGCTGAACCATTCTGATGGAACGGTTGGTGCTGTGGCATGCAGATCCAACGGAGCAAACAACGCACTGCCCGATCCGGTCATCCGGGCTGAAAGCTGTTGGTCTTTCAGCCAGTTGGCGCAAGTCCTGATGTCAGGGCAGTGCGCTTCGGCAACCGGTTGCAGGTCATTCACGCCAAACAGGTGTTTGCTGTGAAGTGCGTTGTCCGCGAAGCCTTGCATTGTAGCAGGTTTTGTGTCGCGCTTCAACGTCGGGTCCCGAAAGATGCGGTCCGTGGCCAGGCCACCAGGGGGCTTGACCACCAGAAAACGCTGTGGGGGAATGTCCACCGCGGTGAGTTGCTCGCCGATGCCCTCCACCCAGGCGTTTTGTCCGAAGACAAAAAACGGCACGTCGGCGCCGAGTTGCAGGCCGAGTTCCGCCAGTTGATGGCGCCGCAGGCCGGTGCCCCACAGTCGGTTCAACGCCAGCAGGCAGGTGGCGGCGTCGGACGAACCGCCTCCCATGCCCGCCTGAGCCGGGATGGCCTTTTGCAGCCGGATGTGCACACCCATGGTGCAACCGGTGGCCGCCTGCAGGAGGCGGGCTGCGCGCACACACAGGTCGTCGGCGGGTAGGCCGTCGACGGGTGTGGTGGTGCCCAGGTCTTCCCGGCCAATGTGGGGGGTGTTCAACCGCTCAAGGTGCAGGGTGTCGCACAGGTCGAGCAGCACAAAAACGGATTGCATCAGGTGGTAGCCATCGGCACGCCTGCCCGTGATGTGCAGGAACAGGTTGAGTTTGGCCGGGGCCGGTATGTCCAGCAGCGCTTGCATGGGTGGGTGCTCAGTCAGCCGGAGGGTCGAGGATCACGCGGATTTCGGCTGCCGGAGCGGGCCATGTGCGGCGGGCCTGGAGGCGGCCGCTGTCAAGGCCGTCGAGTTGGGGCGTCCAACCGTCGGCGTTCAAGGCCTCACCCTTGAGCCAGCTGAACATGGCGGCCACCGGCAGGGGGCTGCCGCTGATGGCGGTGGTCAGCTCTTGCAGGTTGGCATAGGCGCGGGTGCTGCCACCCTGTTCCAGCTCAGCCAACCCGGGGGTCCAGTGCGCCCGCGCCAGGGTGGAGCCCAGCGGACTCAGCAGGGTGAGATGACCGCGCTCTGCCGTGCCCCGCAACACGAAGGAAACCACCCAGTTGTCAGGCGCATCGCCCAAGGTGCGCAGACTCAAGCGACCCGACCAAATGTCATTTTTCGAATAAATATCGCCTTCAGCGCTTGTTGTCACTGAGCATCCAGCTATCAAAAAAGATGACATCAGTGCGGCCAGGCAACGGCGACGGGACAGCACGGAAACCGTGGAAATGGTCACAGACGGACGCCCAGGCGTGTCAGCGTGGACTGGAGCGCCTCGTTGTCGGGCTGCAGGGTGCTCGCCTGCCGGAACAGGTCCTTGGCGTGGTCACGGTCTCCCATGACCCAGAGCACCTCCGCCAGGTGGGTGAGGATTTCAACGTCGGTGCGCATGGCCAGTGCCTTGCGCAGCAGGCGGGCCGCCTCGGGCAAATTGCCCAGGCGAAACTCCACCCAACCCAGGCTGTCGGTGATGAAGGGGTCGTCCGGCAAAAAAGACAGGGCTTTGACGATCAGCTCCTTGGCTTCGGGCAGCCTGTCGTTGCGATCGGCCATGGCGTAGCCCAAGGCGTTGTAGGCGTGGGCGTTGTCGGGGCTGAGGGCAATGACCCGTCTGAGCAGCCGCTCCATGTCGGCGTGGCGCCCGAGCTTCTCGGCCACCATGGCCTGCTCGTACATGAGGTCGGTGTCATCGGGTGCGGCTTGCACGGCGTTGCTGAGCACATCGAAGGCGGCCTGGGTCTGGCGGGCGTCTTTGAGCAACTGTGCTTCGGCCAGCACCTTGGCGCGTACCTCGCTGGGTTGACCTGCCGGCGCGTCCTGGATCAGCGCCCGCGCTTCGTCCAGCTTGCCTTCGCGCGCCAGCAACGAGGCGCGCCGCAACTGAATGCGGAGCATGTCGTCGCTGGTGTCGATGCGGTCCAGCCACGCGCGGGCTTGGGCGGGGTTCTGACGTTGTTCTTCAAGTTGGGCGAGCAGGAGGTAGGCCTGCGTCAGGGCTTTGTCGCGCCGTTCGTCCGGCATGTGTTTGGCCTGGCTCAGGAACTGGTTCAGGCTGTCGTGTGCGGGTGCCAACTGGTTGTTTTGGAGTTGCAGCGCGCCCAGCATCAGCCAGGCCTCGGCCAGGGCGGGTTGCCGCTGGGTGATGTGTTGCAGCTGCCGTTCACTGTCCGTCCAGCGGCTTGCCCCCAACAGGTATCGGGCGTAGGCCATGCGGACCAGGTGCTGCTCGGGGAAGTCGCTGAGGTGGCGTTGCAGCTTGACCTCGGGCAGCGGGTGCTGGTTGGCGCCGAGCAATTCAACCGCCAACAGGCCCGCCGCAGGTGTTTCCGGCACCGCTTGGAGTGCATTTTCCAGGGAGTGGGTGGCTGCTTCCGCCAAGCCCGCCGCCAATTGAACTCGCGCCAACGCCGTCCAGGCGCTGCTGGCCGAGGCAGAGTTGCGCTGCCACAGCCGCATGGCGGTGGTGAGCACACGCACCGCCGCCGACTTGTCTTTGGCTCGGGCGTAGTTGTGGCCCACCAAATCAATCAATTCGCTGCGTTCGGCGTCGGGCACGCGGTCCAGCAGTTGCTCCAGAGTGGGTTCGCTTTGCTCCACCTGGTTCAGGCTGAGCATGATTTGCAGTGTGACCCGCAGCGGTTCGGTGGACGCTTTGTCGGCGCTGGCCCAGGTTTTGGCCGCTGAGATGGCCGCCTCGCCCGAACCCGACTGCATGGCAATTTCGACCGCACGGCGGTACAGCAGCGGGTCGGCCGACTTGCGTGCCGCTTCCAGCAGCAAGGAGTACCCAGCGCCTGCTTGCCCGGACTGGGTTTGCATTTCACCCACCAGCACCAGGTACATGACCTCGGCCGTCATGGCTGAGGTGAGCTGCCGGCTTTCCGTCGGAGGAACAGCCGCAGTGACGGAAGGCGCGCGCGCCATGTCGGTTGGCGCTGGGCCAGCCGGGGCACCTTGTGCCAGGCACAGGCTGCTGCCCAGGGCCAGCGGCCACCAGCGCAGGGCCGACGCCAAACGGGTCAGCATGGGGTGGGGAGTGCGCAGCGTGACTGAGGACGATGACCGACGCTGCCGGCCGCCCCACGGGACAAACACGTTGCCCAGCCACGTGGGGGCGGACGAGAGAAAAACGGGGCGCATTGGGGTCATTGACTCATGATAATGGAAGGCCTTTGACCCTGTTCCTGAGCGGCCCGCACCATGCCTGAGTTACCCGAAGTGGAAGTCACCCGCCTGAGTTTTGCCGACCGAATTGCCGGCAGCCAGGTGTTGGCGGTGGGCTTGGGCAAACCGTTGCGGTGGCCGCTGGGCTGTCCGCCCGAGCACCTGTGTGGTCAGCGGGTGCTGGGCGTGTCGCGGCGGGGCAAGTACCTCTTGGTGTCACTGCAACGCCCACCCGCGGGTGGCGGCGCATCGCCCGAAGCGGGTGTGTTGCTGGTGCACCTGGGCATGTCGGGCAGTTTGCAGTTTGCCAAGGCCTTGCCCGCGCCGGGTGTGCACGACCATTTTTCGATGGACACCACGGCGGGCACCTTGCGCCTGCACGATCCCCGGCGTTTCGGTGCGGTGGTGTACGCCGACAGCCTGGCCGACCCGGTGGCTCAGCGGTTGCTGGGGCACCTGGGTGTGGAACCGTTATCGACCGATTTTTTGCCGGATGCCTTTGTGGCCCACATGAAGCAACGCAGGGCACCCATCAAACAGGTGTTGCTGGCGGGCGATGTGGTGGTGGGCGTGGGCAACATTTACGCCTGTGAGGTGTTGTTTTTGGCGGGCATCCGCCCGACGGTGCGGGCGGATCGGGTGTCGGAGCGGCGTCTGAGGTTGCTGCACGCGGCGATTCGCCAGGTGCTGAGCCAGGCCGTGTCCCAAGGGGGCAGCACCCTGCGCAACTTCAGCAATGCCGATGGCCAGCACGGGAACTTCCAGTCGTTGGCCAAGGTGTACGGGCGGCAAGGCCAGCCGTGCCACGTGTGTGGCACCCCCATCCGGCGGATTGTGCAGGGACAGCGTTCCACCTGTTATTGCCCGGTGTGCCAGCGTGGCTGAGTGCGACGGGCACGGATGGCCGGTGCAAGGTATATTGACCCATCCCTGCCCGCTTCAAAGCCATGAATTTCAACGAGAATTTTGACGACCACAGCCGCTGGCGCCGAGGCTTTTCCGCCGAGTTGCAACACCTGGCCGATTGGTTGCGCAACCACGACCTGATGGACGTGGCGGTGGACGAGCGGTTGGCTTTTCTGCGCCAACGCGTCCAGGGTGACAAGGTCATGGTCGCGTTTGTGGCCGAGTTCTCCCGGGGCAAGTCTGAGCTGATCAACGCCCTGTTTTTTGCCGGTTACGGGCGACGCATCATGCCCGCCAGCGCGGGCCGCACCACCATGTGTCCCACTGAGCTGGGATACGACCCCGAGACGCCCCCCAGCTTGCGTCTGCTGCCCATTGCCACCCGCTTGCAGACGCGCTCGCTGGCCGAATGGCGGGACAACCCGCAAGAGTGGGAAACGCTGCCCCTGGACGTGAGCGACCCCGACGGCCTGGCCGCCTCCATGGCGCGGGTGGCCGAGGTCATCCGCGTGACGCCCGAGGAAGCCGCGCGACTGGGCTTTTGGCAAGCCGACGGTGGCACGGACCGCAGCATGGTGGGGGCAGACGGCTGCCTGGAGGTGCCCCGCTGGCGTCACGCGCTCATCAACATCGCCCACCCCATTCTGAAACAGGGTTTGGTCATTCTGGATACCCCGGGCCTCAACGCCATTGGTGCAGAACCCGAACTGACCCTCAGCCTGTTGCCGCAGGCCCATTCGGTGGTGTTCATTTTGGGGGCGGACACCGGGGTGACCCAGTCTGACCTGCGCATCTGGCGCGAACACTTGGGCTCATCGGGGGCCAACCCCGGTGGTCGCATGGTGGTGTTGAACAAAATTGACACCCTCTGGGACGAGTTGAGCACCGACAGCGAGGTGGCGGCGCAAATCCGCCGCCAGTGCCAGAATTCGGCCGCGATTTTGGGCGTGGATGCCGACCATGTGCTGGCCGTGTCCGCCCAGAAGGGGCTGGTGGCCAAGATCCACGGTGACGATGCCCTGCTCCAGGCCAGCCACCTGCCTGACCTAGAGCAAATGCTGGTCAGCGGCATCATTGGCCAGCGCCGCCAGTTGCTGGTCGATGCGGTCACTGCTGGGGTGCACGCGTTGCTGGGCCAGGTGGGGCAAGTCATGCAGCTTCGCAACCGCGACTTGACCGAGCAAATTCAAGAGCTGGAGAGTTTGCGCGGAAAAAACACCGCCGTCATTCGCCACATGCGCCTGCGCATCGAACAGGAGCAGCAGGAGTTCGAGCACAGCGGCGGCAAGATTCAGGCGGTGCGTTCCGTGCACATGCGGCATGTTGCGTCGCTGTACGACACGCTGGGCCACACGCGGGTGGCCCAGGCCGTGGCGCAGCTCACCCAGCGCCTCAAGGAGCCCGGCTTGAAATGGGGTGTGCGCGGCACCTACGACCAGACCTTTCAAGAATTGCAACAGCTGCTGACACAGGCCACTGGCATTGCGCAGGAGATCAATGCCATGCTCTCCGGCAGCTTCGTGCAGCTCAACACCGAATTCGGCATGGCGCTGCGCATGGTGCCGCCGCCCGACATGGCGGTTTTCCAGTCCCAGCTGGATGAAATCGAGCACGACCATGTGCAGTACCTGGGTGTGGGGCACACCTTCAAGCTGGCGCAGCCGGAATTTTGCGAACGCCTGGGGCGTGCCTTGCTCGGCCGCTTGCGCGAGGTGTTCGACTCAGCCGTGAACGAACTGGATGCCTGGAACAAGGCCGCAGCCACCCAGTTGGACGCCCAGTTGCGTGACCGCAGGCGCAACTTCGTGCGGCGGGTGGAAGCGGTCACGCGCATCCAGGAGGCGGCCGGTGGCTTGGACGACCGTGTGCAGGAACTGGCCGATCAGGTGCAACACCACCAACGCCTGATGGCTGAGTTGACCCAGCGGGCACAAACCATGTTGCTCCCCGCTGCTGCCACCAGCACCAGCGTGGATGTCGACTTGGCCACGGGGGATGCAGACACACAACCCCTGCCCCTGTCTCCCCGATGAAGGTCCCCCCCTCGAGCGCACCTGCGGTGTTTGCGCGCCTGACCGCTTGGCAAACCCAGCATGGCCGCCATGACCTGCCCTGGCAAAACACCCGCGACCCCTACCGGGTCTGGCTGTCCGAAATCATGCTGCAGCAGACCCAGGTGAGCACCGTGCTGGGCTACTACGGCCGGTTTTTGCAGCGTTTTCCCGATGTGTTGGCCCTGGCCGCTGCCCCGTTGGACGATGTGCTGGCCCTCTGGAGTGGCCTGGGTTACTACAGCCGGGCACGCAACCTCCACCGCTGCGCGCAGGCGGTGGTGGCCGAGTGGGGCGGCGCATACCCGGCCAGCAGTGCCGCGTTGCAAACCCTGCCGGGCATTGGCCCGTCCACGGCGGCGGCCATCGCGGCCTTCTGCTTTGGAGAGCCCATTTCAATTTTTGATGGCAACGTCAAACGGGTGCTGGCGCGTTGCCTGGGTTTTGAGGGAGACCTGTCAGACGCGCGGCAAGCCCGTGGGCTGATGGCCCAGGCGCAGGCGCTGTTGCCGCCGGCCCCCAGTCCGTCTGACATGGTGGCCTACACCCAAGGCCTGATGGACTTGGGCGCCACCGTCTGCCGCCGGACACGCCCCGTCTGTGGTCAATGTCCCCTGGCAACCGACTGCGTGGCCCTGCGCACCGGGCAAACGGGGCAGCTGCCGCTCAAAACCAAACGCAGCAAACGCAGCACCCAGGCCTGGTGGTGGCTGGTGGCCCGCCGACCGGACGGCGCCGTGTGGCTGGGCAAACGCCCCGACACCGGCATTTGGGCTGAGCTGCATTGTTTTCCGGAATTCGAGAGCCTAGCGTTGTTGCAGGCCGCGCCCGGGTTGGTGGGGCAAGGGTGTGGTCAGCCCCAATTGGGGGCACCGGTTAAGCATGTGCTGACGCACCGGGACCTGGTGCTGACCCCGGTGGTTGTTGACGTTCCCCAGGACTGGGTGTGGTCGGGCGCCTCATCGGCTGGGGGGGCGTGGGTCTTTCCGGGCCAGGTCGCGGGGGTGGGGGTGCCCACACCCGTGGCCCGCTGGCTGGCCCAGTGGGCACCCTCAGCGGCGCCGCTGCAGGCGGTTTCAGCCCTGTAACTCCCGGTGGCGGCTTTTGGCCTGCCAAGGGTTGGCAAAGGCCTGCGTCAGGCGCTCGACCAGGTACACCGATCGGTGTTGCCCGCCAGTGCAGCCGATGGCCACGGTCACGTAGCTGCGGTGGTCTTTTTGCAACTCGGGCAGCCAGTGGCGCAGGAAGTGGGCGATGTGGTCGGCCATGGCGTTCACTTCGGGCAACGGTGCCAGAAACTGGGCCACCGCCGCGTCGCAGCCCGTGAGGTGCCGCAGGGTGGGGTCGTAGTGGGGGTTGGGCAGCATGCGCACGTCAAACACGTAGTCGGCATCCATGGGGATGCCGCGTTTGAACGCGAAGGACTCGAACACCAGCGTGAGGTCCTGCTGTGCGTTGTTCACCAGCCCCTTGATCTGGTTCAGCAGGGCTGCCGGGCGCAGCAGGCTGGTGTCGATCACCAAGGCCCGATCGCGCAGCTCGGCCAGCATGTCGCGCTCCAGCCGAATGGCCTCCAGCAGGCCATGTTCATCGGCCGAGTTGCCCTTGATGGACAGGGGGTGGCCTCGGCGTGTTTCCGAGAAGCGGCGCACCAGGGTGTCGTCGGTCGCGTCCAGAAACACGCTGGTCATGTGCAGGCCCGACTGCGCCAGGCTGTCCAGCCGAGCGGGCAGGGTGGGCAGCGAGGCCGCGCTGCGCACGTCAATGGCCAGCGCCACCTTGCGGTTGCGGGAGCCGTCTTGCAGGGCCAGGAAAGGTTCCAGCAGCTCGGGGGGCAGGTTGTCGACGCAGTAAAAACCCGCGTCTTCCAGCGCAGCCAGCGCCACCGACTTGCCCGAGCCGGACATGCCGGTGATGAGCACCAATTGGAGTGGGTTCATGAGGTCAGCATTTCCCGGGCGTGGTTGAGGGAGGCATCGGTGATGCCGCTGCCGCCCAGCATGCGGGCAATTTCCAGCTCGCGCTCGCCGGGGGTCAGGGTGGTGACCTGGCTGACCACCTCGCCTTGGTTGGCCGCTTTGGCCACCTTGACGTGGTGGCTGGCGCAGGCGGCCACCTGTGGCAGGTGGGTGATGGCCAGCACTTGCCGGTGTTGCCCCAGCTGGGCCATCAGTTGTCCGACAGTGTGGGCGACCGAGCCACCCACGCCCGAATCCACCTCGTCAAAGATGAGCGTGGGGCAGCCCCCGAGCTGGCTGGTGGTCACGGCAATGGCCAGGGCGATGCGCGACAGTTCGCCACCCGACGCCACCTTCATGATGGGCCGGGGTTCCGTCCCCGCGTGCCCGGCCACCAAGAATTCCACCGATTCCAGTCCGCTGGCTTGCGGTGCGTCCAGGCGGGTGAGCTGAACATCAAACACACCACCTGCCATGCCCAGTTGTTGCATGATGTTGGTGATATTGATAGCTAACTTTCCTTTGTATTCGTGCCTCATGGCCGATATTTGTTCTGATTTTTTCAAGAATGCATCCTGACACCGGCTGGCGGTGGACGCCAGGGCTTGGACATCGGTCGCGGCAGCCAGGGCCGCCAACTGTGCCTGGCAGTCGGCGTGGCACTTGGGCAGGTCCTGCGGGCTGCAGTGGTGGCGTTTGGCCAGGCTCAGCCAGGTGGCCATGCGCTGGTCCAGTTCGGTCAGGCGGACTGGGTCGGCTTCGGTGTGGCGCAGGTAGTTGTGCAGGTCTCGGCTGGCCTCGGTCACCAGCACGCTGGCCTGTTCCAGCGTGGCCAACAGGGCGGTGAACCGGGGTTCCAGGTGTTGCCTCTGGGTGAGCTGCTGGCTGGCGCGGGCCAGCAGGCTGTCTGCGTTGGTGTCCGCGTCCGACAGCGCATCCGCCGCGGCCTGCGCCCCCTCAAGCAGGGCGTGCACGTTGGCCAGGCGGGCGTGCTCTTCCTGCAACTGCGGCCATTCGGTTTCGGTGGGGGCCAGCTTGTCCAACTCGGCCAATTGCCATTGCAGCCGTTCACGGGTTTGCTCGGCTTGGGCAGCGTTGGCCTGTGCCTGCGCCAGGGCCTGCTCGGCCTGGCGCCAGGCCTGCCACAGGGGCTGCAGGGCGGCGGTGTCAGCGCCGGCGTATTCGTCCAGCAGGGCACGCGTGGTGTCGGGCTTCATCAGGCCTTGCCAGGCGTGCTGGCCATGGATGTCCAGCAGCCAACCGCCCAGCTCCCGCAGCTGGGTGGCGGTGGCGGGGGATCCGTTGATCCAGCCTTTGCTGCGTCCCGCGGCATCCACGGTGCGCCTGAGCAACAGGGTGGGTTCGGTGGGGTCCAGGTCGGCTGCCCCCAGCCAGTCGCGCACAGCCGGGGTGGTTTCGAACTCCACCGACACCTCGGCCCTGGCCTGCCCGCTGCGAACGACCGCGGCATCGGCCCGGCCGCCAAGCGCCAGTTGCAGGGCGTCGATCAGGATGGACTTGCCGGCACCGGTTTCGCCCGTCAGCACCGTGAACCCGGGGGCGAAGTCGAGCTCCAGCTGGGTGACGATGACAAAGTCTTTCAGGGCAATTCGCAACAGGCTCATGGCGGGTGCTCAGGGCTGTGATCCGATCACGCCCTCGTTCCAGTGGAGTTTGTTTCGCAGGGTGTCAAAGTGGCTCCAGCCCACCGGGTGCAGCAGGCGCAGCTCATGGCCTGCGCGCTGCACGCTGATCTGGTCGCCGTGGATCAGGCTGGTGAAGGTTTGCATGTCAAAGTTGGCGCTGATCTCGCGCCCGCCCACCACCTCGATCACGATTTCCTGGTCACAGGGCAGCACGATGGGGCGGTTGGACAGGGTGTGCGGTGCAATCGGTGCCAGAACCCAGCCGTCAATGGCGGGGTGCAGCAGTGGCCCCCCGGCCGACAGCGCATAAGCCGTGGAGCCGGTGGGGGTGGCCACGATCAGGCCATCGGCCCGTTGCCGGGCCACAAAACGGCCACCCACGTCAATTTTGAGTTCAATCATGCCGGCCGACGCCCGGTTGACCACCACGTCGTTCATGGCCATGGTTTCGTAGACGCAGGCACCGTCGCGCAGCACACGCGCCAGAATCAGGGCGCGGGGATCTTCTTCGTATTGGCCACGGAGCATGCCGTGCAGGGTGGCAGGGAAATCTTCGAAGCGCACATCGGTCATGAAACCCAGGCGGCCCTGGTTGATGCCGATCACCGGTACACCGTAACGGGCCAGCTGCCGACCCACGCCCAGCATGGTGCCGTCGCCGCCCACCACCAGGGCCAAGTCGCATGCCGCGCCGATCTGTTCCAGCGTCAGAGACGGGTACTGCACCAGGCCGGTGTTGAGCGCTGTCTCGGTTTCCAGCGCCACATCGCAGCCCTGGGTGTGCAGAAACTGAGCAATGTCATCCAGCGCGGCACGCGACCCCAAGGCCTGGTACTTGCCCACAATGGCCACGTGCCGAAACACGACGGGGCTTGCACTGCTGGCAGGCATGAGGGGAGCGGCGGGCAGATTCATGATCAAATTACAACACAGCCAACTTCCAACTTTCCATGCTAGACACACGCGCCAGGTTACTCCTCAGGGCTTTGGTTGAGCGCTACATCGCCGACGGCCAACCGGTGGGCTCGCGCACCCTGTCCAAGGCCGCAGGCCTGGATTTGTCGCCAGCCACCATCCGCAACGTCATGAGCGACCTGGAGGAGCTCGGCCTCATCGCCAGTCCCCACACGTCAGCAGGGCGCGTGCCCACGCCCAAGGGGTACCGCCTGTTTGTGGACACCATGCTCACGGTCAAGCGCGACTCGCTGGGAGCCAGCCCCGAGATGCCCGATCCGGTGCTGGCCGCCGATCAGCCGCAAAAAGTGATCGCCAACGCCGCGCAGCTGCTCTCCAGCCTGTCGCACTTTGTGGGGGTGGTCATGGCGCCCAAGCGGACCTCGGTGTTTCGGCACATCGAGTTTTTGGGCTTGTCCGAACACCGGGTGCTGGTCATCATCGTGGCCCCCGACGGGGATGTGCAAAACCGCGTGGTTCACACCCCCACGGCCTACACCCAAAGCCAGCTCATTGAAGCGGCCAACTACCTCAACGCCCATTACGCCGGTTTGGCCCTGGATGTGGTCAGTCAGAGACTGCGCACGGAGGTGGACAACCTGCGCAGTGAGATATCCGAGCTGATGCAGTCTGCGGTGGATGCCGGTGTGCAGGCCATCGAGTCGCAGGACGAGGTGGTGATTTCTGGCGAGCGAAACCTGCTGTCCGTCAGCGATTTTTCCAACGACCTGGGCAACTTGCGGAAAATGTTCGACCTGTTCGAGCAAAAGGCACAACTCATGCGCTTGCTGGAGGGCTCCAGCGAGGCGCAGGGCATACGCATTTACATCGGTGGCGAAGGTCAGGTGGTGCCTTACCACGACCTGTCCATCGTGTCGGCGCCGTACGAGGTGGACGGCGCAGTGGTGGGTACCCTGGGCGTGATCGGTCCCCAGCGCATGCCCTACGAAAAAATGATCCGGATCGTGGACATCACCTCCAAGCTCGTCAGCAACGCGCTGAGCCAGGGCAAGTAGCCGCTTACAATGCCCGGCTGCGCCCACCGCGCACGACAGTTTCGGGGCCGTTAGCTCAGCTGGTCAGAGCAGAGGACTCATAATCCTTTGGTCGTTGGTTCAAGTCCAACACGGCCTACCAACACCAGCAAAGAGAGTCTGCTATGTTTTGCATAGTGGGCTTTTTTCTTTGATGCGGTCTGTAGGCAATCTGTAGGCAATTTGCCCAAGTGTGGAGCCAGCGGCAGACACAAAAAACCCGGCGCAGTGGCCGGGCTGGGTGGTGGCGGCGCTGCTGTGGCTCACGGTTCGTCAGCACCCACTCACCAGCGGCAAGGAAAACCCGGCGCAGTGGCCGGACTGTGGTGTCACGTTTCGCCATGTGGTGCCTGTTTGGCCAGTGTCACCTGCGCCAGCAGAGTGTCCGCCTTCCGAATCGCCTCCATTGCCGTGCCAATACAGGCCCGATAGGTGCCCGATTCCGGCGCGAGCAGGTCAAGAAGAAAAAACGCTTTGTCGAGTTCGGCCGCAGCAGCGTCAATCAGGCGGGCATCGTTCACGGGGTGGCTCCTTTCGATAGGTGAAGCGCCCAATCTTGCGGCCTTCAATCATTCCCGCCAAGCGTTGTGAATTGCCCTTACAACCTTATGCGGGTAGCCCACAACCTTGGCAAAAGTTTGTCGAGGGGGATAGGTTGCCAAGGTTGTGTTATGACCCTACGTCACAGTCGGGTAACAACCAGCTCAGAGCGCGGGGTTTCCCGCCTGTGGCCCACCCACCTCCGCCGCTGGTGGTGCCAGTGCCCACCCTGGGCAGCCCAGGTGTGCACGCTCTGGCTGGGTCTGTTGGCGCTGGCCCACCCACCCCCCGCCGCTGGTGGTGCCAGCGCCCACCCTGGGCAGCCTTGGTGTGCACGCTCTGGCTGGGTCTGTTGGCGCTGGCCCACCCACCCCCCGCCGCTGGTGGTGCCAGCGCCCACCCTGGGCAGCCTTGGTGTGCACGCTCTGGCTGGGTCTGCTGGCGCTGGGGCGTCGGGGTCCCTGGCGCTTTACTTAGACGTGCGGGGAACGTAGAGCGCCCTGAAAAATAGCTTTCCGAACTCCTGAACATGATTTGTGTGTATAAATCAAAAGCACCCCGCCATCGTCGCCATCGGCCCGGACCGAGCCCCGGCCACATACCCCGCCGCTGGTGGTGCCAGTGCCCATCCTCGGCGGTCTTGGTGCCTGCGCTCTGGCTGGGTCTGCTGGCGCTGGTTCCGTCCTTCTGTCGGGCCGGGTGGATTTCGGGGGCAGGGCCACCTCCACCACCGGGCACAAGTGAGATTTATGCCGCCACCCGCGAACTCACGTAAAACCGCCCACTCGCCCCCGCCCGGCATACTGCCCCTGTGGCACAAAACGCTTGGCATAAAAAGCCCTGCGCCCCTAGCCTTACCCCCGTTCTTATGAACGGGTAGGGAAGGCGGGTTTTGTGCCAGGCTTTTGTGCCATTGGGGTAGCCCAACAATTCTGCAAAAAATGCAGAAAACGGGCATAAAGCCTTTCCTGCAAAAAATGCAGAAAACAAAAAACCCGGCATGGTGACCGGGTTTGGTGGTGGTGCGGTCGGGTTCAGCCCGGCGGGGGGTGGATGATGTGGTCGTTATCCACCAGCCCGGCACCCGCAAAGGCGGCCACCACCTGCGCCAGCTTTTGGGACCGCCGACGGGTGTCCACGGTGGCAAACGCTGCGCCACCCAAGACGCGCGCACGGGCATCGGCAACCGACATCCTGCCCCCCACCACCAGCGCCAGCTCCGCCCAGACCTTGGCAGGCAGGCCGCGCAGTTTTGGGCCTGTGGTGGCCTTTTTGGGGGGTGTGGGTGTACTGGCCTCCGCTGTCGGCTCTGAGTCGCTCTGCGGGGCGCTGGTGGGCTTGCTGGCGCTGGTGGTGGCCTTTGCCTTGGGCGCATCGCCGGGCAGCTCGGTGAACTCCATATAGGGGTATGTCGGGCTTGGTCCGGCCAGGTCTGTCCATTCCTTTGCCTCGCGCTTGTAGCGGCGCACAGTGCCTTCCGCAATGTCGCGTGCGTCGGTGGTTTTCAGGGTCACTACATCCCCCTTGCGCGTGAGGAGCACAGCACAGTCCACACCCGCCAAAAGAGCCCCGTGCCCCCTTGGGCGGTTAACCCCCTGGGGGGTGTGGTGCAGGGCAATGAGCAGCTCTGCGCCGAATGCCTCGCGCAGGTGCGCCAGACCAGCCACTGCCTTCGACATCGTGGTGGACGTGTTTTCGTCCGCGCCCACGATGGCCCGACTGAGAGAATCCAACACCAGCACATCGGGGCGGGATGCACAGAGCGCAAGCCTTTTGGCATCGTACCCAAGACTGAAACGTGACCCGTCCTGAAGCTGGAGGCGCAACCCTTCAGCGAATTGCTTGATTGATACCGGGTCCAGCAGGTCGAGCTCCCCAGGGCCAGGGCATACGACCTCACACTCGGCCGGACGGTGGGCCATCTCGCGTGCGGCCAATACTCCACACACTGCGCTCCGCCCGCTTTCCAGGGAAATGACAAGACTCTTAACCGGTACGTCTGGGTAGTATTGATTCCGCCACTTGGACAGGCGGTCCACGATAAAGGTGGTCTTTCCAGCCTTTGGAGCTGCGTACAGCAGGGCCACCCCCTCCATCGGGAAAAGCCCCTCGTAGGTGCCCATTCGAGACCTTTCGTCGCCATAGCGAAGCATCGCGCCCATGTGTGAGTCCGTGGTGTCGATTTCCAAACACCCGTATGCCGAGCCGCCGCGCGCAACCTCAGCAAACACCCTCTTCATATGGTTAACCGTGGTGCAATTCATGCCCCCAAGGTGGCTGTCGGGCTTGCTCACGACAGAAAAGGGGATTCCCGTCATGTCCAAAACGTCCATGGTTTCGGCTTTGTTCCCCGCGTAGGCGAGCCAAAATGCCTCGTAGAGTGCGTGGGGTTCATCGGCCATGCTGTACACCTCCCAACAGCTCGTAGCGCGCATACCAGCCACCCTTTGCCCTGTAAACACGGTGGGTGTGAATCCGAAAACCCTTGCACCTGAGTGTATGGACGCTGGCGGCCAACCGCCATCCGTTGCCAGCGGACAGGGCCTCGGCTTGGGTGACCCCATTGGGACCCGCCAGCACCAGCATTGCCAGGGCTTGCCCGGCACGTCCGGCGGTGGCACACTTCGCGGTGTCAGAACCGAAAGGTTTTACAACCTCGAAACCCGCGCCCTGCCGACCAAAGCCAGCGCGGGTTTCGTCTTTCTGGCGCATGGTGTTCATCACTGCACCCCCAGCACGCGCCGGATTTCACTCACGGGCCACATAAGGCGGCGGTTGACGCGAACAGGGCGCAGCGGTCCGTTCTCCTTGCACGCCCAAATGCGGAGCGTTTGGGGGCTACGGCCCAGATGCTGGGCCGCCTCCTCAGTGGTCAGCGCGTGGCGCACTTCAGTTGCCAAAGGGCTCATTTCCAAATCCTTTCAGTTGATGCGTCGGCTCCCATCTCGAATTTTTCGCAATGTGGGAGAGCCAACGGGCATCACTGTGTCGGAATTCAGGGAAATTTTCCTGCGGGCAGATGTCGCGTGGCAAAAGAGTGACGAAAGCAAAAAAAC
>PNML01000022.1 GCA_013823635.1 Polaromonas sp. | reverse complement strand
GCCCGTGACGCCCTTGGCCTGCTTGGGGCACAGGCTCAAAGAAAAGCGCACACAGTGCTTGGTGATCATCAGGCTCACCTCGCCGGCCTCTTCGTTGGCCTCGTAGGTGGCCGCGATCACCCTGACGCCGTGGCGCGCGTAAAAGTCGTGCGCCGCGTGGTTGAACACGTTGCCCAGGAAGCTCAGGCTGTCCTCGGGGTAGGGGGTAGGCGGTTGCGCCGGGGTGGCGCGGGGCAGGCGGGTGCAGGCTTGTTTGCGCACGGTCTCCAGTTCGGCGACCGCCTCGCGGCGCAGGCTGTTCAGCACCGAGGCGGGCACAAACCAGGGCTGGCTCAGCCGCAAGGCGACATCCAGCGCCTCGAACGCCGTGTCTCCCAGGCGGGCCAATTGGGCGGGCAGTTTGGTGGTGGGGTCCGCGCCGTGGGCTGGCTGCAGTGCCAGCGTGGTCCGGGCGCTGGCGGTGTGGCCGTCTTCGTCGGTCAGCGTCAGCTGCAGGGTGTCGGGGGCGGGATCGGCCAGCACCACCCACACGCCCATGCGGCGGTCGGCAGAGGGCTTTTCCAGCGTTCGCACCCAGTTCATGCTGCGGTTGCGGTTGATTTCCCGGCCCTTGCGCAGGTCTTTGAAGCTGCCCATGGGGTCTTTGGGGAACACGCGCCACCGCTGGCCGGTGCTGGCGGGCTGGCCTTTGGCGGGGGGCAGCTGCTCCACCCGGTTGGTCTGCAGCCCCACCAGTTCTTTGTGCAGGTCGTGGTAGCACAGGCCGTCGCCGTTGTGCAGCACGGTGTCGGGGTCGGTGGTTTCCAGCTCGATGTGGTCTTTGCCGTGGCCCAGGCCCTGGCTCACATGCGTGACCCAGCCGATGGGCTGGCCGGGGTTTTTGGGGCTGTCAAACGCGCCGATGTCGTCTTTGCGGCCCCGCACAAAGTAGTCGGTGAACTCGCGGTTGAAGTTCTGGTTGGGGTCGGGTGTGAAGGTGTAGGTGCAGCGTCCGCTGCTGGCGCGGGCCAGCTCGGGGCGCTGCTCCAGCAGCTCGTCCAGCAGCAGGCGGTAGTGGGCGGTGATGTTTTTCACGTAGCCCATGTCCTTGTAGCGGCCTTCGATTTTGAAGCTGCGAATGCCCGCGTCCACCAGCGCCGCGAGGTTGGCGCTCTGGTTGTTGTCTTTCATGCTCAGCACGTGCTTGTCGTGCGCCACGAAGCGGCCCTGGGCGTCCAGCACCTGGTAGGGCAGGCGGCAGGCCTGGCTGCAGTCGCCCCGGTTGGCGCTGCGCCCGGTTTGGGCGTGGCTGATGTTGCACTGCCCGCTGTAGGCCACGCACAGGGCGCCGTGCACAAAAAATTCCAAGATGGCGGGGCTGGCCGGTGTGGTGCCGGTGGTGGGGTGGGGCACCGCCAGTGCATCGCGCACCAGGGCAATCTGCGCCAGCGTCAGCTCGCGGGCCAGCACCAGCTGGCTCATGCCCGCGTCTTGCAAAAAGCGGGCTTTCTCGGGGGTGCGGATGTCGCACTGGGTGCTCGCGTGCAGCTGGATGGGGGGCAGGTCCAGTGCCAGCAGGGCCATGTCTTGCACGATGAGGGCATCCACCCCCGCGTCGTACAGCTGGCGCACCAGCTTGCGCGCTGGCTCAAGTTCGTCGTCGCGCAAGATGGTGTTGATGGTGACGAAGATGCGGCTGTGAAAGCGGTGCGCGTGCTTGACCAGTCGGGCGATGTCGCTGACCGAGTTGTCGGCGCTGGCCCTGGCCCCAAAGCCGGGGCCACCAATGTAGACCGCATCGGCCCCGTGGTTGACGGCTTCTATGCCAATGTCGGCGGTGCGGGCGGGGGAGAGCAGTTCAAGCTGGTGGGGCAACATGGCGGCGCGTGCGGTGGAGGGCAAAATGCAAACCCCCATTGTCCCGGAGAACAACCATGCGCCACAGCGATGCCAACGAACACCCCTCACTCGTCCTGGTCCACGGCGCGTGGCACGGAGGCTGGTGCTGGCAGCGCGTGGTGCCGCTGTTGCAGGCCCAAGGTCTGACGGCGCATGCCGTCACGCTCACCGGCGTGGGCGAACGGTCGCACCTGCTGTCTGGCCAGATCCGGCTCTCCACCCACGTGGCCGATGTACTGGGCCTCATCCGCGCGAGGGAGCTCAAGCGGGTGCTGCTGGTGGGCCACAGTTATGGCGGGCTGGTCATCACCGGGGTGGCCGATGCCTTGCTGAAACGGGCCGAGCCGGGTTCAGCGGAAGTGGCCGGTCTGGTGTACGTGGACGCTGTCACCCCCCACCCTGGCGAAAGCTGGAGCAGCCAGCACACCCCCGAGACCGTGGCCGCCCGCCTGGCACTGGCCCAGGACAAGGGCGCGGGTGTCGGCATCCCAGCGCCCGACGCCGCGGCGTTTGGCCTGGAGGGCGCCGACCGGGACTGGGTCAACCGCCGACAGACCCCGCAGCCCTTGGGCGTGTACCAGGACCCCTTGCACTTTGATCCGGCGGCGGTGGCCGCTTTGCCCCGCACCTTCATCGACTGCGTCGCCCCGGCGTTGCCGACCATCGCGGTCATGCGCCAGCGCGTGCGCACCGAGCCGGGCTGGGTGGTGCACGAACTGGCCACGGGCCACGACCCCATGGTGAGCGCACCGCAAGACCTGGCCGACTTGCTGCAGCAGGCCGCCCTGGCCACCCGGCCATGAACCACACGGCGCGCCTGGACCGGCTGGACGCCCTGCGCGCGGTGGCCATGCTGTGGATGACGCTGTTTCACTTCTGCTTTGACCTGAACTGGCTGGGCCTGGTGCCGCGCCAGAACTTTTACGCTGACCCGTTCTGGACCTGGCAGCGCACGGCCATCGTCAGCCTGTTTCTGTTCACCGCGGGGATGGGGCAGGCCGTGGCGCTGCACAGCCAGGGCCTGGGGGCGCGGCCCTGGTCGCAGCGGCTGGACAGGCGGTTCTGGCGGCGCTGGGCGCAGGTGGCGGGTTGTGCCTTGCTGGTCACGGCTGGCTCGGTGGTGGCGTTTCCCCACAGTTTCATTTACTTCGGGGTGCTGCACGGCCTGGCGCTCATGCTGGTGGTGGCCCGTTGCAGCGCGGGCTGGGGCCTCTGGCTGTGGGTGGCGGGTGTCATGGCCATTTTTTTAAAATATGTAGCTGAAACAATAATCAATACAAGCGCTGGATGGCATTTTCTCAATGAAAAAGCATTCAACTGGCTGGGGTTCATCGGGCAAAAGCCGGTGACCGAGGATTACGTGCCGCTGGTGCCGTGGCTGGCCGCCGTGTGGTGGGGCCTGGCCGCCGGTCAGTGGGTGCTGCGCCACCGGCCACATTGGCTGGCGGGCGGCGGGCCGGGTGTGCGCACGCTGGCCCCCTTGGGGCGCTGGAGCCTGAGCTACTACATGCTGCACCAGCCGGTGTTGCTGGGCGGGCTGCTGGCGTATCAGTGGTGGGCGGCCCGCTGACCAGGGGTGGTGCCTCTGGCGGCCGCCGTCAGCCTGGGGTGATGGCCGTGACCACGTCATCCAGCGCGGCCAGCAGCTGTTCAACCTGGGCGGGGGAGGTCTGCGGGCACACCAGCATCATGTTGTGGAAGGGGGTGATCATCACGCCCCGGTTCAGCAGGCCGAGGTGTATCAGGTGCTCAAGCTCCGCATCCAGCATGGCACCAGCCTCGGTGCCGTTGCGCGGTGGTGTGGGCGAGAACTGGAACTCGGTGCGCGCACCCACCTGGGTCACGCACCAGGGCAGGTTGTGGCGGCGAACCAGGGTGTGCAGCCCCTGGGCCAACTGGGTGGCCGCGTCCTGCATGTGGGCATGGGCCTGGGCGGTGAGTGTCTGGGTGAGGGTGGCGCGCATGGCGGCCATGCTCAGCATGTTGCCAGTGAGGGTGGTGCCAATGCCCGAGTGGCCGGGCGGCGCCCGCCGCTTGGCTGCCATGGCGCGCTCGGCCAGTTCGGCGCTGAACCCGTAGGCCGCGCAGGGCACCCCGCCGCCCACGGGCTTGCCCAGCACCAGCGCGTCGGGCTGCAGGCCATGGGCACGGGTGTAGCCGCCAGGGCCGGTGCTGAGGGTGTGGGTTTCGTCCAGCACCAGGAGGGTGCCGTGGCGGCGCAAGATGGCCTGGGCCTGTGGCCAGAAGTCGGGGTCGGGCAACACCATGCCGATGTTGGTCATGGCGGGCTCGGCCAGCACACAGGCCACGTCGCCGCCCGCCAGTGCGGCGTCCAGGGCGGGCAGGTCGTTGAATTCCACCACCACGGTGTGGGCCAGCAGGTCGTGCACCTGGCCCAGCAGGCTGCCCCGCTGGGTGGGCTGGCCCGCCACCAGGTCCACAAACACGTCTTCGATGGTGCCGTGGTAGCAACCGTTGAACACCAGCACCTTGGAGCGACCCGTGGCCGCCCGCACCCAGCGCACGACGTAGCGGTTGGCATCGGTGGCGCTGAGGGCAAATTGCCACAGCGGCAGCCCAAAACGCTGGGCCAGCTCGGCGCCCACCACACCCGCGTCTTCGCTGGGCAGCATGGTGGTGAAACCCTGTGTGGCCTGTGCCTGCAAGGCTGCGGCCACGGCCGGTGGTGAATGCCCGGCCATGGCGCCGGTGTCGCCCAGACAAAAGTCGCTCAAGGTGTGGCCGTCCACATCGGTGACGGTGGCGCCTTGGGCATGGGCCGCGTGGAGGGCAAAGGGGGTGCCCCAGTCGGTCATCCAGTGCAGGGGCACGCCAAACAGCAGGTGCTGGTGGGCCTGTGCCGACAGCTGGGCTGAGCGGGGGTTGCGTTGGGTGAAGGCCTTGCGCTCAGCGGCCAGAAATGCCTGCGCCCGGGGCCAATCCAGCCCCTGGCGGGAGGAAGGGGTGGGTGCGGTGGTCATGGCCGTTGCGGGGCGTGCTGGCTCAACCAGGGGCGCAATTGGGCCAGGGCCTGGTCGGTGGCCTGGGCCAGTGCCAGGGCGCCACCGGCGGCGTCGGGGGTGGTGGCGGGCACCTGGGCGGTCATGGTGTGCTGGGCCAGGGTGCGTGCGCCTTGGCGCAGGCTGGCCTGCCACTGCACCAGGCCGTGGCTGCGCTCGGCGGTGTCAAACACCTGCTCAAACACGTCGAGTTCGATGTGCAGCACCGGGGCATCGGCAGCGTGGCCACCCCCCACCTGCCAGCCGTCGGCCGCCAGTTGCTGGCGCAGGCGCTGGTGCACCAGTTGTGCGGGGGGCATGCTCCAGCGCGCCAGCGCGTAGGCACGCGGCTGCAGGGGTTGTGCGTAGGCCAGGCGGTAGCGCATGTCCTGCCCCCCGAGTGCGGCGGGGGCCGACGTGGCGAGCAGCTGCAGTGGCTTGGGCGCGGCCAACACCGGCGCCACCGAGGCCGTGGGCAGCGGACCCAGGTCGTGGGTGGCTTTGGGGGTGGGGGCCTGTGGCAGGCTGCACGCACCCAGGGCCAGCACCACCGCCAGCAGGGCCGTGGCCGTGTGAACCGGTGTGGCCAGGGCGTGTGTGGGTGTGTCGGCCAGGCGGGTGGGGAGCCGTGGGTGGGTGTCCGGTGCCGATGGGCGCATGGTGGTCTCCGTGTGCGGGTGGGTGGCTCAGCGGGTGGGGGCGGGTGCGGAGAAGCCCGGCTCGCCCGGTCCGGGGGCGGGGGCGCCGTGACCGAACAGCAGGCTTTGGGGGTTTTCTTCCAGGTGGTTGACCACGCGGTCCACGCCTTGCGCGGTGGCGGATGCGGCGCGTGCCGCTTGTGCCGCCTCTGCGGTGGCCTCCATCAGGCGGGGCAGTGCCGTGGCCTGCACCGTTGCCGCGCTGGCGGCCAGCGATCGGGTGGTGCGCTCCAGCTGCGAAACCAGCCCGTCCTCTGCAGCAATGCGCTGGCCGAGCTGGTGGAGGGTTTGGGCGGCTTGGGTCGCGGCCTCGGCCGTTTGTGCAGACGCCTGCGCGGTGTGGCGGATGTCGCTGGCCGTGGCCTGCAGGGCTTGCATGGCCTGGCGGGTGTCGGTCACCAGCGCGGGGATGTTGGTGCGCTGGGGCCCCAGCTGTGCTGCCACCGTGGCTTGCATGCGTTCGGCCGCCAGACCCAAACGATCGGCGCTGCGTCCCACGGACTGCAGGGTGCTGACCATGGTCTGCTGGTTCTCGGCCGACAGCAGCGAGTCCACCCGTTCGGTGATGCGCTGCGCCTGGCGCAGCAAAAACGACCCCTGGTCGGCGAACTGGCTCAGCAAGCCGGGGCGCAGTGGAATGCGGGTGGGCGGATTGGTTTGGGTGGTCAGGGGCGCGGTGGAGGAACCATCGTCGTCCAGCTGCACAAAGGCCAGTCCGGTCACGCCCTGGTAGGCCAGCACGCCGTAGGTGGCCTGGGTCAACGGCAGGTTCTGGTCGATGGCGATGCGCAGCAGCACATTGCCCTTGGTTTGGGGGTCAAACCCGATGTGAACCACCTTGCCCACGGTGATGCCCCGAAACCGCACGGCAGCCTGTTCGGACAGGCCGCTCACGGCCTCTGCGGTGGACAGCTCGTACACATCGCGCACGCGGGTGTCGCGCGACAGCCAGAAGGCCAGGGCCGCCAACAGCGACACCATGGTGATGACGAACAACCCGGCCGCCCAGGCATGTGCCTTGTTTTCCATCTGTGGTTTCCTTTGATCCGATCACGGCGCCTGGGTGGGTGGCCGCTCGAGCGCCAGCAAGGCGCGCTGGCCTCGGCCGCCACCAAAGTAGGCCTGTATGAAAGGGTGGCGGGTGGCCACGACCTCGGCGGCCGTGCCCACCGCCACCACGCGCCGCTCGGCCAGCACGGCGATGCGGGTGGACAGGGCCAGCAGGGTGTCCAGGTCGTGGGTGACCATCATCACCGTGAGGCCCAGCTCCCGGTGCAGCGCACGCAGGAGTTCGCAAAATTCGTCCGCGCCTTGTGGGTCGAGTCCGGCGGTGGGCTCGTCCAGCAACAGCAGCGGGGGGTCCAGGGCCAGCGCCCGCGCCAGTGCTGCACGCTTGACCATGCCGCCCGACAGGTCGGAGGGCCGCTTGTCGGCGTGCTTGGCTTCCAAGCCCACCATTTGCAGTTTGACCATGGCCATGTCACGCGCCAGTGCTCGGGGCATGTGCCCCCATTCGTTCAGGCCAAAGGCGATGTTGTCGAGCACGCTGAACGCCGAAAACAACGCCCCATGCTGGAACAGCATGCCCACCCGGGTGGCCGATGTGCGGGGGTCCTGGTCGGCCACGGCGCGGCCCATGATGTGCACACTGCCGCGCGAGGGCGTGTCCAGGCCCAGGATGTGGCGCAGCAGGGTGGTTTTGCCCGTGCCAGAGCCCCCCACCAGCGACAACACTTCACCCGTTTGCACCGCCAGGTCCAGGTCCTGGTGCACCACCTGTTCACCGCCCTGGGCGAGCGGGAACGTGGTCCACACGCCCCGGATGTCCACGGCGGGCAAGGCCGAGGGCTGCGCCAATGCAGGTGTGGCGCTCATGTGCCAATGTCCTTGAACAGGATGGCGAACAGGGCATCGACCAGTATCACCACGGTGATGGAGGTGACCACCGATGCCGTGGTGCCCTGGCCCAGGCTTTCGGTGTTGGGTTCGACGCGCAGGCCAAAGTGGCAGGCAATCAGCGCAATGAGCACGCCGAACACCGTGGTTTTGCCCACGGCCAACGCGAGGTTGGCGCTGTCCACCGCGGCCGGCAGCGCGTGCACAAAAAACGACGGGGAAATGCCCAGTGATACGTCCGCTGCCAGCATGCCGCCCAGCAGCGCCAGCAGTGTGGTCCAAATGCTGATGAGTGGCATGGCCACGGCGAGCGCCAGCGCACGGGGCATGACCAGCCGGTAGCCGGGGGCAATGCCCATCACCCGCATGGCGTCGAGCTCCTGGGTCACGCGCATGACCCCGATTTGGGCGGTGATGGCGGAGCCCGAGCGGCCTGCCATGAGGATGGCGGCCAGCATGGGGCCCAGTTCGCGGACCAGCGACACGCCCAGCAGGTCGACAATGAAGGCATCGGCCCCAAACTGGCGCAGCTGTTGCGCGCTAAGGTAGGCCAGCACCACCCCGATCAGAAATCCCACCAGTGCGGTGATGGGCAGCGCCGTGGCCCCGAAATGGAACAGGTGGCCCGACACGTCGCGCCAGGGGCCACGCCGGGGGTGGCGCAACAGTTGCACCAGATCCAGCAGGAGCTGGCCCAGCAGCAAGGTGAAACCGTGCAGGTGGGACACCGCTTGCAGCACGTCTGCACCCAGGGCCTGCCAGCGCTGGCCGATGGTGGGGCGGGGGGCTTGGGGCACCGGCTGGGAAAAGCGGGCCAATCGGTCAAACAGGGTGCGCTGCGAGGTGGTCAGCGACAGTTGGGCGGGTTGTTGGCCGCCCCAGTGGGCCCACAGCACCTGGGCGCCCACATGGTCCAGCGCGGCCACGCTGCTGAGGTCCCAATGGGGTGCTGGTGGTGTGACGGGGTGGGGAGGCGGGCTGACAGGCCAGCGGGACAGGTCGGCCTGCAGGTGCCGCCACTGGTGGACGTCGGCCAGTGAGGCGGCTGTCCAACTCCCCCGCAGCCTGAGCCGCGGCACGCCCCCGGCGGCGTGTTCACCATCGGCCTCGATTCGGGGGAACAGGGAGCCGGAGGTCTCCGGCCCGTGGTCAGCCGATGGCGATGAGGTGGTGGGCAATGTTTACTTGACCACGGCCTTTTTGCGCAGGTCTTCCTGGAATTGGCTGAGTTTTTGCTGCGTCATCTGCTGGGAAATCTGGGGCTTGACTTCGTCGAATGCGGGCAGTTTGGCGTCGCGGATGTCGTCCAGGCGGATCACGTGCCAGCCAAACTGGCTCTTCACGGGTTCTGCCGTCAGCTGGCCTTTTTCCAGCTTGATCATGGCCGAGCTGAACTCGGGCACGTAGCTGGAGGCGTTGGCCCAATCCAGGTCACCGCCGTTGGCGCCAGAGCCTGGGTCTTTGGACATTTTCTTGGCCAAGTCTTCGAACTTGTCACCCTTTTTCAGGCTGGCGATGATGCCCTTGGCCTCTTCTTCTTTCTCGACCAGGATGTGGCGGGCCTTGTACTCTTTGCCACCGTTGGCGGCCACAAATTTGTCGTACTCGGCCTTCAGTTCGGCGTCGGTGACGGGGTTCTTCTTCTGAAAGTCGGCGAACAGTTCGCGGATCAGGATGGTCTGGCGGGCCAGCTCCATTTGGGCCTTGTAGTCTTCGCTGGCGGCCAGGCCGCGTTTGGTGGCTTCCTGCATGAAGATTTCACGGGCAATGACCTCTTCCTTGATTTGTGCACGCACCTCGTCGTTCACGGGGCGGCCCGATTTGGCGACTTGTGAGGCCAGCATTTCCACCCGGCTGGTGGGCACGGGCTTGCCGTTGACGATGGCCACGTTCTGGGCCAGGGCCACGGTGGAGGACAGGGACAACGCGGCCACAGCCGCAATGGACAACAGGGTTTTCATGGTGGAACGGGAGTGAGGGAAAGGGAAAAGGGGAGGAAATGTCAGTGCCCGGTGCTCGCGGTGTCTGCCGAGGTGGCGGATACGGCGGTTGGCAACGTGGTGTGTTGGTTCTGAATTTCAATGGCCAGGGCGTGCAGGCCAGCGTCGGTAAAAAGTCGAAGCGCATCATACACAAGGCGGTGCTGGGCCACGCGGCCCTTGCCAGCGAATGCCGGGCCACCAATGCGCACCCGAAAGTGGGTGCCAAACCCCAGCCCGTTGGCACCCGCATGTCCGGCGTGCTGGCCGCTTTCGTCGATCACCTCCAGCGTGGTGGGTTGCAGTGCGGTGCGCAGGGCC
This sequence comes from Polaromonas sp., assembly GCA_013823635.1. Taxonomy (GTDB): domain Bacteria; phylum Pseudomonadota; class Gammaproteobacteria; order Burkholderiales; family Burkholderiaceae_C; genus UBA2334. The sequence continues at coordinate 29,771 of PNML01000022.1, read as the reverse complement.
GCGTCCAGGTCGGCTGCGGTGGGGGGCGTGGTGACAGGCTGGGTCATGGTTTCTTGGCCTCGTTGCCGGAAGAATCGTCTTTCAGGTAGCGGGCAATGTACAGGCCCTGGCCCACAATGAAGATGACGGGGAAGGCGTAGCCCCACAGTTTGAAATTCACCCATTCTTCGGTGGAGTAATAGGCCGCCACGTAGCCATTGAGGGCGGCCATGAACAGGAAGTAGCCCACCCAGATCACGGTGAGCCTGGACCAGACGCCGTCGGGCAGGCTGAGCTGGCTGCCCAAGAGCATCTGCAGGAAGTTTTTCTTCCAGACCCACAGGGCTGCGGCCAGCACGATGGCCATGCTGGCGTACAGCACCGTCGGCTTCCATTTGATGAAGCGTTCGTCCTGCAGCAGCAGCGTCAGCGCACCGAACACCAGCACCAGGCCCAGCGTGACCTTTTGCATGGTTTGCAGCCGTTTGTCCAGGCCGTACATGATGCCGGTCTGCACCACCGTGGCCACCATGAGCACGGCGGTGGCGGTGTAGATGTCGTGCAGCTTGTACGCGGCAACAAACAGGGCGATGGGAAAGAAGTCGATGAGAAAGCGCATGGGCGGAATTATCGGCGGTGGTCGGGGGCTGGGGTAAAGTCTGCCGCCAATGCGCCCACCCGAGCCCCTGGCTCGGCGGGTCACCCTGTTGCTCAGACCGCCCACCAAACGGCTGGAGTCCGGTGTTGGGTGCATCAGCTGACCCGAAGTTCCTTCCATGTCGAGAAGTGCCGGAGCCATGCCATGAAGACCCTGGTGTTGACCTGCTTAGCCGTGTTGGGCCTGTTGCTGGCCATGCTGGCGTTTGGCCTGGCGCTGGGTGGTCCCGTGCCGCCGCAGCCGCTGGGCAGCGTGAACGACGCCTTTGACGAGGTGGACTTTTCCAACGTGCCCGCACCCCAGCAGGTGCTGGCGCGGGACGGCACCCCCCTCATCTACCGCGCCTACCGTCCCGCCCGAGGCAAGTCGGCTTGCCCCGTCGTGCTGGTGCATGGCTCATCGGCCTGGGGGCGCAGCTTGCACCCCATGGCCCAGGCGCTCGCCGAGGCAGGTCATGCGGTGTATGTGCCGGACGTTCGGGGCCATGGCGGCTCGGGCCCGCGCGGGCAGGTCGGGCACATCGGACAACTGGAAGAAGACCTGGAAGACCTGGTGGCGGCCTGGCAGTTGCCACCAACCGCCACGCTGGTGGGCTTTTCCGCCGGAGGCGGCCTGGCCCTGCGGCTGGCGGGCAGCGAGAGGGCGGCCCTTTTTTCGGGCTACGTGCTGTTGGCGCCGTTCGTCGGCCATGACGCGCCCACCTACCGGGCTGGTGGGGGTGGCTGGGTCAATGTGGGCATGCCCCGTGTGGTGGCACTGACGGCGTTGAATGCGGTGGGCATTCGGGCGTTCAACCACCTGCCCGTGACCCGGTTTGCGCTGGATGACGAGGCCAGCCGTGTGCTCACCCCCACCTACGACTACAACCTGGCCATGAACTTCCGCCCCCGCACCGACTGGGCGGCCAATGTGCGCGCGGTGAGCCAGCCCCTGCAGGTGGTGGTGGGGGCAGACGATGAGGTGTTTCAGGCCGACCAATTTGATGGGGTGTTCGCCAGCCACGGCCATCCTGGCGTGGTCAGGGTGGTGCCTGGCGTGGGCCACATGGGCCTGACGCTGGAGGCGTCTGCGTTGGAGGAGGTCGTGGCGTCGGTGGCGTCACTGCCGTGTCCCAGCGCCAAGCAGGCGCAGGCTTCGCCCAAGTGAAGAAGGGCGCGAACTCAGGCGTGGGCGCTGGCCTGCGCCGCCATGGCGCTGGCCGCCAGGCTCAGTGAGCGCAGGCGCAGCGCGGGGTCAAACACATCGCTGACCAGCATGAATTCGTCTGCCTCGGTCGCCATGGCCAATTCGGTCAGCCGACGGTGAACGGTGTCCGGGCCACCAATGACCGCGGCGGCCAGAAAGTCTTCTATGCCAGCGCGCTCTTGCGGGTGCAGCTGCGCCATGTAGCCCCTGACCGGTGGTGGCAGTTGGCCGCGCTGCCCCGTCAGTATGCCCAGCACCCGTTGGTAGGTGCTGCTGGCCAGGTACTCGGCCTCGTCATCGGTGGGCGCCGCAATGAAGGGCACGCCCACGATCACGTAGGGCTGCGCCAGCGCCGCAGAGGGGCGGAACTGGTCGCGGTACACCGCCAGGGCCTGGTGCAACAGCCGGGGTGCAAAGTGCGAGGCAAAGGCGTAGGGCAGCCCCATCTGCGCGGCCAACTGGGCCGAAAACAGGCTGGAGCCCAGCAGCCAGATGGGCACCTGGGTGCCCGCGCCGGGCATGGCCACCAGGCGCTGGCCGGGCTGGGCGGGGGCGAGCAGGCGCTGCAGTTCGGCCACGTCACGGGGAAAGTCGGCCTCGGTTTCCACTCGGTCACGGCGCAGGGCGCGCATGGTCAGCGGGTCGGTGCCGGGGGCGCGGCCCAGGCCCAGGTCGATGCGGCCAGGGTACAGCTCGGCCAGGGTGCCAAACGCCTCGGCCACCACCAGGGGCGCGTGGTTGGGCAGCATGACGCCGCCCGAGCCCACCCGTATGCGCTGGGTGCCACCGGCAATGTGGCCCACCAGCACGGCGGTGGCCGAGCTGGCAATGCCGCTCATGTTGTGGTGCTCGGCCAGCCAGTAGCGCTGGAAGCCCAGCGACTCGGCGTGTTGCGCCGTGCGCAGGGCAATGGCCAGCGCGTCGGCCACGGTGCCGCCCTGGCGCACGGCCACCAGGTCCAGCATGGACAGGGCCATGTGGTGCAGGGGTTTCATTGGGGGGTGCTTTCAGGTTTGGTGGGCTCATGGGTGAGCGAGGCCGAGTTCATGCAGTAGCGCAGGCCCGTGGGCATGGGGCCATCTTCAAACACATGGCCCAGGTGGGCACCGCACTGGCTGCAAACGGTTTCCACCCGCACCATGCCGTGGCTGTGGTCGGTGATTTCGGTGATGGCCCCGGGCAGGGCCTGCGAAAAACTGGGCCAGCCGCAGCCCGCGTCGAATTTGGTGCGGGCGTCGAACAGGGTGTTGCCACAGCACACGCAGTGGTAGCTGCCATCGGCCCACACCTGTTCGTACTTGCCGGTGAACGGGCGCTCGGTGCGGGCGTGGCGGGTGATGTCGAAGGCACCGGGTTCGGCGCCCTTGGCGGCGAGCAGCGCACGCCATTCGGCGTCGGTCTTCTGGATGGGGTAGGTCATGGGGCGTCTTTCGGGTGAGCGGGGTGGTCAGGACGAGCAGCTGATTTCAATGTGGGCGGCCCAGTCGGGCGGCAGCCCGGCCCAGCCCTCGTGTTCGGGGTGTGCGCTGAAGGGAGTTTGCAGCACGGCCAACAGTTCCGCCACCAGGCCGGCATCGCCCTGTTCGGCCTGGGCAATGGCGGTCTGGGCCAGGTGGTTGCGCAACACGTACTTGGGGTTGTTTTTTGATGCCAAATTGGCATCTGGCGCTTGTTGGTGTTGGGTTGTCAGCTCTAGAAATTGATTTTTCCAGGCGTCAAAGCGGCTGTGGTCTGCAAACAGGTCTTGCAGCGGCGCCACCGCCTGGGGCTGATCGGGGGCCTCGCCTTGCGCCGCCAGCCACTGGGTGTACCGGTGCCAGAACAGGGGGTAATCGGTGCGTTCGGCGGCCAGCAGCTGCAAGGTGCTGTCGATCAGGGTTCTGGCGTGCGGGTGGTCGGCGCCCAACCCCAGCTTGGCGGCCATGCGCTGGGTGAGGGCGGCGGGAAACACGGTTTGGTAGCTGTCCAGCGCGGCCATGGCGTCGTCGGGCTCGCCAATCAGCGGCAGCAGGGCTTGCCCCAGGCAGAACAGGTTCCAGTAGGCCACCTGCGGCTGGCGGTTGTAGGCGTAGCGGCCCCCGGTGTCGCTGTGGTTGCAGACGTGGCCGGGGTGGAAGCCGTCCATGAACTGGAAGGGCCCGTAGTCGAGTGTCAGGCCCAGGATGCTCATGTTGTCGGTGTTCATCACACCGTGGCAAAAGCCCACCGCCTGCCACTGGGCCACCAGGTGGGCGGTGCGCTCGCTCACGGCTTGCAGCAGACCCGCGTGGGGGTTGGCGGCCTCGCGGCACGCGGGGTAGAAGCGGTCAATGACGTGGTCGGCCAGGGCGCGCAGCACACCGTGCTGGCCGCTGTGCGAAAAGTGCTCGAAGTGCCCGAAGCGGATGAAGCTGGGGGCCACGCGGGTGAGCACGGCGGCGGTTTCCACGGTTTCGCGGCGCACGGGTTGGGGCGATCCCGTCAGGGCCAACGCGCGGGTGGTGGGAATGCCCAGTGCGTGCATGGCTTCGCTGCACAGGTATTCGCGGATGCTGCTGCGCAACACGGCCCGCCCGTCGCCCATGCGGGAAAACGGCGTCAGACCCGCGCCTTTGAGTTGCACCTCCTGGCGACCCAGGGGCGTGTCCAGCTCGCCCAGCAACAGGGCCCGTCCGTCGCCCAACTGGCCCGCCCACTGGCCAAACTGGTGGCCGCTGTACACGGTGGCCAGTGGTGTGCCGTGGGCCGGTGCCCGGTTGCCGGCCAGCAAGGCCAGGGCATCGTCGCTGGCCAGCCAGTCGGGGGGCAGGTCCAGTTCGTGCGCCAGCGCGTCGCAGCGGGCCACCCAGCGGGGGGAGGGCAACGGGGTGGGGTGCACGGGGTGGGCCAGCGCCGCCATCAGATCGGTGGGTTGGCAGGGCAGCAGTGGGTCGGTGGCGGTGGTGAGCGGCATGGCCGCGATTGTCCGGCGCCAGGGGTGGGCCTGCGGGCGCCAAGGTTATGCGGTGCCGCCGTCGGGTTGGGACAGGAAGGCACACAGCCCGGCTTCGTCGGTGATGCGCACCCGCGAAAACTGCAGGGCCACCAGGCCCATGGCCTCCAGCTTTTGCAGCGCCCGGTTCACGGTCTGGCGCGACAGCCCACTGAGCTGGCCAATCTCTTCCTGGGACAAATCCAGCCGCCGGGCGCTTTTCCAGAACAGGCCGGAAATGAACAGTGCCACCCGCTGCTCGGGCGAGCGGATGCGCCCCGCCTCAATCCCGGCCATGGCCTGCCCCAGCCGCCGGTTCAGGTGCGCCACCATGAACTGGTTGAAGGGCAGCTGGTGGGCGTGCAATTCGTCGAACAGCGGCAGCGGCAGGCACAGCAGCAGGGAGTCGCGCAGGGCCACCACCTCGTAGCGGCGGCACTCGGCCTTCAGGGCCGTGCCTTCGCCAAACCATTCACCTGCCGGGGCACCCAGGAAGGCCGCCGCCCGCCCGTTGCGCGAGGTGCTTTGCAGCTTGACCAGGCCGTGCAACACCGCGTACCAGCCCTGCGTGACCTCGCCCGCCGGCAACGCCAGTGCGCCCTGGTCCACGGTGAAGGTGGTGCATTCCTGCAGCACCCGCTGGCGCAACTCGGCGGGCAAGGGGCCGAACCAGGGTTGCGCGGCCAGGAACTGGTGCAGGGGCGAGGCGGGTTCTGTGAAGGGGGACGGTGTGGGCATGGCGTGGGTGGGGACGAGTGGCACGGTGCGACAGGAGGACGCAGCGAGTGGCCACGGCTGGGGAAAACCCGGGTGAATTGTCCGCCAACCGACACCCCTTGTCAGGGACACGACAACGCTGGTCAACTGTCGCCTGCGTGCGCAAAATGGGGCGCTGTGCCCCCACCCCGGGGCTACCATAGATCGAGGTTGGGCCTTTGCCCAACAACCGCCACACAAGGAGACACCCATGCTGGGTTTGATGCAAAACCACCCGTTGTTGATTTCGTCACTCATCGAGCACGCCGAGCGCCACCACGGCGACGGCGCCATCGTGTCGCGCCGGGTCGAAGGGGACGTTCACCACACCGACTGGACCACCGTGGCCAAGCGCTCGCGCCAGGTCGCCAACGCACTGGACGCACAGGGCGTGGGCTTCAGCGACCGGGTGGCCACCATCGCCTGGAACGGCTACCGCCACCTGGAGCTGTACTTTGGCGTGAGCGGCTCGGGTCGCGTGCTGCACACCCTCAACCCCCGCCTGCACCCGCAGCAGCTGGCCTGGATCATCAACCACGCCGAGGACAGCGTGGTGTGCTTTGACACCACCTTCACCCCGCTGGTGGCCGCCGTGCACGCCAAGTGCCCCACGGTCAAGCTGTGGGTGGCCATGTGCGATGCCGACAAGCTGCCTGCCGACACCGGCATCCCCAACCTGGTGAGCTACGAGGCCTGGCTGGCGGCGCAGCCCAGCGCCTACACCTGGCCCCAGTTCGACGAAAACACCGCCTCCAGCCTGTGCTACACCAGCGGTACCACCGGCAACCCCAAGGGCGTGCTGTACAGCCACCGCTCCACCTTGCTGCACGCCTACGCCGGGGCCATGCCCGATGCCCTCAACCTGAGTGCCCGCGACGCCGTGTTGCCCGTGGTGCCCATGTTCCACGTCAACGCCTGGGGCATTCCCTACTGCGCGGCGGCGGTGGGCTGCAAGCTGGTGTTCCCCGGCCCGGCCATGGACGGCAAATCCATTTACGAACTGATTGAGTCCGAGGGCGTGACCATGGCCGCCGGTGTGCCCACCGTGTGGCAAATGCTGCTGGGCCACATGCAGGCCAGTGGCTTGAAGTTCAGCACCATGACGCGCACGGTCATTGGGGGTTCGGCCTGCCCGCCGGCCATGCTGCACACCTTCCACGACACCTATGGGGTGGAGGTGCTGCACGCCTGGGGCATGACCGAAATGTCGCCCCTGGGCACCGTGTGCACACTCAAAAACAAGCAGCTGGCGTTTGACGACGCGGGGCGCATGCGGGTGCGCCTGAAGCAGGGCCGCGCCGTGTACGGCGTGGACATGAAAATCGTCAACCCCGATGGCCAGGAGCTGCCCTGGGACGGCAAGACCTACGGCGACCTGCTGGTGCGCGGGTCGTGGATCATCGACCACTACTTCAAGGCCGAGGGCGCGTCGCCCCTGGTGGACGGCTGGTTCCCCACCGGCGACGTGGCCACCATCGACGCCGAGGGTTTCATGCAAATCACCGACCGCAGCAAGGACGTGATCAAGTCCGGCGGCGAGTGGATCAGCTCCATCGACGTGGAAAACATCGCCATGGCCCACCCGGCGGTGGCCATGGCCGCTTGCATTGGCATGCCGCACCCCAAGTGGGACGAGCGGCCCATTGTGGTGGTCACGCTCAAGCCGGGGACTGAGGTGACGCGGGAAGAACTGCTGGCGTTTTACGAAGGCCGCATTGCCAAGTGGCAAATCCCGGACGACGTGGTGTTTGTGCCCGCCATTCCCCTGGGTGCCACGGGCAAGATGCAAAAAATGTCGCTGCGCGAGCAGCTCAAGGACTATCGGTTGCCGGGGGTTTGACCCCTGCGCAGGTGGGCACGGGCGACGAAGTCGCCTGTGCGATAGGGGGTAGGGGCAATCCCTGATGGGACCACGCCATGCACCCTGTAAGCTGAACGTAATTCAACGCTCAGCGTCGGGTTTTTTCAACACCAGGAGACATCACCATGCATTTCACAGTCAAGCAAGTGGTCGCGGCATCCATGTTGGTTGCGTCGTTCGGCGCCATGGCACAAAAGGGGGAGACGGTCAAAATCGCCTTCATCGACCCCTTGTCCGGCCCGTTTGCCAACGTGGGTCAAAACCAGCTGAAAAGCTGGCAGTTTGTCTCCGACGCCAAAAGCGGCGCCAAAAACCCCGCTGGTGTGAAGTTTGAGGTGGTGGGCTTCGACAACAAAGGCTCTCCACAGGAAAGCCTGAACGCGCTGAAAGCCGCCATTGACCAGGGCTTTCGCTACGTGACGCAGGGCAACGGCTCTGGCGCCGCAGCGGCCATTTCCGACGCCGTCACCAAACACAACGCCCGCAACCCCGGCAAAGAGGTGATTTTCCTGAACTACGCGGCGGTGGACCCCTCACTGACCAACGAGCGCTGCAGCTACTGGCACTTCCGCCTGGACGCCGACACCTCCATGAAGATGGAAGCCCTCACCACCTTCATGAAAGACCAGCCCAAGGTCACCAGCGTGTACCTGCTGAACCAGAACTACGCCCACGGCCAGCAGGTGGCGGCCTACTTCAAGGAAGGCCTGGCCCGCAAGCGCCCCGACGTGAAAATTGCCGGCGAAGACCTGCACCCCCTGGGCCAGGTCAAGGATTTCTCGCCCTACGTGGCCAAAATCAAGCAGTCGGGTGCCAACGCCATCGTCACCGGCAACTGGGGCGCTGACCTGACCCTGTTCGTCAAGGCCCTGAACGACGCGGGCCTGAAAATCCCCATGTACGCTTACTACCCCGGCGTCACGGGCACCCCCACGGCCCTGGCCCAGGGCGGTGACAGCGAGGTCTACCAGATTGCGTACAACCACAGCAACTACGACGGGGAACTGGGCCAGCTGGGGGCCGAGTTCAAGAAGAAGTTCAACGACGACTTCTACACCTACGCCACCTACAACGGCGTGGTGATGCTGGGTGAGGCCATGGCCAAGGCCAAGAGCACCGACCCCGTCAAGGTGGCTGCCGCCCTCAACGGCCTGACCTTCAAGGGCTTCAACGGCGAGAGCCAGATGCGCAAGACCGACCACCAGCTGCAGCAAGGCCTGTGGATTTCCAAGTGGCAGAAAGTGGACGCCAAGAACAAGTACAGCGTGGAAAACACCGGCTACACCTTCGCACCCGTCAAGTACCTGGACGCCTACGTGGCCAGCACCCCCACCAGCTGCGACATGAAACGCCCCTGAGGGCCGGTGCCCCTTGCGCCCCACGGGGCGCTGGGTCTGACCTGACAGACCCGTTCATTGCACACCAGCTGCTCCCCTGTGGGGCAGCTGGTGGCGGCGAACGGGTTTTTTTGTGACCTGAACCACGGTAATTCCATGGAATTTTTCACCATTTCATTGCTGAACGGCGTGAGCTACGGCCTGCTGCTGTTCATGCTCAGCTCGGGGCTCACGCTGATTTTCAGCATGATGGGCGTGCTCAACTTCGCGCACGCCAGCTTCTACATGCTGGGCGCCTACCTGGCCTACACGGTGACTGAGCTCATCGGTTTCTGGCCCGCGCTGGTGGTGGCCCCCCTGTTGGTGGGCGTGCTGGGTGCCGTGTTCGAGAAATACGCGCTGCGCCGCGTGCACCAGTTTGGCCATGTGCCCGAGCTGCTCATCACCTTCGGCCTGAGCTACATCATCCTAGAGCTGGTGCAACTGGTCTGGGGCCGGAGTTCGGTGGACTACCGGGTGCCCGACGAACTCAGCGGCCCGCTGTTCACGCTGTATGGCACACAGTTTCCGCTGTACCGCGGGTTCATGATGGGCGTGGCCATCCTCATGCTCATGGCCGTGGGCCTGTTGCTCACCAAAACGCGCATTGGCCTGGTCATCCAGGCCGCGTTGACGCACCCCGAGACCGTGGAAGCCCTGGGCCACAACGTGCCCCGTGTGTTCATGCTGGTGTTTGGCGGTGGCGCGGCGCTCGCCGGGCTGGCCGGGGTCATTGGGGGCAATGCGTTCGTCACCGAGCCCGGCATGGCGGCCACGGTGGGGTCCATCATTTTTGTGGTGGTGGTGGTGGGGGGCATGGGCTCGCTCACCGGGGCGTTTCTGGCCTCGCTGCTCATTGGGCTGTTGCAGACCTTTGCGGTGGCCATTGACGTGTCACTGATGAGCGCCCTCAACCAGGTGGGCATGGCCATCACCGAGCAAACGCCCGGCTATGTGCTGTGGAAGCTCAAGGTCAGCCAGGTGGCCCCCATCCTGCCCTACCTGCTGCTGGTGTTGATGTTGGTTTTCAGACCCCGTGGTCTGCTGGGCACACGGGAAGGTTGAACATGTCGAGAACACATTACGAATTCAAACCCTGGAACGTCGGTCGCTGGGTCATCTGGGGCTTGTTTGTGCTCATCATGCTGGTGGCACCCAAGCTGTTCACCAGCAGCCTGTCGCACACCATGCTGTCGCAAATGGGCATCGCCATCATTGTTTGCCTGAGCTACAACATGTTGCTGGGGCAGGGCGGCATGCTGAGCTTTGGTCACGCGGTGTATTCCGGCATGGGGTCGTTTCTGGCCATCCACACCCTGAACGTGGTGGGCTCGGGCCAGTGGGCGTTGCCGGTCAGCCTCATCCCCATCGTGGGTGGTCTGGCCGCGGCCTTGTTCGCCGTGGTGTTGGGTTGGGTCACCACCAAAAAGGCGGCCACCCCTTTTGCCATGATCACCCTGGGGGTGGGCGAGCTGGTGTGGGCCATGGCGCTGATGTTCCCGGACTTTTTTGGGGGCGAGGGCGGCATTTCGGGTGACCGGGTCACGGGCAACACCCTGGGCATCACCTACGGGCCACAAATTCAGCTGTACTACCTGATTGCGGCTTACACCCTGGTGTGCACGGCGCTCATGTTTGCCTTCACCCGCACGCCGCTGGGCCGCATGCTCAACGCCGTGCGCGACAACCCCGAGCGCGTGGAATTTGTGGGCTACAACACGCAGATGGTGCGCTACATCGCCTTCGTCATTGCCGGCTTTTTTGCCGGCGTCTCGGGCGGCCTGGGGGCGCTGAACTTTGAAATCGTCACCGCCGAGGTGGTGGGGGCACACCGCTCGGGCGCCTACCTGCTGTTCACCTTCCTGGGCGGGGCCACCTTCTTCTTTGGCCCCATCCTGGGTGCCATCCTGATGGTGCTGGCTTTTGTGCTGTTGTCCGAGCTGACCAAGGCCTGGCTGCTGTACCTGGGCTTCATTTTCCTGTTCATGGTCATGTACGCGCCCGGCGGCGTCGCCAGCCTGATCATGATGAACCTGCGGGTGGCCTCCTTCGGCATGCTGCGCCGCGTGTGGGCCAGCTACCTGGCGCTGGCGGGTACCGGCCTGGTCATTTTGGCGGGCGCGGGGGCGATGATTGAAATGGTCTATCACCTGCAGCTCAACGCCGCCTTGGGCAACGAGTTGACCTTCATGGGCGCCACTCTCAATGCCAAGGGCTTCAACAGCTGGTTTGGCTCGGCGTTTGTGCTGGTGACCGGCCTGGGCCTGTTCGAGCTGACGCGCCGCCAGTTCCTGCACGACTGGAGCGACATCCAGGTGGACATCGAAAAAGAAATCAAGCGCCGGGAGGCACTGTGAACGCGATAGCTAACAACCCAATGAACACAAGCGCTGAAGGCCAAAAAGACTTAAAAAATGCTTACGCCCTGGAGCTGAAGGGCCTGCGCAAGAGTTTTGGCAAGACCGAGATCATCCGCGGGGTGGACCTGGCGGTGGCCGCCGGGGAGCGCGTGGCCATCATCGGGCCCAACGGTGCGGGCAAAAGCACGCTGTTCAACCTCATCAGCGGGCGCTTCGAACCCACCAGCGGCAGCATCCACCTCAATGGCAAGCGCATCGACGGCAAGAAGCCGTTCGAAATCAACCGGGCCGGGTTGTCGCGCAGTTTCCAGATCACCAACATCTTCCCCAAGCTCAGCGTGTTTGAGAATCTGCGCTGCGGGGTGCTGTGGAGCCTGGGCTACAAGTACAGCTTTTGGCATTTTCTGGCCGACCTCGACGACGCCAACGACCGCGCCGAGGAGCTGATGGACCAGATCCACCTGCACAAAAAGCGCGACGTGCTGGCCATGAACCTGACCTACGCCGAGCAGCGGGCGCTGGAAATTGGCATCACCATTGCCGGTGGGGCCAATGTGGTGCTGCTGGACGAGCCCACCGCCGGCATGAGCAAAAGCGAAACCAAGCGCTTCATCGAGCTGATACGCGACGTGACCGAGGGCAAAACCCTGCTCACCGTGGAGCACGACATGGGCGTGGTGTTTGGCCTGGCCGACAAAATTGCCGTGGTGGTCTACGGCGAGGTGCTGGCCTTTGACGAGCCCGATGCCGTCCGCGCCAACCCCCGCGTGCAAGAGGCTTACCTGGGCTCGGTGCTGGCCGACGAACAGGCAGCGGGCCACTGACGCGCGCTCCCCCAACCACAGACACACACCATGCTAGAGATATCCAACCTACACGCCTACTACGGCAAAAGCCATGTGCTGCATGGCGTGAACATGCAAGTGGGCCAGGGCGAAATTGTGGCGCTGCTGGGGCGCAACGGCTCCGGCCGCTCCACCACGGCCAAGGCCATCATGGGCCTGGTGGACTGCCAGGGCAGCATCGTCTGGAAGGGCCAGGACATCACGGGCAAAAAACCGTTCGAGGTGGCCCACCTGGGCATTGGCTACGTGCCCGAAAACCGCGACATCTTCCCCAAGCTCACCGTGCACCAAAACCTGCTGCTGGGCCAAAAGGGCAGCGGCAAGGGCAGCCGCTGGGGCTTTGACGACATGTACGCCATGTTTCCCCGCCTGAAGGAGCGCGAGCACACCGAGGCGGGCGTCATGTCGGGTGGCGAGCAGCAAATGCTCACCCTGTGCCGCACCCTCATGGGCGACCCCGACCTCATCATCATCGACGAACCCACCGAGGGCCTGGCGCCCAAAATCGTCGAACTGGTGGCGCAGTACCTGCAAACGTTGAAAGCCAAGGGCGTCTCGGTGCTGCTGATCGAGCAAAAGCTCACCATCGCCATGGCCATTTCCGACCGCGTGCAGGTGATGGGCCATGGCAGCATCGTGTTCCAGGGCACCCCCGAGGCACTGCGGGCCGACAGCTACACCCGCAAGGAGTGGCTGGAGGTGTGACCCACCGGGGCCATGCCCCACAGCGGTGAGCCCCTGGTCTGGGAACGGTTTATGCATGCTGCGCTGCAGCATCCAACCTTTCCCTCCACCAACCCAGGAGCGCACCATGCTGGACACCGTCACCACCCGTTTTTCGCACGTCAAACCGGCCGACACGGCCTACAAGGCTGAGGGTTTGCGGGACTTCTTCCTGTACCGCGACCTGGGCGTGGCCGAGGCCACGCACGGAAAGGTGATTGCGCACCTGGTCAAGGCCAACATGGCACCAGAAGCGGGCACCGGCTGGCACCGCCATGAGGCGGACTTCCAGATTGTCATCATGGTCAAGGGCTGGGCCCGTTTCATGTACGAAGACCAGGAGACGCTGGTCGAGGCCGGCGACGTCGTGCACCAGCGCCCCGGCATCCGCCACTACCTGTTCGATTACTCGTCCGACATGGAGTACCTGGAAATCGTGTCACCCGCCGATTTCAAGACCGTTGATGTGCCTCCTGTGTGCGACATCCCTGCCCCCACGCCCTGGGCCTGACCCGGGGGCGCCTACCGGCCTCAGAACTCGGCTTCGAGCTCGTCAATCTCTTCGGGCTCCAGCCGGGCGGCTGCTACCCACTCCTGCATGCTGGGCAGCGCCATGATGGTTTGGCAGTAGGCCGCGCACATGGGGCTGAGTGCCACGTCGTAGGTCAAAAACCGCGTCACCACCGGCGCGTACATGGCGTCGGCCAGGCAGAGATGGTCGCCAAACAGGTAGGGGCCGCCATGGGTTTGCAGGCACTCGGTCCAGATGTCCACAATGCGGTCAATGTCGGCCTGCGCCCGCGACCACACCTTGAATTGGGGGAAGTGTCCCTTGATGTTCATGGGCAATGCACCCCGCAGCGAGGCAAACCCCGAGTGCATTTCGCCGCAAATGGCGCGGCAATGCGCCCGTGCCTTGGGGTCGGTGGGCAGCAGGCCCGCGTTGGGCTTGAGCTCGGCCAGGTACTCGCCAATGGCCAGCGTGTCCCACACCAGAATGCCGTTGTGCCGCAGGCTGGGCACCCGCATGGACGGTGCCAGCAGCAAAATTTCGGCCTTCATGGACGGGTCATCGGGGTGGATGACGTGTTCCTCAAACGCCAGGCCCGCCCAGCGGGCCATGAGCCAGCCCCTGAGTGACCAGGCCCCATAGTTTTTGCTGCTGATGGTGAGAACCGTTTTGTGCATGGCGGGTTGCCTCCTGTTGCGTTGCGGGGTCCAACGCAAGGGCTGTGCCAAGCCCAGGCAAGGCGGTGCAGGGGTGGCCCGCAACTTGCCTGTGTTTGGACGACACCGTTCAAAACAGAGGGAAACCCATGCTTTATCAGGCTTACCAGGCCCAATCGGACCTGATGACTCCCTTTCGCCTCATGGCGCAATGGGCCAGCGGCATGCTGTGGCTCCAGGGCACCGAGGGTCGCCCCATCCGCCGCATGGCGGCCGCCAGCGAGGTGTTTTCGCGCATGCGCCTGACGCACTCGCGCCCGCCGTACGGCATTGGCAGCGTCGAATCCGAAGGCCAAACCTGTGCCGTGACCGAAGAAGTGACCCACCGCACGCCCTTTGGCACCTTGCTGCACTTCAAGAAGGTGGGCGCGCCGGTGCAGCCACCGGTGATGCTGATTGCGCCGCTCTCAGGCCACTTTGCCACCTTGCTGCGTGAAACCGCCCGCACCCTGCTGCAAGACCACGACGTGTACATCACCGACTGGCACAACGCCCGCGACGTGAGCCTGCGCCACGGCGCCTACGGGCTGGACGACTACATCGACAACGTGATCGCGTTTGCCCAGGCCGCCACTGCCGACTCGGGCGCGCGCACCCACTGGGTGGCCGTGTGCCAGCCGTGCGTGGCGGCGCTGGCGGCCACCGCCATCATGGCCGAAGACGACCACCCTGCCCAACCCCAAAGCCTCACGCTCATGGCCGGGCCGGTGGATTGCCGCGTCAACCCCACCGCTGTCAACCAACTGGCCAACAGCAAGCCCATTGAGTGGTTCGACAAAAACCTGGTCAGCCACGTGCCGCTGCCCCATGCGGGCTTCATGCGGCGGGTGTACCCCGGGTTTTTGCAGTTGACCGCTTTCATGAGCATGAACCCCGAGCGGCACCAGCAGTCATTCCGCGACCTGTACCGCCACCTGGTGGACGGCGAGCTGGACAAGGCCGACACCATTCGCACCTTTTACGACGAGTACCTGGCCGTCAACGACCTGCCGGCCGAGTTCTACCTGGAGACGGTGCAAAAGGTGTTCCAGACCTACGACCTGCCGCGCGGCGTGTTGCAGTACCGGGGCCGCACCGTCAACACCAAAGCCATCCGCCGCACCGCGCTGTTCACGGTGGAAGGTGAGCGCGACGACATCTGCTCGGTCGGCCAGACGGTGGCCGCGCAAGACCTGTGCCCCAGCATCCGCCCCTACCTGAAAACCCACCACATCCAGACCGGGGTGGGCCACTACGGCGTGTTCAGCGGGCGCAAATGGAACCAGCAAATCTACCCCCGCGTGCGCGAGGTGATCCACAGCAGTCTGGGGTGAACTGGGGGGGCGGGGCGGAGGCTTTGGCGGGTCTTGCCAAAGCCGGGTCGGCTGGGCCGCACTTGACACCCTGTTTCATACAATGCGCCGCCCATGACCCCACCCATTGCCCACGCCGAACTCATCGCCACCTACCAACGGGCGAGGGCCGATGCCGCGCACAAGTTGGGCTTGATCAGCACCGTGGCCAAAAAAGGCCCCAAGGCCATTCAGGCGGCTGTGGATACGGCCGCCAGGGCTGAAAAGCGCCGGGACATGTTCGCCAGGAAATTGAGGGCCTTGGGCGTGGTGCTCGAAGATTGAGCGGGGCTGAGTTGCAACAAATGCTGCGGCTCCTGCCAGGTCATGCGACGTGCAACTTGGCGGGCCTGAATCCGGCGAGATGGCTGGTCTCGGCTACCTGCGGTCATTGAGTCCACCAACCTACACGCATGTTGAAGGCTGGCTGCGGTCTTTGGATATCGTGGATCCAATTCACGCGATCGACCTGGTGCGGTCGGTCGCAAGTTGCGAACCCAGATACTCAACGTCTGAGTTTGGATTCGGGTTTTATCAAGGCCTTTGCACGACCATCCATGACTCGAATAAGCTTCGCGACATGTGAGCTAACAATGGATTCACGACCCAAGCTAGCAAGCTTGATTGTTGGAACGCGATAGATTGGACTGACCATATTGGCTCCCAGCAATCGGGCTGCGGCGAGGTCATCAGAAAACCCTCCACGCAGCAGACGCCGCACACCACCGGCTAGAAGATCTGCAACTTGAATGCCATCATCGATAGCAGAGTCAACCAGTTCAAAGTCTTCCCGTAACAGCATTCCAATATTAAACCCGTCATTGACCTGAATACCGTAATCGTCTTTCAGATACGCTGGCGGTTGCCCATTTTCAAACTCAAAGCGCTTGAAATAGGAATAGTCGGCTCCCTCGGACAAGGCGATCATGGGCTCACGAAGGCCGCTTGTTTGCAGAAGCGAGGGAAGTAATCGACGAAAAACGTCCTCGTAAGCAGTCGGTGTCGTATCCTTTCTGTCGAGACGCCACCGGAAGTTACCAAGGGCGTGCGGGCGACGTTGGGCGTAGTAAAGAGGGGCTCGCCGTATTACCTCGTCAAATAGTTGCACCTGCAAAACGAGTTGGGCATAAAGTTGGAATGGCAATGCTCGTAGGTCATCAGCGAGCTGTTGGAGTCCTTGACGTCCGGATTCAAACCGCATCTTGTCGACGTGATCTAAGACTTTTGTTGCCTGACTATCTCGATGCGCCTCAACGACATCACGTGAATACAAACTCACATCGCAAGCCACGGCAAATCCAAGACCTGGCAATAAAGACAATTTGTCCAATGTGTCGAAATAGTCGATCTCACGCATTTGCCCGAGCTTTGTTTCACTTCCTCCGTACTTCGCCCGCAACCGTCGAAGAATGGACTTTACGTATGCGATCTGGTTTTCGGGAATGACATATGCTGCAACAACACACCATGAATTTCGGATTTCTGATGCGGTGAAGGACCCTGATTCGTCGACAAAAATGAACATGGCCTGATGCTACTGATCTTTTGCAATGCACGCAGTCGGCAGATCCAGAACACAGTGGGCATCTGACAACAGATATTGTTCTTCTTGACTCAAGTCAACAGCCTGCTCGTGCCCGCAGACCGGCGTGCACTGGCGCCAATCATTGGCAATGCCGCCCCCTCCCTCACTGCCCCATTCGCCCCCACCGCACATCCGCCACCCAGCCCAGGCTGGTGCTGGCGGTGTTGTCGCTGTCGGCGCCCAGCAGCACGGTGGTGATGGCGGGCAGTTGGGCCGGTGGGGTGCTTGCGCCCTGGGGCAGTTCATCGGCAAACAGGCGGGCAAAGTCCCGGGCCACGTCGCGGGTTTCGGTTTGCCATTGGCCCAGGGGGGCTTCTGAGCCGCGCAGGCTGATGAAGCGCACCCGGCGGGTGTAAGGGTTGGCGGCTTCCAGGCCGGCGGGGTGGGCGCTGTCCCACACGTAGCACAGGGTGGCTGCGGGCAGGTCTTCGCCGCTGACGCTGCGGGCCAGGCGCAGGGCGGTGCGCTCCCAAAACGGCAGGCGGGCCAGGGGGTGGTCAAACATCACGCACAGTTTGAGCGCGGCATCGTCGCCGGCTTTGCTGGTCAGGTCGACGGGGGCTTTGCCGCCCGCCAACGGCTGGTCCAGGCGCCAGCGCCACGCCAGTGGGCCGGGTGCCGGGCCGCGCCAGGTGTGCACCAGCGTGCCGTAGGACGACGCGGTGGCCACGCGCACGGCGGCTTGGCCGTCCACCGTGCCGGCCTCGAAACGGGTGGGGGGGATGTCGGCCTGTTGTTTGGGGAAGCCCACCACCCGCCAGCCGTTGCCCAGCCTGCCTTGCTGCACCAAGGGGGGCAGTGCGGGTGCGGCGGCTGCCTGGGCCACACCCACACCGATGTTTTGCGCCAGGGCCGGTAGTGCCAGGGTGGTGGCGGTGGCACCGATGGTGAAGGGCAAGGCCCAAGCCGACAAATTTCTATAAAAACAGCCTCTGGCGCTTTTATTCATTCGCTTATTTGCTCTTGTTTTTAAGTATTTTCGTCTGCAAGGCGGGTGTTCAGCGCCGCACCACATGGGTCAGCAGCAGCAAAAACGCTTGCACGGGGGGCGGGGCGTTGGGCAGGGTGATGCCGTACTCAAACCCCACACTGAAGGCGCGGGGCTCCTGCACGGCCCCCACCTCGGTGCCCGCCGCATCGCAAATGGGGAAGCGCTTGCGCCAGAACGCGTTAGAGGGCAGCACCTCCAGTTTCAACGGCTGGGTCAGCCGGAGTGCCGGGCGCAGCTTGTTGCCTTCAAACACCACGTCGGCGGTGCAAATGGGCTCGCCTGCGGGTGTTTCCAGGGTGTAGCGCACATCGTTGTGGAAGCCGCGCCGGGTGTACTCAAAGCGGAACAGGTACTGGCTGCCCCCCAGGTGCAGAACACTGCCGGTGTCGGAGGAGCCGGGCAGGTTCAGCCGGGCGTTTTTGGCCCTGGGCGAGAAGGCAAAGTTCATGCTGCCCACCTCGGCCCCGGTGGCGTCGGTGAAGGCGTACGCAAAGCCATCCCAAATCGATTTGGACGATGTTTGGCGGACAAACAGGGTGGGCTGCATGGGTTGCCTGGGCTGTTGTGGGGTGCTTTAGCGCCCCACGTCGTTCAGCGACCAGTCGTAGTCCAGGTGGCTCACGCGCAGGCTGCGGGCTTTCAGCTGGGCTTGCTCGGCGGGGTGGCTGGTCAGCTCGATGGCGTAGCGGGCAAACAGGTCTTCCACTTTGTTCAGGCCCAGGTGGCCTTTTTCAAAGTCTTCCCTGAACCATTTGAAAATGCTGCTGACTTCCAGCTGGCCGTTGGCCACGCGGTTGCGGGTGGGGTCGGCCATGAAGCGTTTCATGCCGTCTTCCAGCTGGGCCTCTAGCCGCGTGGCGGTGAAGGCCTCGTTGCGCAGCGCCGGGCAGCCGATGCTGGCGCAGTTGACGGCGGCGTGCACGCGGGGCTCGGCAAACAGGGGGCGCAGCTGTTCGTGCTCTATCCAGTCCAGGTGGCGGTCTTCGCCCAGCAGTTTGAAGAAACGCTTTTTCCAGGGGCTTTGGAACAGGCTGCCCAGGTCTTTGATGGACTTCAGGTTGGGGTATTGGGTGAGGATGAGCGCCACCGTGAAGCCGTTGTAGGCGTTGATGAGAAATGCCATTTGCTCAGCCTTGGGCCGGGCCAGGTGCTGCGCGGGCGTGACGGCGCTCCACTGCGCCAGCACCTGTTGCAGTGCGGGGCGGTCGGCGGCAAAGCCTGTGTAGTCCACGCGGCTTTGCACGCCGTCGGGCAGCCAGCGCACATGCTTTTTCAGCAGGGCGTCCCAGGCGGTGTAGGCAGTGTCAAGCCCTGTTTTTTGACCAAATACGGACCCGGCGCTTGTCCATAAAGGAAAAACAGCTATGGTTTTGACCATGGTTCTGCGTTGCATGGTCAGCCCCGCTTCCAGTCGTGGTAGCGCTTGACCCAGGCCAGCAGTGCCTGCGGGGCGTGGGCGCGCTTCCATTCGCCAGCGGCGTATTTGTTGGCCTCGGACAGCGTGGGGTAGGTGTGGATGGTGCCCAGAATTTTGTTCAGCCCCAGGCCGTGCTTCATGGCCAGCACGTACTCGGCCAGCAGTTCGCCTGCGTGGGTGCCGACAATGGTCACGCCCAGAATGGCGTCTTTGCCGGGCACGGTCAGCACCTTCACAAAGCCGTGGGCTTCGCTGTCCGCAATGGCGCGGTCCAGGTCGTCAATGCCGTATTTGGTCACTTCAAAAGGCACGCCTTGGGCCTGGGCGTCCTGCTCGTTCAGGCCCACACGCGCCACTTCGGGGTCGATGAAGGTGGCCCAGGGGATGACGGAGTAGTCGGCCTTGAACAGCTTCCACTCGCCAAACAGTGCGTTCACCGCCGCATACCAGGCCTGGTGTGCGGCGGTGTGGGTGAACTGGTAGGGCCCGGCCACGTCGCCCGCCGCATAGATGTTGGGGTACAGGGTTTGCAGGTACTCGTTGGTGTCCACCGTGCGGTTGGTGGGAATGCCCAGTTCTTCCAGCCCATAGCCTTGCAGGCGGGCCACGCGGCCCACGGCGCACAGCAGCTCGTCAAACACAATGCGTTTTTCGGCACCGTTGTGCTCCACCACCAGGGTTTTTTCGCCGTTCACCCGCTCGCAGCGCAGGGCCTTGTGGCCGGTGAGCACGGCCACGCCGTCGTCCTGCAAGGATTGCAGGGCCAGCGCGCTCACGTCCTCGTCTTCGCGGCCCATGATGCGGGGGGCCATTTCCACCTGGCTCACCTGCGAACCCAAGCGGGCAAAGCTTTGGGCCAGCTCGCAGCCAATGGGGCCGCCGCCCAGCACCACCAGGCGGGCAGGGGGTGTGTCCAGCTCGGCAAAACGCGCCCACAGGGTGTCGCTGGTGACGTAACCCACATCGTCCAGCCCCGGCAGTGGGGGCACAAAGGGCCGGGCACCGGCCGCAATGACGATGCTGCGGGCCGTCAGCCGCACGGTGCGGGCCTGATCGGTGGCGGGGCTGCCTTCTGGCCCTGGCGCGCCGGGGTTGAGGGCAATTTCCACCGTCCAGGGGTTGACCAGCTTGGCGTAGCCCTGCAACACCTCCACCCCCAGGCCGCTGTAGCGCTCCACGCTGTCGTGCGGCTCAATGGCGCGGATCACGTCTTGCACGCGTTGCATCACCGCACGGAAGCTGAAGCTGGGCGTGGCGTCGCTCAGGCCGTAGCGTGAGGCATGGCGCATCTGGTGGGCCAGCTTGGCGCTTTTGATGAGGGCCTTGCTGGGCACGCAGCCGTAGTTCAGGCAGTCGCCGCCCATTTTGTGGGCCTCCACCAGCGTGACCTTGGCCTTGACCGCCGCCGCAATGTAGGCCGACACCAGCCCGCCCGCCCCACCACCAATGACGATGAGGTTGCGGTCAAATGCCTGGGGCCGCTGATTGGCCCAGCGGGCGTACACCCGGCGGCGCTGGACGGCGTTGAGTATTTTTTTCAGCAGCAGTGGCAACACGCCCAGCAGCGCGAACGAGCCCAGCAGCGCGGGCGACAAAATGCCGCGCATCGACTCGATCCGCGCCAGCTGCGTGCCCGCGTTCACATAGGCCACGGTGCCCGCCAGCATGCCCACCTGGCTGACCCAGAAGTAGGTGAGGGTTTTCATGCGCGTCAGGCCCATGAGCAGGTTGAGCACAAAAAACGGCATCACTGGCAGCAGCCGCAGGCTGAACAGGTAAAACGCGCCCTCTTTGTCCATGCCCTTGTTCAGATCGGCCAGCTGGCGGCCAAAGCGGGCCTGGATGCTGTCGCGCAGCAGGTAGCGCGCCGCCAGCATGGCCAGCGTGGCCCCCACGGTGGACGCCAGCGACACCACCACCGTGCCCCACAGCAGGCCAAACACAGCGCCGCCGGCCAGCGTCATGATGGCCGCCCCCGGCAGCGACAGCGCGGTGACCAGCACGTACACCACCAAGTAGCCCGTCGTCACGGCCAGGGGTTGCTCGGTGTACAGCGCCTGGAACGAGGCCTGGCTGGCCTTGACGTTGGCCAGGCTCAGAAAGCGGCCCAGGTCCAGCGCAAAAAACAGCACCAGCGCGGCCAACATGGCCAGCACCAGCAGCAGTTTGGGGCTGATGCGCCCGTGCGGCTTGGGGTGGGCGCCGCGTGGGCGAGAGGGGGAGGGGGAGGGGGGCGAATGGTTCATGGGCGTGTGTCGGCCGGGGCCACAGTTTCTTACAGCCGAGGGTACCTGTGTAAGAAAGCCCGTGCACCGCACGACCAAGCCCACAGGCCCCAGCCGTGAAGCCCTTGCGGCCACCGGGCGACCCAATTCACCGAGAATTTGCCCCGACCCGTCCACGACACCCCGATCACACCCGCCACGGAGACCGCCCATGAGTGCCCCCCGCCTTGACCCGCCCGCCCTACCCACCCACCTGCCACGCGCCCTGGTGGGCGTGCTCGGCGGCAGCGGCCTGTACCAGATGGACGCGCTGCAAGGCGCCCGCGAGGTGACGCTGGATACCCCCTATGGCCGCCCTTCCGACGCGCTGGTCACTGGCGCGGTGCACGGGGTGCCGGTGGTGTTTCTGGCCCGCCATGGCCGTGGCCACCGCCTGCTGCCCTCCGAGGTGCCGTACCGCGCCAACCTCTACGCGCTGAAGATGCTGGGGGTGAAGTACCTGTTGTCGCTGTCGGCCGTGGGGTCGCTGCGCGAGGAATTCAAACGCCTGGACATGGTGCTGCCCGATCAGTTCATGGACTTCACCAGGCAGCGGGCATCCAGCTTTTTTGGCCAGGGCGCGGTGGCCCATGTGTCCATGGCGCAGCCCGTGTGCGCCGCCACCGCCGACGCGCTGGGCCGCGCCGTGCAACAGGTGCTGGCGCAGGAACAGGCCCACACCGGTGCTGACCCCGGCGTCACGCTGCACAAGGGCGGCACCTACGTGTGCATGGAAGGCCCCCAGTTCTCCAGCCTGGCCGAGAGCCAGATGTACCGCACGCTGGGCGGTGGCGTCATCGGCATGACCAACCTGCCCGAGGCCAAGCTGGCCCGCGAGGCGCAAATGGCCTACGCCACGCTGGCCATGGTCACCGACTACGACTGCTGGCACCCGCGCGAGGCCCATGTGACCGCCACCATGGCGCTGGAAAACCTGTTCAAAAACGCGGGCCGCGCCCAGCTGATTGCCGCCGAGGCCATTCGCCTGCTGGGGCAAGAGCGTCCGGCCAGCGAGGCACACACCGCGCTGGCGCAGTCGCTGGTGACGCAGCCCGACGCCATGGCCCCGGATGTGCGCGAGCGCGTGGCCGTGCTGCTGGCCTGAGCGCCGCCATTTCCCGTTTCCCCTGTTGATTCGCCCGAGAACCCCGCCATGCACGACACCCTGCCCCTGTTGGAAGCCGTCCCCTTTCCCCCGTTGCAGCGCAGCACCCTGGACACCTTGCAGGTGAACCTGGGCTACCAATGCAACCAAAGCTGCCTGCACTGCCACGTCAACGCCAGCCCCCAGCGCACCGAGATGATGGACGAGGCCACCATGGCCCTCATTCCACGGGTGCTGACCGCGAGGCAGGCCCGCACCCTGGACCTGACCGGTGGCGCGCCCGAGTTGCACCGGGGCTTTCGCGCCCTGGTGGCGCAGGCCCGCGCCCAGGGCGTGCGCGTGATTGACCGCTGCAACCTCACCATCCTGTCCGAGCCCGGGCAGGACGGGTTGGCCGAATTTCTGGCCGACCAGCGGGTGGAGGTGGTGGCCTCGCTGCCGTGCTACTCGGCCGCCAACGTGGACCGCCAGCGCGGCGACGGCGTGTTTGAGCGCAGCATCGCGGGGCTGCGCCAGCTCAATGCCCTGGGCTATGGGCAACCCGGCAGTGGGCTGGTGCTGAACCTGGCCTACAACCCCCAGGGCCCGTCCCTGCCGCCCAACCAACAGGGCCTGCAGGCCGACTACCAGCGCGAGCTGGCCCAGCACTTTGGCGTGGTGTTCAACCAGCTGCTGGCCCTGGCCAACATGCCCATTCAGCGGTTTGGCTCCACCCTGGTGTCCAAGGGCACCTTCCACACCTACATGGCCCTGCTCAAGGCCAGCCACCAGGACGCCAACCTGCCCGGCGTCATGTGCCGCAGCCTGGTCAGTGTGGACTGGCAGGGCTGGCTGTACGACTGCGACTTCAACCAGCAGCTTGGCCTGCCGCTGGGCACGGCGGGCGTGCGCCGCCACCTGCGCGACCTGTTGCAGGCCGACGCCCCCGCGCTGGACGCACCCATCCGCGTGGCCGGGCACTGCTACGGCTGCACCGCCGGGCAGGGCAGCAGCTGCGGCGGTGCGCTGGACCATTGACCCGGCGGGTCCACGCGTGGTGACGCTGTCCATCGTCGTGCCCGTGCTGAACGAGGCGCAGGCCTTGCCCCAGGTGCTGTCGGCCCTGGCCGCCCAGGGCCTGGACGGGGTGGAGGTGGTGGTGGCCGACGGTGGCAGCACCGACGGCACGCCCGCGCTGGCCAAGCAAGGGGGTGCCCGGCTGGTGGCCGCCCCCCGGGGACGCGCCCGCCAGATGAACGCCGGTGCCGCCGTCGCCCAGGGTCGCCACCTGCTGTTTTTGCACGCCGACACGCTGCTGCCGCCCGGCGCGCTGGCCGCCGTGCGCCAGGTGTTGCAGGCGGCCGAGACCCAGGGCCAGCCGGCGTGGGGCCGGTTTGATGTGTGCATTGCCGGGCGCCACCTCATGCTGCGTGTCATCGCGTGGTTCATGAACCGGCGCTCACGCCTCACGGGCATTGCCACCGGCGACCAGGCGCTGTTCATGACCCGCGCCACTTGGGCGCGCGTGGGCGGCTTCCCCGACCAGCCGCTGATGGAAGACATCGAGCTGTCGGCCAGGCTCAAGCGCCTGGCCCCACCCCATTGTCTGGCCCTGCGCGTGACCACTTCCGGCCGCCGCTGGGAGCAGCGTGGCCTGTGGCGCACCATGGCCCTGATGTGGCGCCTGCGCCTGGCCTACTGGCTGGGCGCCAGCCCTGAGCGCCTGGCGCGGAGCTACCGGTGACCGCGCCGCACCACCGCCCCAAACTGCTCGGCGAGGTGCCCCCCGTCATTGCCCCCGATTGGCCCACCCTGCCGGTGCACACGGTGGTGTTGGCCAAGGCGCCACTGCCCGGGCGAGCCAAAACCCGCCTGGCGCCCGCCCTGGGGGCCGACGGTGCGGCCCGCCTGGCCCGCCTGCTGCTGCTGGACACGCTGGATCGCGTGCACGCCGCCTGCACCCCACCCGCCACTCCAGCGCTGACCGCCGAGCTGTGCAGCGACCCGGGGCCCGGCCATGCCGACTGGGCGGCCGTGCTGCCCCGCGGCCCCTCGGTTCACCCCAGTGGCCCCGCCTGGGGCTGGTGCGACCAGGGCGTTGGCGACCTGGGCCAGCGCATGGCCCGTGCCAGCCAGCGCGTCACGGCATCGGGCCGTGCGGTGCTGCTGGTGGGCACCGATTGCCCCGGCCTCGGCGCCACCCAGCTGCGCCAGGCCGCCGACCAGCTGCAGCACCACGACGCGGTGATGCTGCCCGCCGCCGATGGCGGCTACGTCTTACTGGGCCTGCGCCGGCATGTGCCCGAACTGTTTGAGCACATGCCCTGGAGCACCGCGCAGGTGGCCAGCCTCACCCGCGACCGCCTGCGCGCCCTGGGCCTGAGCCTTTGGCAAGGCCCCATGCTGAACGATATTGACGAATTGGCCGACATGGCACATCTGCCAACGTTTCTTTGCTCTCAATTGTTTTAACCCATCACCATGACGCAGACCCCCGAAACATCCCCCGCCGCGCACGCCGCCACACACGCCCTGGTGGCCGACTACTACGGCCAGCAGCTGCAAAGCAGTGCCGACCTGAAAACCAGCGCCTGCTGCGACGCCAGCGCCATGCCCGAGTGGCTCAAGCCCCTGCTGGCGCGCATTCACCCCGAGGTGCTGTCGCGCTACTACGGCTGCGGCCTGGTGTGCCCGCCGCTGCTGCAAGGCTGCCGCGTGCTCGACCTGGGTTGTGGCGCCGGGCGCGATGTGTACGCCCTGGCCCAGCTGGTGGGCCCCAGCGGCGAGGTGGTGGGGGTGGACATGACGCAGGAGCAGCTGGCCGTGGCCCGTCGCCACCAGGCCCACCACGCCGAGGTGTTTGGGTTTGACAACGTGCGCTTTGTGCACGGCCACATCGAGCGGCTGGCCGAGCTGGGGCTGGAGCCGGGCAGTTTTGATGTCATCGTCTCCAACTGCGTGGTCAACCTCTCGCCCGACAAGGCCGCCGTCATGGCCGGTGTGGCCCATTTGCTCAAGCCGGGCGGCGAGTTCTATTTCTCCGACGTGTACACCGACCGCCGCGTGCCGCTGACCGTGCGCAACGACCCGGTGCTCTACGGCGAATGCCTGGGCGGCGCGCTGTACTGGAAGGACTTTGAGCGCCTGTCCCACCAGGCGGGTTTTGCCGACCCCCGGCTGGTGGAGAGCCGCCCGCTGCTCATCACCGACCCCGACCTGGCCCGCCGCGCCGGGCCACTGCGTTTTTACTCGGCCACCTACCGCCTGTTCCACTTGCCGCAGCTGGAAACCGCCTGCGAAGACTACGGGCAAGCCGTCATTTACCGGGGCAGCATCCCCGAGCACCCCGACCACCTGCTGCTGGACGCCCACCACCACATCCCCACGGGCAAGGTGTTTGCGGTGTGCGGCAACACCTGGCACATGCTGCACGGCACGCGGTTGGCCCCGCACTTTCAGTTTGTGGGCGATTTTTCGCGGCACTTCGGCATATTTGAGGGCTGCGGCAGCGTGCTGCCCTTTGCCCAGGGCGGCGCAGGGGACGGGCTGGCCAGCGGCGCCTGTTGCTGAGGCGTCGCCAGGTTCAGTGGCTCAGGCGAAAACGGGTGCCGTTGGCGCTGAACACGGCGCTGTGCGGCTGAATCTCCTCCAGCACCACACCGGGTGCGGCCTGGCTGCCCTGGTTGAGCACCTGGTTGTTCACCACCAGCAAGCGTTGCGCGGGGTTGGCCGAATACACGGCCCCGGTGATGTGCAGCGCGGGCACATCGCGGCGCAAGGCCTCGGGCAGTTCGGCCAGCAGTGGCACGGGGTGGGTGCTGGCCGGTGCGGCTGCTTTTTCAGGGGGCGTTTTCTCGGCTGGCGGTGGGCGCTTGGGTGGGGCACTGGGCGCACTGGCCTTGGGTGACGCCGGCGCGGCGGGCGGCGCCTCAACCCTTGGTGCGGTGGGTTGGGCAACGGCCAGCGGTGCAGGCACAGGTGCGGGCGCGGGTGCTGGTGCGGGTACAGCCTGGGGGGCAGGTGCGCCCAGCAGGCCCAGCCACAGCACCAACGCCACCACACAGGCCAGCAGGGTGGCGGCCACCACCCATTGACGGCCTGGCCGCGCCGCCGTTGGCGAAGGGGTGTGGTGTGGGGGCGGCGGCGGGCTATGCAGGCCGGGGACCTGGCCTTGCCCGCGTTCGGCTTCGGCCCGTTGCAGGGCATCTAGGATGTAAGACATGGCGGAAACGGTGGGCAGTGCTCAGTGCGGGGTGGCGTGCAGGTGAGGGACCTGGACCCCGGTGGCGAGGTCCAGTTGCATGAAGGTCATGGCGCCGGGGCGCCCGTCCGGGGGCAGGCCGTGGGCGCGCTGGAAGGTCCGCACACGCTCGCGCAGAGCGGCGTCCAGGCGGGCTGGGGGGGCGCTGGCCGCTGGTGCGGTTTGCCCGTCCAGGGCATTGAGTTGCTGCACCAGCCAGTCAATGGGTGGACCGCCCACGCCATCGGCCAGGCGCTGGGTGTAGCCGGGTGGCGGGCGCCAGAAGGTGGCCCATTCGCCCCGCCACAACGCCGCCAGCTGCGCCCAGCGCACGGTGTGTGTGCGCCCGTTGAGCCGAAGGCGCGCGTGCTGCGCGTCCAGGCCCACCAGGGTGGCGTAGGCGGGGGGCGCATCGGGGGCGTGCAAGGTCAGCACGCCGGGGCGGTTCAGCTGCCTGAGCCAGGCCCCGGTGAACTGCGCGCTGCTGTAGCACCAGAGGTCGTGGCCGGCTTGGGCGTCGCAAGGCTGGGCGTGGGTGCTGGGTGGCAGGCCCCAGTGCTGGGCCAGCTCGCGCCAGGCCACGTTGGCCGACAGCGGCAGCTGGGGCAAGAGCGCGAGCAGGTCCTCGGGCTGGGCGTCAGCCAGGGGTTGGCCCGCTGTGGCGGCGGCGCTGGTTGTGGTCAGTGCCAAGGGGGCGGAGGCCACGTCGCCACCGCGCAGGGCGCCTGTCAGCGGCCCAGCCCACCAGGCCGCCGCGCCCAGGGCCGTGGCCCCCAGCAGCACCCACGCCGCCGTGCGCAAGCGCCGCTCCGGCCAAGCGGTGGCCCAGGACCATGCCCTGGCGGGCGCAGCGGGGGCATGGCCCCACACCTCGGCGGCAGCCTGGTCCACCACCCGCGCGCTGACGGTGCCCAGGCCTTGCGCCCACGCCCCCAGCAACGCCCGACCACACAGCAGGTTGATGCGCCGGGGCACGCCCTGGGTCAGGCGGTGAATGCGCCGCAGCGCCGCCGCGTCGAAGGGCAGGGGGCCGCTGTGGCCGGCCACCGCCAGCCGGTGTGCCACGTAGTGGGTGGTTTCGGTGGGCGTGAGCGCGTCCAGGTGAAACCGGGCCACCACGCGCTGGGCCAGTTGCTCCATGTGTGGCTGGTCCAGCAGGGTGCGCAGTTCGGGCTGGCCGATCAGCACAATTTGCAGCAGCTTGCGTTCGTTGGTTTCCAGGTTGGTGAGCAGGCGCAGCTGCTCCAGCACCTCGGCGGGCAGGTTCTGGGCCTCGTCGATGACCAGCACGCAGCCTTCGCCCGCGGCATGGCGGGCCAGCAAAAAGGTGTTGAGCGCGTCGATGTGGTTTTTGAGCGTGGGGGTGGCGGCCGCCTGGGGGGGCAGATCGATGTGGAATTCCTCCACCATGGTTTGCAGCAACTCCAGCACGCTGAGCCTGGGGTTGAAGATGTAGGCCACGCGGCAGCCCGCGGGCACCTGGGCCAAGAAGCAGCGGCAAATGGTGGTTTTGCCGGTGCCGATGTCGCCGGTCAGCAGCACAAAGCCGCCGCTGCCGCCCCAGCCTGCCGACGGGCCTTGGCCAGCCACCGGACCACGGTCCGCCGCCACGCCGTACAGCAGGTGGGCCAGCGCCTCGCGGTGACGCCCGCTCATGTACAGAAACCGGGGGTCGGGTGCGATGGAGAAGGGCTCTTGCCGTAAGCCGAAATGCTGCGCGTACATGCCCCTGAGGATAGCGGGGCGCTGGCGAACCGCCCGCTCCTTGTCCCAACTGGGACAAGTACCCGTTCCCACGGGCGGGTTTAGCTTGTAGATTCGCACGGTCGTTCTTTTTTATGACGGAGCCGCGACTTCGGCCCAACAAGGAGACCCCTCAGATGACAGCGCAATACCAAGTCCACGGCGACGTGGCCGTGATCACCCTGAACAACCCACCCGTCAATGGGCTGGGCTTGTCCACCCGGCAAGGCGTCGTGGCGGGCCTGGAGCAGGCCGAGGCCGATGCCGCCGTCAAGGCCATCGTCATCACCGGGGCGGGCAAGGCCTTTTCCGGCGGGGCCGACATCAAGGAATTCGGCTCCCCCAAGGCCATCCAGGAGCCCAACCTGCTGAGCGTCATCCGCGCCCTGGAAAACACCAGCAAGCCCGTGGTGGCCGCCGTTCACAGCGTGTGCATGGGCGGTGGGCTGGAACTGGCGCTGGGCGCGCATTACCGCATCGCCGCGCCCGGTTGCAGCGTGGCCTTGCCCGAGGTGAAGCTGGGCCTGATTCCCGGCGCGGGCGGCACACAGCGCCTGCCCCGTGTGCTGGGCGTGGAAGCCGCTCTGAACATGATCGTCAGCGGTGAACCCGTCAAGTCTGAAATGCTGGCTCAACTGCCCGGCCAGAAGCTGTTCGACAAGCTGGCCGCCAGCCCCGAAACCCTGGCAGAAGAAGCCCTGGCCCTGGCCCGCGAAGTCGCCGCCAAGCACGCGGCGGATGGTTCGCCCTTCCCCCTGGTGCGCCACCTGCCGTGCAAGCACAAGGACGGCGACGCCTACTTCCAGTTTGCGCGCAACATGGTCAAGGGCATGGCCAAGAACTTCCCCGCACCCGCCAAGTGCGTGGACGCGGTCGAGGCCGCCACCAAAATGAAGTTCGAAGACGGCCTGGCCGCCGAGCGCGAGACCTTCATCAACCTGATGTGGACGCCCGAGTGCCGCTCGCTGCGCCACCTGTTTGTGTCTGAGCGCGCGGCCAGCAAAATCCCCGATGTGCCCGAGGACACACCCAAGCGCGCCATTGCCAGCGTTGGCATCATCGGTGCGGGCACCATGGGCGGCGGCATTGCCATGAACTTCCTGAATGCGGGCATCCCCGTCAAGATGCTGGAAATGAAGCAGGAAGCCCTGGACCGTGGCGTGGGCGTCATGCGCAAGAACTACGAAGCCCAGGTC
>PNML01000021.1 GCA_013823635.1 Polaromonas sp. | reverse complement strand
GGGGGGCTGTTTCCGACCCATTTGAGGCATTCGCACTCGGGACGCAAAGCAGTCGCTCAAGGTTGCAAGGAATTGGCAACCTACGGACTGGTGCGCCACCAATCAAAAAAGCGCGCCCAGCGAAGGTAAGCTTTCTCACTGCTGAGGCTATAGTGAAGGTATCAAATCCGCTCCCGCAGCTGGTCCAGACGCCGAGTGGAGTGCAAAACAGGCGTGCCGGGTTTTATGGTTTGTTTATATCTGTGTTTTTGAACAGTATATTGACGCCAAACCCAGCCCCTAAGCCACATTCAGGAGGAAGCTGTGACCAGAATATCCCGGACCGTCCGTTTTATCCCGCAGGTTCTGTGGGATACATTGCGTTAGGCTTCATGAAGCTTCACCGTCTTTTGCACAGTGTGAGGAAGCATCGATTTGATGGGCTTCTGATCGCACTTTCTCTGATGTGCGTAGTCGTTATGCTCATATCAAGTAGCGATCCAGTCCTGCCATCGATCCAAGGGACAGCCGTTCACGACCTGCTTAAGCAGTTCCAAACAGGCAATCAGATAGCCTTCGACTTGTCCGTCGGCCTTCTCGCTGGCGTTTTTATGTACTACCTCGTGGTTCGCGTACCTGAGCAAGGTCAGCGTCGAAGACTTCGCGCAAACCTTGTCGAGACGTACAGATCCTTCAAGGAAGAAAGCATAGCTGTCTACTTGGGCTGCTTCATGTCTTCCTATCCTGCGGAACTTCCGGGCGCTCTCTCTGAGCAAGCCGAATTCCGGAAATTCTTTAATGAACAGTACGCACCCGGCCAGGACAGATGGCACGCCGTCGCCAATGGGCTTGACGACGATCGCCTCAAGACCCTAGTGGTAGAGCTTGAGATCCTCATGCAGGAAATTCATTTCACGCTAAGCGCTATCGATATTCAAGATCACAGGGCGTTTCAGGTTCTGAAGCATCTTTCCAAGATCATCTACCGCAGCAAGAACTGGACTACCGAGTATGACGACGTCAAATCAATGATGAGGTTCCTGTGGTCTCTACATACCGGCTGGAATTGGGCTGATGGCTATGCCGAATCTGACCCCATTGCAGAAATGATCGCCGCGATATGAAGCCCAACCCCTCGCTCCAGCCGATGTGCAACGGCGTTCCGCCGTTCCACACGGTTGAGCTCAAACGTTGAGTGGCCGCTTACCCGTTTGACTAATGGCCGCTGCTTGCCGAAACCAGCCAGCAACAATCACCCCCCCACCGGCTTCCCCAGCCCCTTCAGCACATCCCGCACCATCTGCGCGCGGTCTTTCACTTCGGGCAGGGCGCGTTCGATGCGCAGCTTGTCGTTGCCCACCAGCTTGATGTGTTTGTTTTTCTGGATCATCTGGATGATGGCCATGGGGTCCACCGGTGGGTTGGGCTTGAAGCTGATGAGGATGACACCGGGCGTGGCGTCCACCTTCACCACGCCGTAGGGCTGGCTGAGCACGCGCAGGCGGTGCACGTCGATGAGGGTTTGGGTTTGCGCGGGCAGCTTGCCAAAGCGGTCCACAATTTCTTCCAGCAGGTGGTCGATCTGGTCGGCGGTTTTGGCGGTGGCCAGCTTTTTGTAGAACGATAAGCGCAGGTGCACGTCGCCGCAGTAGTCGTTGGGCAGCAGGGCGGGGGCGTGCAGGTTGATGTCGGTGGCGGCGCTCAGGGGTTTGAGCAAGTCGGGCTCCTTGCCCGCTTTGAGGCTGGCCACGGCTTCGGCCAGCATCTCGTTGTAGAGCTGAAAGCCCACTTCCAGCATGTTGCCGCTCTGGTTTTCGCCCAGCACCTCGCCCGCGCCGCGTATCTCCAGGTCGTGCATGGCCAAATAAAAGCCGCTGCCCAGTTCTTCCATTTGCTGAATGGCGTCCAGCCGCTGCTGGGCCTGTTTGGTCAGGCCCTCGATGTCGGGCACCATCAGATACGCATAGGCCTGGTGGTGGCTGCGGCCCACGCGCCCGCGCAGCTGGTGCAGCTGGGCCAGGCCAAATTTGTCGGCCCGCGCCATGATGATGGTGTTGGCGGTGGGCACGTCAATGCCGGTTTCAATGATGGTGGAGCACAGCAGCACGTTGAAGCGCTGGGCCACAAAGTCGCGCATCACCCGCTCCAGCTCGCGCTCGGGCATTTGGCCGTGGGCAATGGCGATGCGGGCCTCGGGCAAAAACTCTTCCAGTTTTTGGCGGCGGTTCTCGATGGTCTCCACCTCGTTGTGCAAAAAGTACACCTGCCCGCCGCGTTTCAGCTCGCGCAGCACGGCCTCGCGGATCACGCCCTGGCTTTCGCTGCGCACAAAGGTTTTGATGGCCAGGCGCCGCTGCGGGGCGGTGGCAATGACTGACAGGTCGCGCAGGCCCTCCAGCGCCATGCCCATGGTGCGCGGAATGGGGGTGGCGGTCAGGGTCAGCACGTCCACCTCGGCGCGCATGGCCTTCATCTGCTCTTTGTGGCGCACGCCAAAACGGTGCTCTTCGTCGATGATGAGCAGGCCCAGGTCTTTGAACTTGACCGACTCGCTCAGCAGCTTGTGCGTGCCCACCACGATGTCCACCGTGCCCTCGGCCAGCCCTTTGGCGGCGGCGTTGATTTCTTTGGTGGAGCGGAAGCGGCTCATCTCGGCAATCTTCACCGGCCACTTGGCAAAGCGGTCCACCAGCGTCTGGTAGTGCTGCTCGGCCAGCAGCGTGGTGGGGGCCAGAAAGGCTACCTGCTTGCCGCCCACCACGGCCACGAAGGCGGCGCGCAGGGCCACCTCGGTTTTGCCAAAGCCCACGTCGCCGCACACCAGGCGGTCCATGGGGCGGGGCGAAATCATGTCCTGGATGACGGCGTGGATGGCGGCCTTCTGGTCGGCGGTTTCTTCAAAGCCGAAGTCGGTGGCAAAGGTTTCGTAGTCGGCCGCGCTGTACCGGAACGGGTGGCCCACGCGGGCGGCGCGGCGGGCGTAAATGTTCAGCAGCTCGGCGGCGGCGTCGCGCACCTGCTCGGCGGCCTTGCGTTTGGCCTTTTCCCACTGGCCAGAGCCCAGGCGGTGCAGCGGGGCTTCGTCGGCGCTGACGCCGGTGTAGCGGCTGATGAGCTGCAGCTGGCTCACGGGCACGTACAGCGTGGCGTTGTCGGCGTACTCCAGGTGCAAAAACTCCAGCGGCGCGGGTGTGCCGTCGGGGTTTTTGTCGCCCATGTCCATGTTGACCAGCCCCCGGTAGCGACCAATGCCGTGGGCACTGTGCACCACGGGGTCGCCCACGTTCAGCTCGCTCAGGTCTTTGATGAGGGCTTCCACATCGCTGACCTGCTCCTGCTTTTTGCGGCGGCGGGCGGTGGGCGCGGTGTTGAACAGCTCGGTTTCGGTGACGAAGTCAATGCCTTCTTCCACCCAGGCAAAGCCCTGCGTGAGCGACGAGGTGGCAATGCCGATGGGCTCGTCACTGGCGGCGAACTCGGCCAGCGAGTCAAACGCCGGCGGGCTGAGCTGTGAGGCCCGCAGAAAGTCGAGCAGGCTTTCGCGGCGGCCATCGCTCTCGGCCAGCACCAGCACCCGGTTTTTGATGCTTTTTTGGCCTCCAGCGCTTTTATGTATTGGGGTTTTAGCTGCGATTTCTGATGTGTTCAGGCCCAGGTGTGCTTTCAGCCGGGCCAGCGGGTCTTCGCTGCCGCGCACCACGGTCAGGTCGGGCAGGGCTTGCACGCTGGCGCTGTCGGCCACGTCGTCCACACCGGGGCGCAGGGCCAGCTGGGCGTGGGGTTTGGCCACGGCGTAAAACGCTTCGGCATCCAGAAACAGGGCTTCGGGTGCCAGGGCTGGGCGCTCGGGGTCGCCCTGAATCAGGCGGTAGCGGTCGCGGGTGTCTTGCCAGAAGCGCTGAAAGGCGGGTTCCAGGTCGCCGTGCAGCACCACGGTGGCGTCGGGGCCCAGGTAGTCAAAAATGGTGGCGGTGCTGTCGAAGAACAGCGGCAGGTAGTACTCGATGCCCGCCGTGGCCACGCCATTGCCCATGTCTTTGTAAATGCGGCTTTTGGTGGGGTCGCCTTCAAGCAGCTCGCGCCAGCGGCTGCGAAAGCGTGCGCGGGCGGCCTCGTCCATGGGGAACTCGCGCCCGGGCAGCAGCCGCACCTCGGGCACGGGGTAGAGGCTGCGCTGGCTGTCGGGGTCGAAGGTGCGGATGCTGTCGATTTCGTCGTCGAACAGGTCCACCCGGTAGGGCACGGGGCTGCCCATGGGGAAGAGGTCAATCAGGCCGCCGCGCACCGCGTACTCGCCGGGGCTGACCACCTGCGTCACATGCTGGTAGCCCGCCAGGGTGAGTTGGCTTTTGAGCCGAGCTTCGTCGAGCTGCTGCTTGACCTTGAAGTGAAAGGTGTAGCCCGCCAGAAAGCTGGGCGGTGCCAGCCGGTACAGCGCGGTGGTGGCGGGCACGATGACGACGTCGGCCCCATCGTGGTCGCTGCCGCCGTGGCCCCGGTGGTGGATGCGCCAGAGCGTGGCCAGGCGCTCGGAAATCAGGTCCTGGTGCGGTGAAAACGCGTCGTAGGGCAGGGTTTCCCAGTCGGGAAACAGGGCGCAGCGCAGGTCGGGGGCGAAAAACGGCAGCTCCAGCAGCAGGCGCTGTGCATCGGTGGCGTTGGCCGCGATGATGGCAGTGGCGTGTCCGGCGGCTTTTTCGCGCTGGGCCAATTGGGCCAGCAACAGGGCATCGGCAGAGCCCACGGGGCTGGGCAGGGAAAAGCGTTTGCCGGGGGTGAGTTTGGGGAGGTGCATGGGGCAGGGCGGGCCGTTCAGGCGGCAGACAGGGTGTGGTGGGCCACCAGAGGCGCAGTGGGCGTTCCACCAATGCCATCACCCCGTTGTCCAGGGGGGTGGGCAACGGGGTGATGGATGTGGCGAAATTTTAAAGCGCCTCAGGCTGCCTCAACCCCGGATGGGGCCGGGTTCCACCAGCAGGCGCAGGGCTTCTTTCAAGGCGCTGGGCAAGGGGTGCCCGGGCGTGGCGTCCGGCCCCACGGTGTAGCTGCTGCCAGCGGGCAGCAGGTGCAACTGCACGCCCAGCATTTCCAGGCGCTCATTGGGCCCCAGGTCTTTGAAGTTGGTCGCCATGTGGCGCCCGTCCACCAGGGTGACGTTGCCCGCCCCCAGCACCTCCACCCCCCGGCCGCGCTCGATGAGCAGGGCGGTGTCTTCGTCCACCCCCACGCCCAGCAGGTCGGGGCGCTGGGCCATGGCCGACAGCAGGCGACCCAGGCGGCCCCGCTCGGAAAAGTGCTGGTCCACGATGGCGCGGGACACAAAGCCCAGCCCGATGTCCACGCTGACGAGGTCTTTCTCGGGCCGCACGGCCGCCTCGCCAATGGCCAGCATCTGGCGCGACAGCGCCGCTGCCCCGGCGCTGGTGCCACCAATGCTGGCACCGCGCAAGTGGAAGGCCAGGTGCATGGCGCGGGCGGCTTCGCTCTCCCACAGCGTGGCCATCAGGCGGCGCTGGTCGCCACCGCCCAGCCAGATGCCGTCGGCCTGCAAAATTTGGTCCACCCGGGCGGGGTCGTTGGCATCCTCGGGGCTGGTCAGTGCCAGGTGTTCCACCAGCTGCACGCCCAGCGACTGAAACACCGGCTGGTAGCCTGCCCAGGAGGCCGCCGGGTCGCCGCTGGCCGCGGTGCATACCAGGATGCGGGCCATGGGGCCACCGCACAGCGCCACGAACTTGCGCAGAATGACGCGGTCTTGCAACCGGTCTTCCGCGCCGCCCACGATCAGCAGTTTGCCGGTGCGCCGCGCGGGCGCGGGCGGTGGTGTTTGGGCGAACACGGACGAAGCCGCGCCGCCCACCACCCACGCCGCGCTGGCCACCAGCGCCGACAGCGAGCCGCCCAGCCAACGCCGCCGGCTGAACGGGATGGGGCCGTCAGGGCCATGCGGCGGGCAGGAGGTGGTGTCTGGGCGAAGGGGGTGGTGGATGGTCTGGGGCATCTGAACTGGGGGCGCTGCGGCCAAGGGGAACGGGGTACGGCCAACCGGGGCACCAGTGTGGCACGGTGCGCCCCGCCGAAACGGGAAAGGCATGCAGTGACAGATGACCACGGGCCGGGGTGGTTCCCGGCGTCTGCGTTCACAATCACGCCCACACAGATGTAACCCATGCACAAGTGCACACGATGACCAAGGTCGATTTCAACCCCGCACCCGACCACCCTGGCGCCCCTGACCGCGTGTGGGCCGTGGTGCCCTGTGGCGGCAAGGGTTCGCGCGCCGGTGGCGCTTCGCCCAAACAGTACCGTTTGCTGGCGGGCTTGCCCGTGCTGGCCCACACACTGAACGCCCTGGCGCGTGTGCCCGGCCTGCAAGGCGTGGTACTGGCCATTGCGCCGGACGATTTCTGGTTTGAGTCCGCACACGAGGGCTTGCCGCCGGGGGGCTTTGCGCACTTGCCCGCCGTGCAGCAGCGGCAGGCGGCCACACCCGGTGGCTGGCTGCATGTGCGCCGCTGCGCGGGCGACAGCCGGGCGCAGACCGTGCTCAACAGCCTGCAGCAGCTGCAGGACGATGGCCTGGCTGCCCCGGGCGATTGGGTGATGGTGCACGACGCGGCGCGTTGCCTGGTCCACCCACAGGACATCTCCACCCTCATGGACGTTTGCCGGGTCGACCCGGTGGGGGGGCTGCTGGCCATCCCCTTGCCCGACACCCTGAAGCAAGCCGTGGCCGGGCGCGTGGGCACCACCCTGGCCCGCGACGACAAGTGGCTGGCCCAGACGCCGCAAATGTTCCGCCATGGGGATTTGCTGCAAGCCATGGTCAGCGCGGCGCGAACGGGGCTGGCGCACATCACCGATGAATCCAGTGCCATGGAACAGCAGGGCTACCAGCCCCGCCTGGTGCCCGGCAGCCCCGAAAACATCAAACTCACCTACCCGCCAGACTTTGCGCTGGCCGAGGCCATCCTGAAAGAGCGCCAGCCATGAGTGCCCCGCCAAGCCCCACGCTCCCCTCCACCCCGGCCCATGCCGCGCTGGCCCTGCTGCAGGGGCTGCGGGTGGGCGAGGGTTGGGATTGCCACGCCCTGGTGCCCGGCCGTGCCCTGGTGCTGGGGGGGGTGCACATTCCGCACACGCACGGCTTGCTGGGCCACTCCGATGCCGATGTGCTGCTGCACGCCGTGACCGATGCGGTGCTGGGCGCGGCCGCGCTGGGCGACATCGGCCGCCATTTTCCCGACACCGACGAACGCTTCAAGGGGGCGCAGTCCACGGTGTTGCTGGCCGAGGCCATGCGCCGTGTGCGCGCCGCCGGGTTTGAGCTGCTCAACCTGGACTGCACCGTGGTGGCCCAGGCGCCCAAGCTGGCCCTCCACATTCCGGGCATGGTGGACGCGGTGGCCCGGGTACTGGGCGT
Organism: Polaromonas sp.; assembly: GCA_013823635.1. GTDB lineage: Bacteria > Pseudomonadota > Gammaproteobacteria > Burkholderiales > Burkholderiaceae_C > UBA2334. The sequence goes on along the minus strand of PNML01000021.1, from coordinate 34,128 downwards.
GGCGGCCAGCCAGGTCAACGTGAAGGCCAAAACCGCCGAACGCCTGGGGCCTGTCGGCCAGGGCCTGAGCATGGAGGCGCGGGCCGTGGTGCTGCTGGTGCAGACCTCAGGCAGCGCGCAGGCGGATGCGGGCCGTCAGGCCTGAGGCCGACGCGGTGCCGGTGGTGCTGCTCAGCGCCAGCTCGCCACCCATGCGCTCCAGCATTTTTTTCACCACCGCCAGTCCCAGGCCAGCGCCACTGGCCTGGCTGCGGGCCTGGTCGCCCCTGAAAAACGGCTGGGTCAGGCGGGCGAGGGTGGCGGCGTCCACGCCGGGCCCCTGGTCGCTCACCTCCACGCACACCCACGGGCCTTCCGTCCGGGCGCGCAGGTGCACATGCGCCTGGCCGGGCTGGCCGTCCGGCTGTGGGCTGCGGCCATAGCGCTGGGCGTTTTCCAGCAGGTTGTTGAACACGCGCAGCAGGTCCACCGGATCGGCCAGGGCGAGCAAGCCGGCGGGCGCGTGCACCTGTGCGTGCAGCCCACCACCCGGGTGGGCCAGTTGGCTGCTGACGGCCGCCTGCAGGGCCTCGGCCACGTCCACCGCCTGCAGGGGGGTGTGGGTGGGGCGGGCGTAGTCCAGGAATTTTTCGATGATGCTGTTCACCTGGGCCAGGTCGGCCACCATGTCTTGGCGGGACTGGGGGTCGGGCACACTCATTTCGGCTTCCAGCCGCAGCCGGGACAGGGGGGTGCGCAGGTCGTGGGAGATGCCCGCCAGCATGAGTTGTCGGTCAGAGTCCACCTGGGCCAGTTGCCGCGCCATGCGGTTGAAGGCCTGGTTGACGGCGCGGACTTCGGGCGTGGACACCTGCTCGTTCAGGTGGCTGTCGGCCAGGTGGCCATCCCTCACCTGGGCGGCGGCCCGCGACAACGCGGCCAGCGGCTGGTTCAGCAAACGGGCCAGCAGGGCGGCACCGGCCAGTGAAAGCAGCCCGGCTATGACCAGCCAGATCACCCAGGTGCGGCTTTGTATGCTGGCCACGCGGTGCGGATCCAGCAGCAGCCAGTAGCTGTCTTTGTCCATGGTGAAGGCCACCCACAGGCCATTGAACCCGTTCACTTCGCGGGCCACGATGGTGCCTGGGCCCAGGCGCTGTTCCAGTTCGTGGGTCACGCGCTGGCTCAGGGGGTCGGTGCCATAGCCGCTGAAGCTGTCCTGGGGTTCGCGCGGGGCAATGCGCAGCCGCTCTTCGTCGGCCAGGGTTTTCACCAGCGACACCCGGTTGATGGCATCGGCGTGTTCCAGCGCCGCGCGCGTCAAGTTGACCAGCGAGGCCACCTGGCGGGCGCTTTGCAGGGCCTGCGGCTCGAACTCCAGCGAGCGAAAGGTCTGCACCCACGCCAGGATGCACCCCGTCAGCAGCAGGACCAGGTAGCCGAAGGTGCGCCAGTACAGGCTCATGCGCTGCGCTCGTCGGGCACAAACACGTAGCCCACGCCCCACACCGTCTGGATGTAGCGCGGGGTGGTGGGGTCGGTCTCAATCATTTTTCGCAAGCGGCTGACCTGCACGTCCAGGCTGCGGTCAAACGCCTCAAACTCCCGGCCCCGGGCGAGCTGCGCCAGCCGTTCGCGCGACAGCGTGATGCGGGGGTGGCGCACCAGGGCCTTGAGCATGGCAAATTCACCGGTGGTGAGGGCGATGTCCGCGCCGTCCTTGCGCAGGGTGCGCTGGCCCAGGTCCAGCTCGAACGGGCCAAAGCGGGCCACGCCTTCGTCTGCCGAGGGGCCACCCGGCATCTCGGTGGGGGGCCTGCGCCGCAGCACGGCGTGGATGCGGGCCAGCAGTTCGCGGGGGTTGAAGGGCTTGGCCAGGTAGTCGTCGGCGCCCAGCTCCAGCCCGACGATGCGGTCCATCTCGTCGCCCTTGGCGGTGAGCATGATGATGGGGGTGCGGTCACCCGCCGCACGCAGGCGCCGGCAGATGCCCAGGCCGTCTTCGCCGGGCATCATCAGGTCCAGCACGATCAGGTCCACCCCCTCGCGCTGCATGATTTTGTCCATGGCCGCGCCACCGTCGGCCACGATGGCCACAAACCCTTCCTGCGTCAGGTAGCGGCGCAACAGGTCGCGGATGCGCTGGTCGTCGTCCACGATGAGCACTTTGTCGGCCCGTGCGGTGGGCGCAGGTGGTGCGGGCGAGTGGTTCGGTGGGGTGTTGGTGTGGGGCATGGGCTGCGGGGAGTGTGCAGGGCGTGGTCAACTGGCATTTTGGCCCCAGAAACCGGTCAACCGGGCGTGCAGGGCCAACACCATGGGGGCAGCGGACACATCCGCTTACACAAAAGCCGGTGCGGGTGGCCCGTTTCCGTCGGCCAAACGGGGAAGGTTCTGGCACAGTGGCACGGCCCATCGCTGGGCTTACACCACATTGGCCTGGTATCAACCTTTTTCATTGAGACAAATATGAAGATAGCACTGAACGCAATACTGATAAGCGCTGGAGCCATTTTTTTATCAAATTTTGCCTCCGCGCAAGATCCCTCGTCTGACCCGGGCAACCGCGTGAACCTGTCGGCCACCGCCTCGGTGGAGGTGGCTCAGGACTGGATGACCCTGAGCCTGGGCACCACGCGGGAAGGGGTGGATGCCCCTGTGGTGCAAACCCAGCTCAAGGCGGCGTTGGAGGCCGCGTTGGCCGTGGCCAAGCCAGCGGTTTCGGCCGAGGGCATGGTGCTGCGCACCGGCAACTTCAGCATCTACCCCCGCCATGGCCGGGACGGCAAGATCAACGGCTGGCAAGGCAGTGTGGAGGTGACGTTGGAGGGCAAAGATTTTGAGCGCATCACCAACACGGCTGGCAAGGTGCAGACCCTGACGCTCAACGGTGTGTCGTTCGGGCTGAGCCCCGCTGCCCGCACGGGGCTGGAGGCCAGCTTGCAGGCACAGGCCATTGACCGTTTCAAGGCCAAGGCCCAGGCCGTGGCCACTGCTTTTGGTTTTGGCGGCTACCAGTTGCTGCAGGTGAATGTGGGGGCGGTGGACCACGCCGGTGGCGGCCCACGGCCCATGGTGGCCATGGCGGCACGCAGCGCCATGAGCGAAGCCGCCGTGCCCGCCGAGGCGGGGCGGTCACAGGTGGCGCTGTCGGTGAATGGCAGCGTGCGCCTCAAGTGACCGTGGTGGTGGGGCCCCGCTGCCGGGGGCTCACTGAGCGGTCCAGCCGCCGTCCATCTGCCAGGCCACGCCCCGCACGTTGTTGGCCGCTGCGGAGCAGAAGAACACGGCCAGCTCGCCCAGCTCTTCAGGGGTGGTGAACTGCAAGGACGGCTCTTTTTCGGCCAACAGCACGCGCTTGGCCTCTTCGTTGCTGATGCCCATGGCCTGGGCTTTGGCGTCCACCTGCTTTTGCACCAGCGGGGTCAGCACCCAGCCGGGACAAATGGCGTTGCAGGTCACCCCGGTGGTGGCGTTTTCCAGGGCGGTGACCTTGGTCAGGCCCACAATGCCGTGCTTGGCTGCCACGTAGGCCGACTTTTGTGCAGACGCCACCAGGCCATGCACCGACGCCACGTTGAGGATGCGGCCCCAGCCGGCGGCCTGCATGGCGGGCAGCGCCAGCCGTGTGGTGTGGAAGGCGCTGGTGAGGTTGATGGCGATGACGGCATCCCAGCGCTCGGTCGGGAAGGCCTCAATCGGCGCCACGTGCTGGATGCCCGCGTTGTTCACCAAAATGTCGACCCGGCCAAATTCCGCTGCGGTGGCGGCCATCATGGCCTCGATCTCGGCGGGCTTGCTCATGTCGGCACCGTGGTAGCCCACTTTCACCCCCAGCGCGGCCACTTCGGCTTTGGCGGCCTCCACATCGCCAAAGCCATTGAGCATGATGTTGGCACCCTGCTTCGCCAGTGCCTTGGCAATGCCCAGACCGATGCCACTGGTGGATCCTGTGACCAGGGCGGTTTTGTTCTTCAGCATGAGACGTTCTCCGATTCCATTACGATTTACCCATTCAGGCGAAGGTGGGCTTGCGAGCAAACCCGGCGCCCAAAGATTATCCCGGACCCCATCCCCCATGCTGACCCCACCCCAACTCCGTTTTGTCGATTGCCCTTCTCCTCCGCAGGCGGGGCACCGGCCATGGGGGAGCGCCGACACGGAGGAGGGCGTCCGCCGCATGGCCTACTGGGACTGGGCGCCCCTTGGCCAGGGCAGGGCCGACCATGTGGTCGTGTGCGTGCACGGGCTCAGCCGCCAGGGCCGTGACTTTGACGTGCTGGCCCGGGCGCTGCAGCCCCACGCCCGCGTGGTGTGCCCCGATGTGGCGGGCCGTGGACACAGCGACTGGCTGGCCGATCCCATGGCCTACCAGCTGCCCACATATGGCGCCGACATGGTGGCCCTGCTGGCACAGCTGCGCGCCCAAGGTGCCACCACCATCGACTGGGTGGGCACCAGCATGGGCGGCTTGATCGGCATGGCCCTGGCGGCCCAGCCGGGCCTGGGGCTGCGGCGCCTGGTGCTCAATGACGTGGGGCCTGCCATCGAGGCGGCGGCCCTGCTGCGCATCGGCACCTACCTGGGGCTGGGCGAGCGCTTTGCCAGCGTGCAGGCGGGGGCTGACCACTTGCAGCGCATTTCCGAAGGCTTCGGCCCCCACACAGCGGCTGAGTGGCTGGCCTTGTCAGCCCCCATGTTGCGCCAGGAAGGCGAGGCCTGGCGTTTGCACTACGACCCCGCCTTGGCCGTGCCTTTCAGGGCACTGACCGAGGATGCCGCGCAGGCCGCTGCCAGCCAGGGCGAGGCTGCGCTGTGGCAGTTGTTTGACCACATCACCCAACCCACACTCCTGCTGCGCGGCGCCGATTCGGATTTGCTGAGTGCGGCCACGGCGCAGGCCATGACGCAGCGCGGCCCCAAAGTCCGGTTGGTGGAGTTTCCGGGGGTGGGTCACGCGCCCACACTGGTGAGACAGGGGCAGGTCGATGTGGTCGCCGATTTTTTGATGGCCAGCGAATGAGCCCACCCGACGGCACCACAGAGAGCACGCACCCGCTGGAGGCTTCGGCGCCTGCGCCCACGGCCCTGATTGTGGCGGCCACCGCACACAGCCTGCCCGTGGCCGTCAACGGCATTGCCCGCGCCCGTTCGATGGCTGAGCCCCTGTTGGCCGCCGCCGAACTGGACACCGGCGAAAACATCCTCGACCACGCCGATGCCGTGGCCGCTATCCTGGCGGACATCGGGGGGTCAGAGGCCATGCAGGCCGCTTGTTACCTGGTGTATGCCTGGGAGCACCTGAACAAGCCGCAGGAATTGATCGCCAAAGCCTTTGGCACGCACTTTGCCGACTTGGCCCAGGAGACGTCCAAGCTCATTCAGTTGCAGCGCCAAACCCGGCTCAAGGCCAGCCAGGCCAGGCTGGAGCGCGAAAAGGCAGAGACGCTGCCTGGCGCGCCCTCGCCCAGCAAGGCGCCGGTGTCTGAGCTGGCGGCGAATCAGACGGAAAACGTGCGCAAGATGTTGCTGGCGTTCTCGCGTGACCTGCGTGTGGTGATGCTGCGTCTGGCCTCCCGGCTGCAAACCCTGCGGTATTTCGCCGCCAGCAAACAAACCCCGCCCGATGGCCTCGCGTGGGACGCGTTGCACGTCTTTGCCCCGTTGGCCAACCGTTTGGGCATCTGGCAAATCAAATGGGAAATGGAGGATCTGGCCTTCCGGTTTCTGGAGCCCGACACCTACAAGCAGATCGCCCGCTGGTTGGACGAGAAGCGTTCGGGCCGCGAAATTTACATGGCCGAATTGCGGGACTCGCTGGAGCAATCCATACAGGCCATGGGGGTGCGCGCCCAGGTTCAGGGCAGGCCCAAGCACATCTACAGCATTGCCAAAAAAATGCGTGGCAAAGGGCTGGACTTTGAACAGGTGTTCGACATCCGGGCTTTGCGGGTCATTGTGGACAGCGTGGACGCCTGTTACGCCGTCCTGGCCTGGGTGAACGACCGTTTTCACCCCGTTGCCGAGGAGTTCGACGACTACATCGCCAACCCCAAGCCCAATGGCTACCAGTCGTTGCACACCGTGGTGCGGGATGACGAGGGCCGTGCCATTGAAATCCAGATCCGCACGGAGGCCATGCACGAACATGCCGAGCACGGTGTGGCCGCACACTGGGCCTACAAGGAGGCGGGGGCCAAGGGGTATGCCGGGGTATCGGCGTCGTCGGAATACGACGCCAAGATCGCGGTGCTGCGCCAGTTGCTGGCCTGGGAGCGGGACCTCAGTGGCGAAACGCAGGCCCTGTTTGATGACCGCATTTACGTGCTCACACCCGATGCCGCCATCGTTGAGCTGCCCAAAGGGGCGACGCCCGTCGATTTCGCCTACACCGTGCACACCTCGCTGGGGCACCGCTGCCGTGGGGCCAAGGTGGATGGGGCCATGGTCACCCTCAGCACCCCATTGCAAAACGGGCAAACCGTGGAAATTGTGGCGGCCAAAGAGGGCGGGCCTTCGCGCGACTGGCTGAACACCGAGCTGGGTTACCTCGTCAGTCCCAGGGCCAGGGCCAAGGTCAGGGCGTGGTTCAACGGGCTGGCCATCGAGGCCACCATCGCCCGGGGCCGCGAAGCCATCGAGAAGCTCCTGCAGCGGGAAGGCAAAACCTCGCTCAGCCTGGACGACCTGGCCATGCAGATGGGCTTTTCATCCAGCAACCAGCTGTTTGAGGTGGTGGGCAAGGACGAACTTTCGTTGCGGGCGATTGAAAGCCAGCTTTCCCCACCCGAGCCCACGCCCGCCGAGGAAGACGAGTTGCCGTTCGTGCGCAAAACGCGCCAAAGTGACAAGTTCAAGGGCAGTCATGTGTTGGTGGTGGGCGTGGACTCCATGCTCACCCAACTGGCCAAGTGCTGCAAACCAGCACCGCCCGATGCCATCGGAGGCTTCGTGACCAAGGGCAAGGGGGTGAGCATTCACCGCCACGATTGCGCCGATTTCCGCTACATCAGCCGGACCCACCCGGACCGGGTGATTGCCGTGCAGTGGCGGGGGGCCAAGGCCACCGATTCCGCTTACTACCCCGTGGATGTGGCCCTGGAAGCCCGCGACCGGCAAGGGCTGCTGCGCGACATCTCCGATGTGTTTGCCCGTGAAAAAATCAACGTCATCGGGGTGCAAACCCAATCGGTCAAGGGTGTGGCGCTGATGACGTTCACGGTGGAGGTGTCCGATGCCTCGCGCCTGAACCGGGTGCTGTCCACCATGACGGAGGTGGAAGGCGTCAGCCGTGCCCGCCGCAGATGAATGACGCCGCCCTGGGATGGGCGGCGAAGAATTTGCAAAGAGTTTTGGCGCGTCTTGAAAAGGCGGCCTGTTTCGCACTATAATTCGAGCTTCGAACAGATGTAGGCGCGTAGCTCAGCTGGTTAGAGCACCACCTTGACATGGTGGGGGTCGTTGGTTCGAGTCCAATCGCGCCTACCAACATCTTCTGCATGCAACACCATGCATGGCAATCCCCAGAAAATGCACGCTAGTCAGGGACCAACGGTCTCCTAACCGATTGGGCGAATGGGCTGCGTGGCAGTCTGTCTCTCAAGGTTAACTCCGTGCACAAATCCAATCCTGACGGCAAGTCGTCCCTCCCCGGTGCTGCACCCAGTCCTCGGGTGATCAAAAAATACCCCAACCGGCGGCTGTACGACACCGACACCTCCGCCTACATCACGTTGGCCGAAGTCAAAAGCCTGGTGATGGATGCGGAGCCGTTTGTGGTCCTCGACGCAAAATCGGGTGATGACCTGACGCGCAGCATCCTGCTGCAAATCATCCTGGAAGAAGAAACGGCTGGTGTGCCGCTGTTCACCGAACAAATTTTGGCCAATATCATCCGTTTTTATGGCCATGCCATGCAGGGGTTTGTGGGGGCCTACCTTGAAAAGAACATGCAAGTGTTCATGGAAATGCAGCAGAAGGTGGCCGCGCAGCCCAAAGGCATGACGCCCGAGGCCTGGAACCAGTTTCTCAGCATCCAGGGGCCTGTCATGCAAACCATGATGGGCACCTACATGGAGCAATCCAAAACCGCCTTTGAACAGGTGCAGGAACAAATGCAGCGCAGCAGCGAGCAAATGTTGAGCGCCATGGGCATCAAGCGCCAGGGTTGAGCCCGCGCATCCAACAGACACACCGTGAATTCACCCATCGCAGAGCAGGCGGGCCACGCCCCCAAGGTCGGTTTTGTCAGCCTCGGCTGCCCCAAGGCATTGACCGACTCCGAACTCATCCTCACCCAACTGAGTGCCGAGGGTTACCAGACGTCCAAGACCTTCCAGGGGGCAGACCTGGTGATCGTCAACACCTGCGGCTTCATTGACGATGCAGTGAAAGAGAGTCTGGACACCATCGGCGAGGCGCTGGCTGAAAACGGCAAAGTGATCGTCACCGGATGCCTGGGCGCACGCCAGTCGGACAACGGCAGCAACCTGGTGTCCGATATCCACCCGTCGGTGTTGGCCGTGACGGGTCCGCATGCCACCCAGGAGGTGATGGACGCGGTGCACCGGCATCTGCCCAAGTTGCACGACCCTTTTTTGGACCTGGTGCCGCCACAAGGCATCAAGCTCACGCCCAAGCACTACGCGTACCTCAAAATCAGCGAAGGCTGCAACCACCGGTGCACGTTCTGCATCATCCCTTCCATGCGGGGTGATTTGGTCAGCCGACCCGTGGGCGACGTGTTGGCGGAGGCCGCTCGTCTGTTTGAAGGTGGGGTGAAAGAGCTGCTGGTGGTCAGTCAAGACACCTCCGCCTACGGTGTGGATGTGCAGTACCGCACAGGTTTCTGGAATGGTCGGCCTGTCAAGTCCAAACTGCTGGATTTGGTTCGGGAGTTGGGGGTGCTGGCGCGTGCCCACGGCGCCTGGGTGCGTTTGCACTACGTGTACCCGTATCCCCATGTGGACGACATCATTCCGCTCATGGCGGAAGGTCTGTGCCTGCCCTACCTGGACGTGCCGTTTCAGCACAGTCACCCCGATGTGCTCAAACGCATGAAGCGTCCCGCCAGCGGCGAGAAAAATCTGGAGCGTTTGCTCCGTTGGCGCGACATGTGCCCGGATGTGGTCATCCGGAGCACGTTCATCGCGGGTTTTCCGGGTGAAACCGAAGCTGAGTTCGAGCACCTGCTGACGTTTTTGTCCGAGGCGCAGATTGACCGGGCTGGTTGCTTTGCCTATTCCCCCGTCAAGGGGGCGACAGCCAACGACATTCCGGGCATGTTGCCAGCAGCCCTGCGTGAAGAGCGGCGGGCGCGGTTCATGGCCGTGGCGGAGTCAATCTCCACCGCCAAGCTGCAAAAGCGGGTGGGTGCTACCCTGCAAGTGCTGGTGGATGCCGCGCCTGGAATGGGTAAAAAGGGTGGCATCGGCAGAAGTTATGCGGATGCGCCTGAAATCGATGGCGTGGTCCGGCTGTTGCCGCCACAAAAAATCAGCAAGACACTGAAGGTCGGTGAATTCACCAAAGCCCGAGTGGTGGGTGCCGAGGGTCACGACCTTGTGGCATTGCCGGTTTGAGCCGGTCGCCCTCGCGCAGGGCCCAGGTGCCATGATGGCGCCATTGCGCAAATTCCCAATTTCCGTTCATGCCGAGCTGGTCATCGCGTCAGCTCATTTCCCAATGGTTGCTGGCCAGAACGTAAAAAAGGCCAGCAATCTAAACGATTGCTGGCCTTTAAACTTGGTGCCCAAGAGAGGACTCGAACCTCCACGCCTCGCAGCGCTAGTACCTGAAACTAGTGCGTCTACCAATTCCGCCACCTGGGCTCTTCAGGAAAGCCTAGAGTATAACACTGAATATGCAAGAAACAAAAAAACTCACTGATGAATTTGAAGGCACGGTGCTTGGTCACCGTGACGGGCACGGTTTTGTGTCGAGGGACGAGCAAACCGGGGACATCTACCTCGCCCCCAATGAAATGCGGGCGGTGCTCCACAAAGACCGGGTCAAGGTGCAGATCATCCGCACCGACCGACGGGGTCGCCCCGAAGGTCGCGTGACCGAAATACTGGCGCGCTCAGCCACGCCCATCATCGGACGGTTGCTGCAGGAGGGGGGTGCCTGGCTGGTGGCCCCCGAGGACAAGCGTTACGGCCAGGACATCCTCATTCCCAAAGGCGGATTGGCGTCGGCCAAGGCCGGTCAAGTGGTGGTGGTGGAGTTGACCGAGCCTCCCTCGCTGTACGGCCAGCCTGTGGGGCGGGTGAGTGAGGTACTGGGGGAGGTGGACGACCCGGGCATGGAAATTGAAATTGCGGTGCGCAAATACGGCGTACCCCATGTGTTTTCGGATGCCGCCCTGGCACAGGCACGGGCGTTGCCAGACCGTGTCATGCCCAAAGACCGGTTGAACCGTGTGGACCTGACCGACGTGCCGCTGGTCACCATTGACGGTGAAGATGCCCGCGACTTTGACGACGCCGTTTACGCCGAACCCGCCAAGGTGGGGCGAGGCAAAGGCTGGCGCCTGTTGGTGGCCATTGCCGACGTCAGCCACTATGTGGAGAACGGCTCAGCCATCGACGTGGACGCCTACGACCGCGCCACCAGTGTGTATTTCCCGCGCAGGGTCATACCCATGTTGCCCGAGAAACTCTCCAACGGCTTGTGTTCCCTGAACCCCGATGTGGAGCGGTTGTGCATGGTGTGTGACATGCTGATCAACGCCAAGGGGGAGATCCACGCTTATCAGTTTTACCCGGCGGTGATGTTCAGCCACGCGCGATTCACTTACACCGAGGTGGCAGCCATCCTGTCCAACACCCGTGGACCAGAGGCCAGCAACCGCAAGGCCCTGGTGCCGCACCTGGTGTGCCTGCACGATGTGTACCGCGCGCTGCTCCAGGCCCGGCAGGCGAGGGGTGCGGTGGACTTTGAGACCACGGAAACCCAGATCGTCTGTGACGAATTTGGCCGGATCGAAAAAATTGTGCCGCGCACGCGCAACGACGCCCACAAGCTCATCGAAGAGGCGATGCTGGCGGCCAACGTGTGTTCTGCCGAGTTCATTGCCCAGGGCAAGCAGCCCGGCCTGTACCGGGTGCACGAAGGGCCCACGCCTGAGAAGCAGGAGATCCTGCGCAATTACCTCAAGGTCATGGGCGTGCCCAAAACCATCAGCGACCACCCCACGCCCGGGGAGTTTCAGCAAATTGCGCAGGTGTCCAAAGACCGGCCCGATGCGCAGCAAATCCACACCATGTTGCTGCGTTCCATGCAGCAAGCCATCTACACGCCACACAACAGCGGCCATTTCGGCTTGGCGTTTGACGCCTACACGCACTTCACCAGCCCCATCCGCCGCTACCCCGACCTGCTGGTGCACCGGGTCATCAAGTCCATCTTGAAAGACGGCCGATACCAGCTGCCCAAACTGCCCACTCCGGGGGAAGCCCACGCCAAGCTGAGCAAGCGACTGGCCGACCGCAAACGGGGTACAGAGCCAGAACGCGCGGCCAAACCCACTGCCGACGCACTGGCCTGGCAGGCGGCCGGGCTGCATTGCAGTGCCAATGAGCGACGGGCCGATGAGGCCAGTCGCGATGTGGAGGCGTGGCTCAAATGCAAATACATGCGCGAGCACCTGGGCGAGGAGTACAGCGGGGTGGTGACCTCGGTCACCAGCTTTGGCCTGTTCGTCACACTGGATGCCATGTTTGTCGAAGGACTGGTCCACATCACTGAATTGGGTGGCGAGTATTTCCGTTTTGATGAGGCGCGCCAGGACCTGCGCGGAGAACGAACCGGCATCCGCTACCAGCTCGGTACCCGGGTCAACGTGCAGGTCAGCCGCGTGGACCTGGACGGGCGGCGCATCGATTTCCGGTTGGTGCACGACGGTGAGCAAGGCAGCGGCGCTCCGGGCCCAAGGGACAGGTCGTCTGGCTCAGAAGGGGCGACGGGCAAACCTGGACGACAGAGCAAAACCAGTGCATCGTCGCGAAGCCCGTCTGGCAGGGCACCTGCAGCTCTGGAGCGCGGGGACGCGGTGAAGTCCCCACGCAAGGGTGCTTCCAAGGCGGGTAAGTCCGGTGACCGTGGGGCGGCCCGCAACAAAACCAAGAAGCCACGTCGCTGACCGGTGGGAAAGGACGAGTCATGCACGTTTTGGTTTTTTTGCTGGACACCGTGTTTTTTGTCCTGGTGTGTGCTGCGCTGTTGCGGGCGTGGTTGAACGGGCGGCGAATCGGCATGTACGAGCAGCCCGGCCCTTTCATCATGGCGGTGACCAACTGGCTGGTCATGCCGTTGCGGCGCACCTTGCCCACCGCATGGCAACGCTCCCGATGGGACCTGGCGAGTGGGTTGGCGGCGCTCTTGTTGGTGTTGCTGCACGCTGGGCTGCTGATGGCGCTGTGGGGGCAGATGGGTGGGCATGGCCGCATGTCCGCCCCCTGGGAGGGTGCGTGGTTACTGCCCGCCTGGCTTGGCCTGGCGGTTCAACTCTTGCTGAGGGCCGCCATCCAAGGCTTGCTGCTGTTGGTGTTGCTGTATGCGGTGCTGTCCTGGGTGCAGCCGCACGCACCCGTTCAGCAGTGGTTGGCGCGATTGCTGGCGCCCCTGCTGCGCCCCATACAGCGGATCATTCCCCTGGTGGGTGGGGTGGATCTGTCGCCCTTGGTGCTGCTGCTGCTGCTGCAGGTGGGGCTGATGGTGTTGGGCTGATCCGACGGGCCAGAGCCCCTGCCGTCAGCGTCTCGCCGGGGGGCCACCGGTCGGCCGCCAGGCCATGCCCGTACACGGCGCTGGCCACCACGGGCAAGACGGTGTCGTCCAGCCATGTGTCGAACGACGCTGGCCGCAGTGCCACGTCTTGGGGAGCGGGCCCCCGGGCGGCGCCGGCCAGGGCGGTCCCCAGCATGCCCGCCAGCACATCGCCGGTTCCGGCCGTGGACAGGCGGGCGTTGCCGCTGGCGTTGATGCACACCATGCCCGAGGGGGTGGCCAACACAGTGCCACTGCCTTTGAGCACACACACGCACTGGTAGGTGGTTGCCAGTTGGCGGGCAGCGGCCAGCCGGTGGTTTTGGATGTGGGCGGTGTCCGTGCCCAACAGCCGGGCCGCCTCCAGGGGGTGCGGGGTCAAGACCGTGGGCAGGCCGTTCGTCCGCCGTGATGTGAGCAGCGCCTGCAGATCGGGACGCCTGGCCACGGCGTTGAGGGCGTCGGCATCCAGCACCAGCGCGCGGGCTTGCGTCAAGAGTTTGGGCAGGTGGGGCACGATGGCCTCACCGCCGCCACAGCCGCCCACCCAGGTGCCACTGGGCAGGGGCTCGGGGCCCAGCAGGTGGTGGGCCGCACGCAGCATGAGTTCGGGTTGTGTGGGGTCCCAGCTGGGACACGCCGAATCCAGCATGGCCACCCACACGCGGCCAGCGCCCGCATGCAACGCTGCCGTGGCGGCGAGCAATGCTGCACCGGCCATGCCCGCCCCGCTGGGGTGCAGGCCTTGGCCCCCCAATACCCAAACGTCCCCGAAGTCGCCTTTGTGGGTGTTGTGGCGGTGGTGGCGGGGCAGGGTGGCGGGTGGTGGCGTGGGGCATCCGAGCCACGCCATGGGCGCGGGCTGTTCCACCGCTGGCCGACGGGGAAGCGCCTGCCAGCCCAAGTCGTCCAGCCACACTTGACCGGACTGCTCCCGACCTGCTGCGGTGAAGAGTCCGGGCTTCAACCCGATGAACGTCAAGCAAAAAGTGCTTCTAGCGCTTGTATTTGATGTGGTTATAGCTATTGTATTTGTTCCGGTCTCTGCATCCATGCCGGAGGGGATGTCCACGCACAGCAGGGTGGGGGCGCACTGCCGCAAGTGGGCAGACCAGTGGGCCAACAACCGTTGCTGATCGGATGGCTGCGCGTTGTCGCGGGCGCGTGCGCCAATGCCCAGGAGTGCATCGATGGCCACATCACAGTGCGCAGGCGGTGACGAAAACTGAACCCCCGCACGTCGGGCCATGTCCAGCGCAAAACGTGCGTCTGGCGGCAGTTGTTCTTCCTGCCCGCACCAGCTGACCAGCAGCTCGGCACCGGTGGTCTGGCACCAGGGCTGGAGCAATGCCGCTGCGACCAGTCCATCCCCGCCGTTGTTGCCGGGGCCACAGGCGATCCAGATGCTTCTGGCGTGGGGGGCCACCGCCTTGGCCAGCGCCGCCACCGAAGCGCCCGCCCTGGCCATCAACGTGTGGGGCGGCAGCGACTTGGCCAAGTGGCGCTCCATGGTGCGGATGGCTTCTGTGCTGTACAGGGGCAGGGCCGCCGACGGCAGACCGTGCGCCGGGTCGGTGGTGATGCGGTGCAGCATGGCGGTGTCCCTCGCGTGGGTGCCGGGCTAGGTGGTGCGGCCAAAGCGCTGCGGGCTGCAGCGCTCCACGGGGCCACTCGTGGGGCGTCTGGTGATCAGGTCGGCCAGCAGGCGGGATGACCCGGGACCCAGGGTCCAGCCGCGACTGCCATGGGCGGTGTTGAGCCAAATCCGGGGGTGTGAGGTCCGCCCCACCAGTGGCAAGCCGTCGGGTGTGTGGGCGCAACTGGCCTGCCACGTTTGAACGAGTGCATGGGCACCGTGCAGTTGAGAGGCGCCAGGGAACCATGTTTCCATGACTTGGTACAAGCGGCGGAACACCGCTTGTGCATTGCTGCCGGGGATCAGGGGCTCACCAGCGCTGGCGCGCATGCGCTGGCCCATGCGGGTGATGGTCACACGCTGTTGCGCGTCGATCACGGCGCCGTTGGGTGCGTTCAGGGGGTCACGCACCGGCGCCGACACGGAGCAGTGGTTCAGCACCATCAGCGGCCATGCCATTCCCAGGGGCTTGAGCAGCCTGGCGGCATCGTGACCGGCGCAGACCACCACCGCATCAAACTGGTGGGCTTGTGCCTGCTGGCTTCCCGTGGTGGTGGCCTGGAATCGGCCCTCCGAAGTCAACTGGCTGACCTGCGACCTCAAGTGAACCAGCCCCCCCATGCGGACAATTTCGGTTTTCAGCAGCGCCAGCCACTGGCGTCCGTTCAGCACAAAATCGGTGGGCAGGGCGATGGCACCAGCCAATGGCACATCCGCGTTCAGGGCCGGCTCTGCGGTGCGGGCGCTGCCGGCATCCATTTCAAACAACCGCACCTCCGCGCGCTTGAGGTGGTCCAACCCTGGGCGGATGCCTTTGCGCACCTCGTCTGAGTTCAACAACAACAGCACACCCTGTGCGGACTCCACCTCATGGTGCAACTGTTTCATCGACGCGGTGATCCGCTCCTCGGTGAGTTGGCCCAGCGCGTGAGCGCCATCAAACACCGCATTCAGGTGTTCGGTGGCGAGCTGGCGTTTGCGCTGGCGCAGCCAAGCCATGCCCGCCAGGTTGCGTGCCCAAGGGGGTGGCAGCATGCCGCCGCCACCGGGCGCCAAGCCATGGCCGGTCCAATCCCAGGCAGCCAGGGCCGCAGGCGCCACGCAGCCGCTGCTGGCAAAGCTGGCGCCCTCGGCAATGCCGCTGTTGGTGTCGAACAGTTCAACCCGGTGGCCATCATTCAGCAACTCCCATGCGGTGGTCAAGCCTGCGACCCCCGCGCCAATGACCGCTACGCTCAAAGACATTGTTTCCGTTCAGAGTGGTATTCGTTTGGGTCGAATTGTTGCAGACGCGGACCATCGCTTGGCGAAGGGGAGCGCTTTGCCAGCGCGCGTGCGGCGGGTGGTCTGCCTGACGATGACCATGGGCGGTGGCGATGACTGCTACAATCGTCAGGTTTTGGTGAGCGCAGACCGGTTCCGGTGGCGGCGCCAAAACAATCCCAAACCAAGCCACTCAGGTGTCGGTGCTGCGCATTGTTGATCGCGTGGCACCGATCGGGCCTGGATTTAAGAACCAACCTCCGAGAGAAATCACATGTCAGTCTCCATGCGCGAAATGCTGGAAGCCGGTGTCCATTTTGGCCACCAGACCCGCTTCTGGAACCCCAAGATGGCCCCCTACATCTTCGGCCACCGCAACAAAATTCACATCGTCAACCTCGAAAAGACGTTGCCGATGTTTGAAGATGCTGCCAAGTTTGTCCGTCAGCTGACGGCCAACCGCGGCACCATCCTCATGGTGGGCACCAAGCGCCAGGCCCGTGACATCGTGGTGGCTGAAGCCACCCGTGCCGGTGTGCCCTACGTCAGCCAGCGCTGGCTGGGTGGCATGTTGACCAACTTCAAGACGGTCAAGACATCCATCAAGCGCCTGAAAGAAATGCAAGCCCAGTTGGAAGTGGGTCTGGACCACATGAGCAAAAAAGAACAACTCACGTTCACACGTGAGATGGAAAAGCTCGAAAAAGACATCGGCGGCATCCAGGACATGCCCGCATTGCCAGACGCCATCTTTGTGATCGACGTGGGTTTCCACAAAATCGCCATCGCAGAAGCCCGCAAGCTGGGCATTCCGCTGGTCGGCGTGGTGGACACCAACCATTCACCCGAAGGCATCGACTACGTCATCCCCGGCAACGACGACTCGGCCAAAGCGGTTGAGCTGTACGCCCGTGGCATCGCGGATGCCATCCTCGAAGGCCGTGCCAACGCCGTGAACGATGTGGTCAAGGCCGTGTCCGCCGACAGCGGCGATGAGTTCGTTGAAGTCAGCGAAGAATCGGCTGCTTAAGCTGCCCTCGCTGACCAATCAGGGGCTCATGTGGCCCCTTTTTCACAACTGAGCGGCAGTGACACTGCCCATTTCTGGAGAAATTCAATGGCTATTACCGCAAGCATGGTCGCCGAACTGCGCGCCAAAACCGACGCTCCCATGATGGAGTGCAAAAAAGCCCTGACCGAAGCCGAGGGCAACATGGAAAAAGCAGAAGAAATTCTGCGTGTCAAGCTCGGCAGCAAAGCCGGCAAGGCCGCCAGCCGCGTGACCGCTGAGGGTGTGGTCGCCGCGCATGTGGCTGGCACCGTGGGCGCACTGGTTGAAATCAACTGTGAAACCGACTTCGTGACCAAGAACGACAGCTTCCTGGCCATGAGCAAGGCCATCGCCGAGCTGATTGCCGTGCACAACCCTGCTGACCTCGCGGCCGTTGCTGCCTTGCCCCTGAGCGCAGAAGGCTTTGGCCCCACAGTGGAAGACGTCCGCAAGGGCCTGATTGGCAAGATCGGCGAAAACATGAGCATCCGCCGCTTCCAGCGCTATGCCAATGGTGGCAAGCTGGCCAGTTACCTGCACGGCACCCGCATCGGCGTGATGGTGGAGTACGAAGGCGACGACGTGGCGGCCAAAGACGTGGCCATGCACATCGCGGCCATGAAGCCCGTGTCCCTGTCCAGCGCCGAAGTGCCCGCCGAACTGGTGGAGCGCGAGCGTTCCGTGGCCACTGCCAAGGCCGCTGAGTCCGGCAAGCCAGCCGACATCGCCGCCAAAATGATCGAAGGCGCGGTTCAGAAATACCTCAAAGAGGTCAGCCTGTTCAACCAGACCTTTGTGAAAAACGACAAGCAGACCGTCGAGCAGATGCTGAAGTCCGTCAACACCACGGTCAAGGGCTTTACCATGTACGTGGTTGGCGAAGGCATCGAGAAGAAAGTGGACGACTTCGCTGCTGAAGTGGCCGCCCAAGTGGCCGCAGCCCAAGGGGCCTGATGGGGTTCAGGCACCTGCCACCGCCCGATCGGGTGGGCGGGTGCCGGCCTGCACAGGCCTGACCCTTTGTTCAACCATCTCTGCACATTTATGCCTGCCTACAAACGGATACTGCTGAAACTCTCCGGTGAAGCCCTGATGGGCGACGATGCCTTCGGCATCAACCGGGCGACCATCGTGCGCATGGTCGAGGAAATTGCCGATGTCACGCGCTTGGGTGTCCAGGTGGCGGTGGTCATCGGCGGCGGCAACATTTTCCGTGGGGTGGCCGGTGGATCGGTGGGCATGGACAGGGCCACGGCCGACTACATGGGCATGTTGGCCACGGTGATGAATTCACTGGCCCTGGCCGACACCATGGACAAGGCTGGGCTGGTTGCCCGTGTGATGTCCGCCATTTCCATTGAGCAGGTGGTGGAGCCCTATGTGCGGCCCAAGGCCCTGCAGTACCTGGAAGAGGGCAAGGTGGTGATATTTGCCGCCGGTACGGGCAATCCGTTTTTCACCACCGACACGGCAGCGGCCCTGCGCGGCGCCGAAATCGGTGCCGAGGTGGTGCTCAAGGCCACCAAAGTGGACGGGGTGTACACCGCCGACCCCAAAAAAGACCCCACCGCCACGCTGTATTCGTCCATCACGTTTGACGAAGCCATGGCCAAGAATCTCCAGGTCATGGATGCCACGGCGTTTGCGCTGTGCCGGGATCAGAAGTTGCCCATCAAGGTGTTCAGCATCTTCAAGCACGGTGCCCTGCGCCGTGTGGTGCTGGGGGCCGATGAAGGCACATTGGTGCACGTTTGACCTGCTGACATGGAGAAACACACATGAGCATCGCTGACATCAAGGCTGGTACTGAGCACAAAATGCTGCAGTCCATCGAGGCTTTCCGCAACGGATTGACCCGTGTTCGCACCGGGCGGGCCAACCCCGCCATTCTGGACACCGTGCACGTGGACTACTACGGCTCCATGGTGCCCATCTCCCAGGTGGCCAACCTCGCGTTGCTGGATTCGCGCACCATCGGGGTCTCTCCTTGGGAAAAAAACATGGGTGCCAAGATTGAAAAGGCCATCCGTGAATCCGATTTGGGGTTGAACCCCGCCAGCCAGGGCGACCTCATCCGCGTCCCGCTGCCGGCCATGACGGAAGAGCGCCGCAAGGAGTTGACCAAGGTGGTGCGTGGCGAGGGCGAAAACGCCAAGATCGCCATCCGCAACCTGCGCCGTGACGCCAACGAATCGGTCAAGAAGCTGGTCAAGGACAAGCTGGCTTCCGAAGACGACGAGCGTCGCACCCAGGACGAGGTGCAAAAGCTCACCGATCGCTGCATCGCCGAGGTGGACAAGCTGGTGGCCGCCAAAGAACAAGACATCATGGCAGTCTGACCCTGTGAACCACACACTGGGCATGCCGTCGCATGGCTGAACCCCTGAGTTCACAGGGGTCCATCGCCACCCCGCACCACGTGGCCATCGTCATGGATGGCAATGGCCGCTGGGCCAAAAAGCGTTTTTTGCCGCGGGTGGCGGGTCACAAGCAGGGTGTCGAGGCGCTGAGGCGCACCGTCAAGGCCTGCCTGGATGCTGGCATCCAGGTGCTCA
This sequence comes from Polaromonas sp., assembly GCA_013823635.1. Lineage (GTDB taxonomy): Bacteria > Pseudomonadota > Gammaproteobacteria > Burkholderiales > Burkholderiaceae_C > UBA2334. The sequence continues at coordinate 14,876 of PNML01000021.1, read as the reverse complement.
GTGTGTTTGCCTTTTCGTCCGAAAACTGGGCCAGGCCCGCCGACGAGGTGTCGGGACTGATGGAGTTGATGGCCCTGGCGCTGTCGCGTGAGGTGTCCGGGCTGCACCAGCAGGGCGTGCAGATTCACTTTCCCGGTGACAAAAGCCGCTTGTCACCCCGGGTCACGGAGGGGCTGGAAAAGGCCCAGGCGCTCACCGCACACAACACCCGTTTGGTGCTCAACGTGTGCTTCAACTACGGCGGGCGTTGGGACATTGTCCAGGCCGCTGCCCAGGTTCAGGCACAGGGGCTGCCCATCACCGAACAGAACCTGGCCCAACACCTGGCGTTGGCCCACGTGCCTGACCCCGATTTGTTCATCCGCACCGGGGGCGAAATGCGGGTCAGCAATTTCCTGATTTGGCAAATGGCTTATGCCGAGTTTTATTTCTCCCAAGCGCTGTGGCCCGATTTTGGTCCGTCGGAGCTGGAATCTGCCTTGGCCGCCTACCAGCGCCGCGAACGTCGGTTTGGGCTGACCTCGGAACAGATCAACGCCGCCACGGCCCCAACGCCCGAGGAAAACCGCTGATGCTCAAGCAACGTGTTGTCACCGCCCTGGTGTTGTTGGCCGTTTTGTTGCCACTGTTGTTCCACGCACAACCAGAGCCCTTCATGGCGTTTTCTCTGGCCATGGTGTCGGCGGGGGCCTGGGAGTGGGGGCGTTTGAATGGCTGGGCGGCGAGGCAGGCTGTGGCGGGTGGTGTGGCATTCGGGGCAGTCATGCTGGCCCTTTGGTTGGGTTGGGGTTTGGACCTGCCGCCCTGGGTGTGGTGGTTGCCCACGCTGGTGTGGGTGCTGGGCGGGGCCTTGCTGCTGCGCCGGGGCGTGGTCGGCTGGGGCGCGTTGCCCGCGGGGCTGCGGCTGCCGGTGGGCTTTGTGGCGCTGGCGTTTGCCTGGGTGGCCATGGCCCAGCTGCGCACGGTGGGCATCAATTTTTTGTTGTCGGCTTTTTTCCTGGTGTGGGCGGCCGATGTCTTTGCCTACTTCGGTGGCAAGGCCTTTGGCCGGCGCAAATTGGCGCCAGCCATCAGTCCCGGTAAAAGCTGGGCTGGCGTGTACACGGGCGCCATGGGGGTGGCCGTGGTGGCACTGGTGTGGCGCTGGGCTGACGCCAGTCAGGCCCTGGACTCTCCCAGCGTGTTCACCCAGTTGTTGGTGGCACACCCCGTGATGGGCTGGCTGGGGCTGTTGATCCTGACCGCCATGAGTGTGGTGGGTGATCTGGTCGAATCGCTGGTCAAGCGCAGCGCGGGTTTCAAGGACTCGAGCAACCTGCTGCCCGGTCACGGCGGTGTGCTCGATCGGGTGGACGCCTTGCTGCCGGTGTTGCCCATGGTGATGCTGCTGGTGAGTGTCTGACCGCCTTCGCCGCATCCGCCCGTGCCAGGGTGGATGCGGGCCTGTTTTATTTTCATAGCTAACTATTTAACGCATATAAGCGCTGGATGCCATTTTGATTGATATTTATTGTTTTCTGCCGTTGGGAGCACCATCGCCATGAGCACCCGCAGGCAAGTGGTGACGGTGCTGGGCTCCACGGGGTCCATCGGCACCAGCACGCTGGACGTGATGGCCCGTCACCCCGAGCGTTTTGAATTGTTTGCGCTCAGCGCCGCCACGCAGGTGGACGCGATGCTGCAGCAGGTTCAACAGCACCACCCCCGGTTCGCGGTCATGGCCAGCGCGCCGCATGCCGAGGCGCTGGCCGAAAAAGTCCGCGCCACCGGCCTGGGCACCCAGGTGTTGTCTGGCCCGCAGGCGCTGTGCGACGTGGCCAGCGACCAGCGGGTGCACAGCGTGATGGCCGCCATCGTGGGGGCAGCGGGGCTGCCGTCGTGCATGGCGGCGGCGCGGGCGGGCAAGAAGATCATGCTCGCCAACAAAGAAGCCTTGGTGGTGGGGGGGGACTGCTTCATGCGCGCCGTGGCCGAGGGTGGTGCCACGCTGCTGCCCATCGACAGCGAGCATTCAGCGGTGTTCCAGTCCTTGCCGGACGACCGCAGCACATGGGCACGGCGGGTGCAAAAGATCATCCTCACGGCCTCGGGCGGGCCGTTTCGGCAGCGCCCGCTGGACACGTTGTCACAGGTCACGCCCGACGAAGCCTGTGCACACCCCAATTGGGTGATGGGGCGCAAAATCTCGGTGGACTCCGCCACCATGATGAACAAGGCGCTGGAGGTGATTGAAGCGCGTTACCTGTTTGACGTGGCGCCCGAGCAAATCGAGGTGGTCATTCACCCGCAAAGCGTGATTCACTCCATGGTGCAGTTTCAGGATGCGTCCATCGTGGCACAGCTGGGCACGCCCGACATGCGGGGGCCCATTGCCTACGGCCTGTCGTGGCCCGAGCGCATCGCCTCGGGCGCCAGCCCGGTGGATTTCACCCGCATTGCACCCCTGACGTTCGAGGTGCCCGATCACCACCGTTTCCCGGGCTTGGCCCTGGCTTGGCAGGCGTTGCGCGCGGCCCCCGGTACCACGGCGGTGTTGAACGCCGCCAACGAGGTGGCGGTGGCGGCATTCCTGAATGGCCACATCCGTTTCGACCAGATCCATGCCGTCAACCAGGGTACGCTCAGCCGGGTGTTGCCCGGCGCGGTGGCCGGCATCGACGATTTGCTGGCCATTGACGCCGAGGCCCGTGCAGTGGCCACCGGCCTGGCGGGCTGAGCGAGTGGGGTCTTCCATGCAGATGCTGAAGGGGTGCCCATGTTGACCGTGTTGGCCTTTGTCGTCGGCCTGGGGTTGTTGATCGGCATCCACGAATATGGCCATTACCGCATGGCGTTGGCCTGCGGTGTCAAGGTGCTGCGGTTTTCCATCGGTTTTGGCAAACCCTTGCTGCGCTGGTCCGCTGGTCAGGGACGCACGGAGTTTGTGCTGGCGGCCATCCCACTGGGTGGCTACGTGCGGATGCTGGATGAACGGGAGGCGCCCGTCGCGGCCCACGAGCGGCACCTGGCCTTCAACACCCAGCCGCTGCGCAGCCGCGCCCTGATTGTGGCGGCCGGTCCTGTGGCCAACTTCCTCCTGGCCATTGCCCTCTACGCTGGCGTGAACTGGATGGGGGTGTTGGAGCCCAAGGCCATTCTGGCCACCCCTGTGCCAGGCTCTGTGGCCGACGTCGCCGGGCTGCGCGGCGGTGAACTGGTGGTGGCGGTGGCGGTGGACGGGGACGAGCCCGAGACGGTCGATTCATTTGACCACCTGCGCTGGCGACTGCTGCAGGCCGCCCTGCAAGGCCATGACGCGGTGCTCACCACGGCGCCGCGCGATGCAGAGTTTGTTCACCGAGACATTCGCCTGGCCTTGGGTGAGCTGCAGGCCAGGAATGCAGACGACCAGTTGTTGAAGAAAATCGGCCTCAACGGCCCCTGGACAACGCCGACCCTGGGCGAGGTGTTACCCGATGGGGCTGCCCTGGCGGCGGGCCTGCAGGTCGGCGATCTGGTGTTGAGCGTGAACCGCCAGCCGGTGGTGGATGGGCAAGGCCTTCGCCAGCTGATCCGCCAGGCCGTGGGGCCACAGGGACAGCCACAAACCCAGCAGTGGACCGTCAGCCGGCAAGGGCGCACCCTGACCCTGGCGGTAACGCCCAAGCCCGAACGCCAGAATGGCACCTGGGTGGGGCGCGTGGGTGCCTACATCGGTCAGCCTCCCGACATGGTGCTGGTGCGCAAGGGCCCCATCGATGGGCTGACGGCCGCCGCCCAAAAAACATGGGACGTGTCCCTGCTCAGCCTGCAGATGATGGGCAAGATGATCGTGGGCGAGGCCTCACTGAAAAACCTCAGCGGGCCACTCACCATGGCCGACTATGCCGGGCGCTCGGCCAGCATTGGTGTCACCGCTTACATCTTGTTTCTGGCGCTCATCAGCGTCAGTCTTGGGGTGCTGAACCTGCTTCCGTTACCGGTCTTGGACGGGGGGCACCTGATGTATTATCTTTGGGAGGGTGTCACTGGCCGTCCCGTGTCCGAGGTCTGGCAAGACCGGTTGCAGCGCGGTGGCGTGGTGATACTGCTGGGCATGATGTCCATCGCCCTTTTCAATGACGTTGCCCGTTTGGTGGGTTGACACCTATTCATGAACATCAAAAAACTCAAGCTGCGCGGTTTTGCGCTGTCGTTGCTCGCCTCCTCCATGGTGGCGGCCCTTCCGGCCTGGGCGGTGGACCCTTTTTCACTGCGGGACATCCGAGTCGAGGGGCTGCAGCGGGTGGAACCCGGCACGGTGTTCGCCTCGTTGCCCTTTCGCGTGGGCGATACCTACAGCGACGACAAAGGCGCCGCCGCCATCCGCTCCTTGTTTGGGCTGGGCTTGTTCAACGACGTCCGCATCGAGGTCAATGGCGACGTGGTGGTGGTGGTGGTGGAAGAGCGCCCCACGGTGGCCGACATCAGTTTTTCGGGCGTGAAGGAATTCGACAACGAGGTGCTGCGCAAGGCACTGCGTGACGTGGGCCTCACCGAGGCCCGGCCTTACGACAAGGCCTTGGCCGACCGCGCCGAGCAGGAGCTCAAGCGCCAGTACCTCAACCGCAGCATGTACGCCGCGCAGGTGGTGACCACCGTCACCCCGGTAGAGCGCAACCGCGTCAACCTGAACTTCAGCGTCACCGAGGGTGACGTGGCGAAAATCCGCGAACTCAAGGTGGTGGGCAACGAGGTGTTCAGCGAATCCACCCTGAAGGGCCTGTTCGATCTGGACACCGGTGGCTGGCTGAGCTGGTACACCAAGTCAGACCGGTACTCGCGTGCCAAGCTGGCCGCCGACCTGGAAACCTTGCGTTCCTATTACCTCACGCGCGGTTACCTGGAGTTCAACATCACCTCCACACAGGTGGCCTTGTCCCCCAACAAGGACGAGATGTCGATCACCATCAACATTTCCGAGGGCAAGCGCTACCTGGTGTCGTCGGTCAAGCTGGAGGGCGACTTCCTGGGCAAGGAAGAGGACTTCAAATCGCTGGTGGCGGTGGCCGCCGGGCAGCCGTATAACGCCGACAAAGTGGCCGAGACCACCAAGGCCTTCACCGACTATTTTGGCGCCTTCGGTTTTGCGTTCGCACGGGTTGAATCGGTCCCCGACATCAACCGCGAGAACGCCACCGTGGCGCTGACCTTCCAGGCCATGCCATCGCGCCGCGCCTACGTGCGGCGCATCAACGTGGCGGGCAACAACCGCACCCGCGACGAAGTGGTGCGCCGCGAGTTCCGGCAGTTCGAGTCGGCCTGGTACGACAGCGACCGCATCAAACTGTCACGCGACCGGGTGGACCGCCTGGGCTTTTTCACGCAGGTGGGCATCGACACGCAAGAGGTGCCGGGTGCTCCCGACCAGGTTGACCTGCTCATGACCGTGACGGAAAAGCCCACGGGCAACCTGTCCATTGGTGCGGGCTACTCGCAGGCCGAAAAACTGTCGCTGATCGGTGGCATCAAACAGGAAAACGTGTTTGGCACCGGCAACTACCTGGGCATTGACCTGAACACCAGCAAGTTCAACCGCCAGGTGTCGGTCACCACCACGGACCCGTATTTCACCCGCGACGGCATTTCCCGCACGGTGGATGTGTACTACCGCACCACGCGCCCCTATACCCAACAAGGCGGGGACTACCAGCTGATCACACCCGGTTTCAACGTGCGCTTTGGCGTGCCCTTCACCGAAACCGACACGGTGTTCTTTGGTGCAGGCATGGAGTCCACCAAAATTGTGACCGGCACCAGCATGCCCGCTGCGTACCTGGACTTCGCGCGCCAGTACGGCATCCGCAGCACGTCGGTGCCTTTGACCGTGGGCTGGACGCGCGACGGTCGCGACAGCGCGCTGGTGCCCAACGCTGGTCGCATGCAAAAGTTGCAAACCGAGCTGGGTGTGGGTGGCGATACCCGCTACGTGCGCGCCAACTACCAGTTCCAGCAATACATTCCGCTGAACCGTCAGTTCACGGCGGCGTTCAATGCCGACTTGGGTTGGGGCAAAGGCTTGGGGGGGCGGCCCTTCCCGGTGTTCAAGAATTTCTTCGGTGGCGGCCTGGGTTCGGTGCGGGGCTTTGACCAGGGCACATTGGGCACGCGTGACATCACGGGCTCGTTCATCGGCGGCCCCAAAAAGGTGGGCTTCAACGCCGAGTTGCTGGCGCCCTTCCCAGGTGCGGGCAACGACAGAACCTTGCGCCTGTATGGTTTTCTGGATGTGGGCAACGTGTACGGCGAGACCGACAAGGTGGACTTTTCGCAAATGCGTGCGTCTGTCGGTGTTGGCCTGAGTTGGATCTCACCCGTGGGTCCGCTGCGCATCGCCTATGCCAACCCCATCCGCAAGTTTGCGGGCGATAGAATCCAAAAAATCCAATTTCAAATCGGAACCTCCTTCTAATGACCTCCATTTTTCGCCACACCTTGCTGGCCGCTGCCCTTGGCCTGGGTGCATTAACCGCCACCGCACAGGATTTCCGCATCGGCTTTGTCAACACCGACCGCATTTTCCGCGAGTCCAACCCCGCCAAGGCGGCACAGACCAAGCTGGAGCAGGAGTTTTCCAAGCGTGAAAAAGAATTGGATGAGCAGGGCAACCAGCTGAAGGCCGCGAGCGACAAGTTCGAGCGTGAAGCGCCCACGCTGCCCGAGTCCCAGCGCGCCAATCGCCAGCGCCAGCTGGTGGAACAGGACCGCGACTTCCAGCGCCGCCGCCGCGAGTTCCAGGAGGACCTGGGCGTGCGCAAGAACGAGGAACTGCAGGCCGTGATCGAGCGGGCCAACCGCGTCATCAAGCAGGTGGCGGAAGGTGAGAAGTACGACCTGGTGATCCAGGAAGCGGTGTACATCAACCCCAAGCACGACATCACCGACAAGGTGTTGAAGGTCATCAACGCCGGCAAGTGACCGGGGCGCGCTGAATTGCCGCATTTTCTCGGCGACATCGTGGCCGCCTTGGGCGGCGACCTGCGGGGCGGTGATCTGAGCGTGGATCGGCTCGCCCCTTTGGACACCGCGGGCCCGGGAGCGCTGTCTTTCGTCAGCCACGCGCGTTACGCCAAGTTGCTCGCGCAAACGCGGGCGTCTGCGCTCATCGTGCCCCCCACCCTGGCGGACCAGGCTTTGGCCAAAGGTCCGTGCATCGTGGTCGACGATGTCTATCACTATTTTGCCCTTCTGACGCAATACTGGAAGGCAAAGTCTGCTCCTGAATTGGAGGCGTTTGTTCACCCATCTGCGGTGGTGGAATCAACCGCCTTCATGGGGGAGGGCGTGTACGTGGGTCCGTTTGTTCACGTGGCCAGCGGTGCAACCGTGGGCAACGGGGTGCGGCTGGATGCGCATGTGGTCATTGAGTCAGATGCCCACGTCGGTGCCGGTACCCACCTGCACGCCCGCGTCACGGTGTCCGAGCGGTGCCGCGTGGGCGAGCGTTGTGTGGTGCACAGCGGCGCGGTCATCGGTGCCGACGGTTTTGGCTTCGCGCCCCATGCTGGCCAATGGGTGAAGATCGAGCAGCTGGGTGCCGTGCTCATCGGCAACGATGTGGAGATCGGTGCCAACACCTGCATTGACCGTGGGGCGCTGGACGACACCGTGATCGAAGACGGCGTGAAACTCGACAACCTCGTCCAGATTGGCCACAACGTGCACATTGGCGCGCACACCGCGCTGGCGGGTTGTGCCGGGGTGGCGGGCAGCGCCCGCATCGGTGCACATTGCACGGTGGGCGGCGGGGCCGTGGTGCTGGGCCACCTCTCATTGGCGGACCATGTGCACATTTCTGCGGCCAGCGTGGTGACGCGCTCCATTCGGCAGCCCGGACATTACAGTGGCGTGTTTCCCATCGACGACAATGCCGCCTGGGAAAAGAATGCCGCCACCCTCAAGCAACTGCACGCCTTGCGTGATCGCATCAAAAGACTCGAACAACCATGATGGACATCCACCAGATTCTCAAGCAGCTTCCTCACCGTTACCCCATTTTGTTGGTGGACCGGGTGCTGGAGGTGGAGAAGGGCAAGCGCATCAAGGCGCTGAAAAACGTTTCCATCAACGAGCCGTTTTTTCTGGGCCACTTTCCGCACCGTCCCGTCATGCCTGGGGTGTTGATGCTGGAAGCCCTGGCGCAAGCCGCCGCGCTGCTCGCCTTCGACTACCAGGGCATCACCCCAGACGACAAAACCGTGTATTACTTTGCGGGCATTGATGGTGCGCGCTTCAAGCGCCCCGTGGAGCCGGGTGACCAGTTGATTTTGGATGTGCAGTTGGACCGTGTTCGGGCGGGCATTTTCAAGTTCAAGGCGCAGGCCACGGTGAACGGTGAAATCGCCACCGAGGCAGAGCTGATGTGCACCATGCGCACCGTTGCCTGACGCGGGTGTTGGCAGCGTGTCGTTGATTCACCCCACCGCCCTGGTTGACCCTGGCGCTGAACTGGACAGCAGCGTCAGTGTGGGGCCGTACACCATCATTGGCCCGCATGTCCGCATTGGGGCGGGCACCACCGTCGGTCCGCACTGCGTGATCGAGGGCCACACCACCATCGGCCAGGACAACCGGATTTTCCAGTTCTGCTCGTTGGGGGCCGTGCCACAGGACAAAAAATACGCGAACGAGCCTTGCGAATTGGTGCTGGGCGACCGCAACACCGTGCGGGAGTTCTGTACCTTCAACATCGGTACGCCACAGGACCAGGGCGTCACCCGCGTGGGCCACGACAACTGGATCATGGCCTACGTCCACCTCGCGCACGACTGTGTGGTGGGCAACCAGACGATTTTTGCCAACAACACCCAACTGGCCGGCCATGTTCAGGTGGGTGACTGGGTCATCCTGGGTGGCTTCACCGTGGTGCACCAGTTTGTGCGCATCGGCGCCCACGCCATGACGGCCATGTGTTCGCTGTTGTTCGCCGATTTGCCGCCGTTCGTGATGTGCCAGGGCCAGCCCGCGGCGGCGCGCTCCATGAATTTCGAGGGCCTGCGCCGCCGGGGTTTTTCGCCCGAGCGCATCAGCGCCGTCAAGGCCATGCACAAGGCCTTGTACCGGGACGACCTGACCCTGGCCCAGTCACAGGAAGCCATCGGCCTGCTCACCGCCAGGTACCCCGAGGCCTCGGCGGATGTGGACATGATGCTGGACTTTCTGGCCCAAACGCCGGCCCAGCGCGGCATCGTTCGCTGAAAGTCGGCCGTGGGTGATCGATCTCCCGATCTGGCCCTGGTGGCCGGAGAGGCCTCGGGTGACCTGCTGGCCTCGGTGGTGTTGCAGGGTCTGCGCCAACGCCACCCCGAATGGCTCACCGCGGGCATAGGCGGTCCGCAGATGCAGGCCCAGGGCTTTCAGGCCTGGTGGCCCAGCGAGGCCTTGGCGGTGCGCGGTTATGTCGAGGTGCTGCGGCATTACCGCCGCATCGTGGGCATACGCAGCGCACTGCGCGAGCGGCTGCTGGCCCAACCCCCCCGCCTGTTCATGGGCGTGGATGCCCCCGACTTCAACCTGGACCTTGCCCGTTCACTCAGGCACCAAGGCATTCCCACCGTGCACTTTGTGTGTCCGTCCATTTGGGCGTGGCGGCCTGAACGCGTGGCCCAACTCAAGGCCAGCGTTGACCACGTGCTGTGCATTTTTCCGTTCGAGCCCGCGCTGCTGGCCCGCCACGGCATCGCGGCCACCTACGTCGGTCATCCGCTGGCGCCGCACATCCCGCAGGTGCCCGAACAGGCGGCGGCCCGTCAGGCCCTGGGTCTGCCGTTGGACGCTCCGGTGGTGGCCCTGCTGCCGGGCAGCCGGGCCTCTGAAATCAAGTACCTCGCCGAGCGGTTCTTGCGGGCGGCCGTGCTTTTGCGCCAGACGCGTCCCGACATCCGGCTGGTGTTGCCCACCATGCCGGGCCTGCGCACCACGGTGGATGCCTTGGTCGCCGCCAGTGGTTTGGGCGCTGCGTTGACCGTGGTCACGGGGCAGTCGCACACGGTGTTGGCGGCCTGCGACGTCACCCTCATCGCCAGCGGCACCGCCACGCTGGAAGCGGCGCTGTTCAAGCGCCCCATGGTGATTGCCTACAACATGAACTGGCTGAGCTGGCAGATCATGCGCCGCAAAAAACTGCAACCTTGGGTGGGCCTGCCCAACATCTTGTGTGAGGAAATGGTGGTGCCCGAGTTGCTGCAGGAGCAGGCCACGCCCGAAGCCATGGCCCGCGAGGTGCTGGCCTGGCTGGACGATCCGGAGCGGGTGCAAGCCGTGCAGCAGCGGTTTGCCCAGCTGCACCACACCCTGCGGCGCGACACCGTGGGCCTGTCGGTGGAGGTGATCGAGCGGTGCATGTCCCCGCTCACCCAACCAGTGCCGCGCCGCGGGAGCCAACATGGCCGCTGACGGACGGCGCAGGCGGGCGTCTTCGGCGCATGCCCAGCCGGTGCAGGCGCCGCTGTGCTGGGATGCGCCGGGCTTGCTGGCCGGGGTGGACGAAGCGGGCCGAGGCCCACTCGCCGGGCCGGTGGTGGCGGCCGCGGTCATCCTGGACACCCGCCACCCCATCGCGGGGTTGGCCGACTCCAAAAAGCTGAGCGCCCAGCGGCGTGAGGTGTTGTACGACACCATACGTGCCAACGCCCTGTGTTGCTCGGTGGCCATGGCCAGCGTGGAAGAAATTGACCGCCTGAACATCCTGCAGGCCACCCTGCTGGCCATGCAACGGGCGGTGCAGGGCTTGCGCCTGAAGCCACACAAGGTGTTGGTGGATGGCAACCGCCTGCCCCAGCTGGATGTGTTGGCCGAGGCCATCGTCAAAGGCGACGACACAGTGCCCGCCATTTCTGCGGCCTCCATTTTGGCCAAGGTGACGCGCGACCGCCTGCTGCTGGAACTGGATGCCCAATACCCGGCCTACGGCTTTGCCGGACACAAGGGGTATGGGACGGCGGCCCATTTGCAGGCGCTGATGCAGCACGGCCCCACCCCGGCGCACCGGCGTTCATTTGCGCCAGTCAGGCTGGCGGCCTCACAATCGCAGGCATGAGTTCTCCCCTGCACATCACCTCGCGCGACAACCCCTTGCTCAAGCGCCTGCGCCAGATCGCGCACGACGCCACCGCTTACCGCAAACACGGGCAGGTGTGGCTGGAGGGCGACCACCTGTGCCGCGCGGCACTGGCCAGGGGGCTGCAGCCGGTGGTGGCGGTATTTTCGGAATCAAATTGGCCATCATCGCATATAGATATTGATGTTTCAGCTATCAAGACAGTGATTGTTCCTGATGCGCTGATGCGTGACATCACCACCCTGGAAACCCTGCCCAACGTGGGCTTTGTGTTGGACTGGCCCGCCTCACCGACGCTGCAGGCCGGGGCGGCAACCCTGGTGTTGGACCGCGTGCAGGACGCGGGCAACGTCGGTTCCATGTTGCGGTGTGCGGCGGCTTTTGGCTACCGCCAGGTGCTGGCGGTGAAGGGCACGGCCGCCTTGTGGTCGGGCAAGGTGTTGCGAGCGGGCATGGGCGCGCATTTCGGGCTCTCGCTGCTGGAGGGCGTGGGTGTGGCCGACGTGCGGGCGCTGACCGTGCCGGTGCTGGTCACCAGTTCGCACCAGGGCGAGTGGTTGCACCAGGCCCAGCTGCCCTGGCCCTGTGCATGGGTCATGGGCCATGAAGGGCAGGGCGTGTCCCCTGAGCTGATGGGTTTGGCCAGCCATCAGGTGCGCATTGCCCAGCCGGGGGGCGAGGAGTCGTTGAACGTCGCCGCCGCCGCCGCCATCTGTCTCCACAGCAGCGTGGCCCGCGCTTGACCCGAACACCACCATGACCCACAAGTGCGACACGACCCCTTCTGCCCGTTACACCCGTGTGTCGTTCTTTTCTCCAGCGTTGTTGGCCGTTGGCTGCCTGGCGATGGCCGGCCTGGTCCTGGCGACGGCATCCGCACGGGCCAGCACAGAGAACGAGGTTGGGCAGCGGTTCACGGTGTCCGACGATGGGCAGGAAGTCCGTGACAACAAGTCACGCCTCATCTGGCGGCGCTGTGTCCAGGGCATGCAATGGAACGGGCGCACCTGCGTGGGCGTGCCCGCAGAACTGGACTTTGCCCAGGCGCAGGCGCTGGCGACCGCCGAGGCAAAAGCCAGTCAGCTTCGTTGGCGCCTGCCCCATGTGCCCGAGCTGCGCATGCTCATGCTGTACCAACCCAGCGACGGCAAAGGCACACTGGTGGATGAGCGGGTCTTCCCCGCCACCCCGGCTACCTGGCATTGGACGGCGTCTTCCACGGTGCTGGGCGGCGGAAATTTCAACCAATACAGTTATGACAACATCGCCCAGAACCGGAGCCCCGGCACGGTGAACCGTACCCAATTCCTGCACGGCTGGGCAATTCATTTTGGTTCGGGAGAGGCGGCGGGCAACATCAAAAAGCGCAGCCCTCTGCTGGTTCGTCTGGTGCGCCCTGACCTGTGAGGCTGGTCAGGCGGTTTTTATCCGCCAGCATGCACCAATCTGGGACTGAAAACGGCCATTCAGCCTTTATAATCAACAGGTTTACCCGCAACTTTTGCGCACCTTGTCGGCGAGATTCCTCGCCGTCCCACCCCTTGCCGCTTTGATTGCCTGCCCACGCCCCGTGGGTGGCTCGCGCACGGGTTCGGGTTGGGGTGCGCGCAACTGGAGAATACCGTGCACCCCGTCCATCCAAAAGCCATTCTTGCTCTGGCAGACGGCACGGTCTTGACAGGCCTTTCCATCGGCGCTACCGGCCAAACCGTGGGTGAAGTGGTGTTCAACACCGCCATCACCGGTTATCAGGAAATCCTCACCGATCCCAGCTACTGCCAGCAAATCGTCACCCTGACGTACCCGCACATTGGCAACACTGGCATCAACGAAGAGGATGTGGAAGCCCGCCGCGTGTTCGCGGCTGGCCTGATCATCAAAGACCTGCCCCTGCTGTCGTCCAATTTCCGCCAGACCATCACGCTGGATGCCTACCTCAAGCGCGAAGGCACCGTGGCCATCGCTGACCTCGACACCCGTGCCCTGACCCGCCGCCTGCGCACCCATGGTGCACAGAACGGGTGCATCCTGGCCTTGGCCGAGGGCGAGGCCATCACCGACGCCATCAAGGCCCAAGCCATCGCCGCCGCACAGGCCGCACCGAACATGGCTGGGCAGGATTTGGCCAAAGTGGTGTCCACGACCACCCCCCACGAATGGACCGAAACCGAATGGCAACTGGGTTTTGGCTACGGCGCCCAGATTGCCCCCCGCTTCCACGTGGTGGCCTATGACTTCGGCGTGAAGCACAACATCCTGCGCATGCTGGCCCAGCGCGGCTGCAAGGTCACGGTGGTGCCCGCCCAGACGCCAGCGGCCGATGTGTTCAAGCTCAAGCCCAGCGGTGTCTTCCTGTCCAACGGCCCTGGCGATCCGCAGCCTTGCGATTACGCCATTGCCGCGGCCCGCGAGATCATCGACAGCGGCGTGCCCACCTTCGGCATTTGCCTGGGGCATCAGATCATGGCCTTGGCCAGTGGCGCCAGCACCTTCAAAATGAAGTTCGGTCACCACGGCGCCAACCACCCCGTCAAAGACCTGGACACCGGTCGTGTGAGCATCACCAGCCAGAACCACGGGTTTGCGGTGGATGAAAAATCCCTGCCGGCCAACATGCGTGCCACCCACGTCAGCCTGTTTGACGGCACGCTGCAAGGCCTCATGCGCACCGACCGGCCCGCCTTCTGCTTCCAGGGCCACCCCGAAGCCTCCCCCGGCCCGCACGACATTGCCTACCTGTTTGACCGATTCATCGGCCTGATGGAGTCGCGGTCATGAGTTTTTACGGGGTCACCGACCTGTGGACCTACGTGTTGGGCGCCTTGGGCATCATTTTGCTGCCCGGTCCGAACTCGGTGTTCGTGTTGTCGGTGGCCACGGCCCGGGGTGTCAAAGCCGGGTACCAGGGGGCCATGGGCGTTTTTGTGGGCGACACCGTTTTGCTGGCCCTGACCGCCTTGGGCGCAGCCAGCCTGCTGCGCACCTACCCGGCGGTGTTCATGGTGGTGAAGTACGCCGGTGCCGGTTACCTGGCTTGGGTGGGCCTGAACCTAGTCCACTCAGCCTGGGTTCGTTGGCGCCAGCCACACCAGATGTCCTCCACGGCGACCTCAGAGACCCCCGCCCACTTGGCCCATCCGTTCAAGCGGGCGCTGGTCATCAGCCTGCTCAACCCCAAGGCCATCTTGTTTTTGCTGTCGTTTTTCGTGCAATTCATTGACCCGACCTACGCCACACCCGCCGTGCCCTTTCTGATACTGAGTGCCATCGTCATGGCTTTCAGTGCCCTCTACCTGTCGGTCCTCATTTTTGCCGGTGTTCGCCTGGCCCAGGCATTCAGCCAGCGGCAGCGGCTGTCGGCGGGACTGTCCAGTGCGGTGGGTGGCCTGTTTGTGTGGTTCGGTGCCAAATTGGCCACCGCCAGCCTGAACTGACCCCGCCTGAACCGATCCAGATAAAAGAAGTAGTGAAACATGCCCAAACGTACAGACCTCAAAAGCATTCTCATCATCGGCGCGGGCCCCATCATCATCGGGCAGGCCTGCGAATTCGACTATTCCGGCGTTCAGGCCTGCAAGGCCCTGCGGGAAGAGGGCTACAAGGTCATCCTGATCAACAGCAACCCCGCGACGATCATGACCGACCCGGACACGGCCGATGTGACCTACATCGAGCCCATCACCTGGCAGACGGTTGAAAAAATCATTGCCAAGGAACGTCCCGACGCCATCCTGCCCACCATGGGCGGCCAGACCGCGTTGAACTGCGCGCTGGACCTGTGGCGCCACGGCGTGCTCGA
>PNML01000020.1 GCA_013823635.1 Polaromonas sp. | reverse complement strand
GCCGCTCGGAATGCGACGCCAGCGTGGAGCTGGGCGGCCACACCTTCCGCCTGCCGGTGGTGCCCGCCAACATGAAAACCGTGGTCAACGAGGCCATCTGCGAGTGGCTGGCGCGCAACGGCTACTTTTACGTGATGCACCGCTTTGACCTGGACAACGTGGCCTTTGTGCGCGATTTCAAGGCCAAGGGGCTGTATGCCTCCATCTCGCTGGGCGTGAAGCAGGCCGACCGCGACACCGTGGACCAGCTGGTGACCGAGGGCTTGGTGCCCGACTTCATCACCATCGACATCGCCCATGGCCATGCCGACAGCGTCAAGCACATGATTGTTTACATCAAGGAGCGCCTGCCATCCAGCTTCGTGATTGCAGGCAACGTGGGCACGCCAGAGGCCGTCATTGACCTGGAGAACTGGGGTGCCGACGCCACCAAGGTGGGCATTGGCCCCGGCAAGGTCTGCATCACCAAGCTCAAAACCGGTTTTGGCACCGGGGGCTGGCAGCTCAGCGCCATGAAGTGGTGCGCCCGCGTGGCCACCAAACCCATCATTGCCGACGGTGGCATCCGCAGCCACGGCGACATCGCCAAGAGCGTGCGCTTTGGCGCCACCATGGTCATGATCGGTTCGCTGTTTGCCGGCCACGAAGAGAGCCCCGGCCAGACGGTGGAGGTGGACGGGGCACTTTACAAGGAGTACTACGGCTCGGCTTCTGACTTCAACAAAGGCGAGTACAAGCACGTGGAGGGCAAGCGCATCCTGGAGCCCATCAAAGGCCCACTGGCCAGCACGCTGGTGGAGATGGAGCAGGACGTGCAGAGCTCCATCAGCTACGCGGGCGGCAAAAAGCTCATGGACATCCGCAAGGTGAATTACGTCATTCTGGGTGGCGACAACGCAGGGGAACACCTGCTGATGTGAGGGGGTGTGGCCCCCGCGGGTGCGGGCCGGGTCTGCAGGGGCCTCACAGCAGGGCCAGCCAGCGCCGCGCCAGCGTGTGCAGCGGGTGGCCGGGCTGCACCAGGGCGTCCAGCACCGAAAAGTGGTTCAACCCCGGCAGGGTCTCGCACACCGGCACCACGGCCCAGCCCCAGGCGGCCTGCATGAGGGTGTTCTGGCGGATGAATTCCCCGCTTTCATCGGCGCCCACCACCGACCACAACGAGGCCTGGGCCAGAGCGGGTGGTGGCCGCCGCGCCGGGCTGGCGGCCAGGGCATCGACCTCGGTCAGGCGCAGATCGGGGGCCAGAAACGCCACCTCCCGCAGGGGCAGCAAGTCGTACAGGCCGGAGATCGACAGGGCCTGCAGCGCCGCTGTGCCGGCCTGCTCGGGACCACCGGTGCCGCCGCCCATGGGCTGCAACAGGCAGCTGGCCAGGTGCCCCCCGGCCGAATGGCCCACCACCCCCACCCGACGGCCATCGCCGCCCCAGCGCCCGGCGTGGGTGCGCACCCAAGCCAACGCCCTGACCATTTGGACCTCGATCTCGGGAATGCTCACCGACGGGCACAGGTCGTAATTCACCACCACCACACACGCGCCCATTTGCGTGAACACGGGGGCCACCATGGCGTGCTGGTGTTTGTCCAGGCTGCGCCAGTAGCCGCCATGGATGAACACCACGACCGGCGCCCCCTCTCCGCCGCGTGACTGCGCCGTCTGCGTGGAAAGGGGCTGGGGCCAAAACACATCCAACCGTTGCCCGGGCGTGGGGCCGTAGGCCAGGTCCAACTCACAGGGTTGGCTGGCACGCACCACCTCAGAGGCGGCGGCCCAGCGGTCAAAAAAATCGGTGTGGTTGGGCACCAGGGCGCGGTTGTTGTACTGCTGTGCCAGTGCATCGGGGGAGAGCCCGTGGTGAAACAGCGTCGCGGGCAAAGGGTGTGTGGACATGGTGGTGGGGTGGCTCACAAGTTGACAAAGCACTGACGCAGGCCCTGCGGGGGGTGTCACTGTCACCCATCCCTCGGCGCACTTGGTGTATTCTGAATACAGTATTCCACAACCACCATGCTCACCCTCTCCCGATTGGAAACCACACCCGACCTGGTCGATCAGGTGTACCAGCGCCTGCTCGCCGCCATCAGCGACGGCAGCATGGCCCCCGGCACCCGACTGACCCAGGAAGACGTGGCCGAGCGCCTGGCCGTCTCGCGCCAGCCTGTGCTGCAGGCGCTGCGCCTGCTCAAGGCCGATGGCTTGGTGCTGGAGGCCACTGGCTCCCAGGGGCAAAAAGGGCGTGGGCTGGTGGTGGCCCCCATCGACGTGCAGGCCGTCATCCACATTTACGAAGTGCGCAGCACCCTGGACGCGTTGGCCGCGCGCCTGGCGGCCCGCCAGCGCGCCCCGCTCGACCCCCTGTTGCTGGTCCGTGGTCGCCAAGCCGCGGCTGGCCAGGTGGTCAAAGACATGG
The DNA here is from genome assembly GCA_013823635.1 of Polaromonas sp. Taxonomy (GTDB): domain Bacteria; phylum Pseudomonadota; class Gammaproteobacteria; order Burkholderiales; family Burkholderiaceae_C; genus UBA2334. The sequence goes on along the minus strand of PNML01000020.1, from coordinate 39,968 downwards.
TGGACGCCGACCTGGCCTTCCACCGCGCCATTTACCAGGCCAGCGGCAACCCGCTGATCGAGTCCAGCGCCATGTTGCACTGGTGCCACATCCGCCGGGCCATGGGTGAGGCGTTGCAAACCTCGCCCCTGCGGGCCACCGTCTGGGACGAACACGAGGCCATGTGCCAGGCCATTGCCCAAGGCGAAGAAGAGCACGCCGCCCGGCTCATGCTGGCACACGGGGCGCAGGCCAGCCGCCACCTCGTTGACTCGCTCACGCGGCCCGACGGGCCACCCCCTCACTCCGTGGTTCGATGAACCACTTGCGCGCGGCCGGTGCGTCAGCACCGGCCGCCATTTTTTAACCGATATTGCCTCTGTCGCTTTATTTCATTAAAGAGTTTGCTATCAAATGAGTCAATTGAATGCCCCTTCTCCCGTCAACGTGGCCGTGCTGGGCCTGGGGTTGATGGGCACACCCATGGCCCAACGCCTCTGTGCGGCGGGCCACTCGGTGCATGTGTGGAACCGCACCGCCAGCAAAGCCCTGGCCCTGCAGGCCCACGGTGCCACCGCGCACCCCACCCCAGGCCAGGCGACCCAACAGGCCGACATCACCATCACGATGCTGCAGGACGGCCCGGCGGTGGAGGATGTGCTGTTTCACCAGGGCGCAGCCAAAGGCCTGCGTCCCGGCAGCCTGGTGGTGGACATGTCGTCCATCCAGCCTCGCCAGGCACGCGACCATGCCGCCCGCCTGGCGGCCCTGCAGGTGGCCTGCCTGGATGCGCCCGTCTCCGGCGGCACCGTGGGTGCCGAGGCGGGCACGCTGGCCATCATGGCCGGTGGGCGCGCCGCCGATTTCGAGCGCGCGCTGCCTGTGTTGCAGGTCATGGGCCGGGCTACCCACGTCGGGCCACTGGGTTCGGGTCAGCTGGCGAAGCTGGCCAACCAGATGATCGTGGGCATCACCATCGGCGCGGTGGCCGAGGCCCTGCTGTTCGCCGCACGCGGTGGTGCCGACATGGGCAAGGTGCGTGAGGCCATTTCAGGCGGATTCGCCGAAAGCCGCATCCTGCAGGTGCATGGCCAGCGCATGGTGGAGCGCGACTTTGCCAAACGCGCCGCCGTCACGGTGCAGCTCAAGGACATGCGCAACGCCATGGCCACCGCCCAGGAAACGGGGTTCGAGGCCCCCATCACCCAGCTCTTCGCCCAGCTGTTCGAACAGGCCGCCGAGCACGGCCTGGGGGACCTGGACCACTCGGCCCTGTTCATGGAACTGGCCAGCCGCAACGGCATGAACTGAAAGGACCGTCTGGCACAGGCCGTGGTTGGGCGGCGCCCCGGCACTTGTACCCTCACCGGCCAGCGCTGGTTTGCTATGCTGCTGCCCCATGCCAGTGCCTCGCTCCCCTGTCCAACGATCTGGCCCACGCTGAGAACCGGCCATGCCCAAGCTCGACCCCGACATAGCGGAATGCCGCGCCCTGGTGGTGGACGGCAACCCCATGTCGCGCAGCATCATCGTGTCGCAGCTGAGGGATTACGGCCTGACCCAGATCGCCCAGGCCAGCCGCCCCTCCGACGCGCGCCGTGCGCTGGAGTTTCGGGAGTTCGACGTGGTGCTGTGCGAGCAAACCTTCCCGGGCAGCACCTACAGTGGCCAGGCCCTGCTGGATGACCTGCGCCGCGCGCAGCTGCTGCCGTTTGGCACGGTGTTTGTCATGCTCACCAGCGAAGCCACGTACACCCAGGTGGCCGAAGCCGCTGAATCGGCGTTGGACAGCTACCTGCTCAAACCCCACACCGCCGCCGCGCTGGGTCAGCGCTTGCGCCAGGCCCGCTACCGCAAGGCCCTGCTCAGTCCCATCTTCAAACACATTGAAGCGGGTGAGTTCGAAGAGGCGACCCGCCTGTGCATGGCGCGATTTGCCGAACGCAGTGAATACTGGCTGTACGCTGCCCGCATCGGTGCCGAACTGCTGCTGCGCCTGGTGCGCCCCACACAGGCCCAGCAACTTTTCGAGGCCATCTTGCAACACCAGGCCCTGCCCTGGGCCAAGCTGGGTGTGGCACGGGCCCATGTGGACGCGGGTCAACCCGCCCAGGCGTTGCAAACCTTGCAAAGCCTCTCGCAGGCCGAGCCCGGCTACGCCGACGCTTACGACGTCATGGGCCGCATCCACGTGGACCAGGGCAATTTTGAACAGGCCCTGCAGGTGTACCGCCAGGCCAGCGACATCACCCCCAGCTCCATCGCCCGCCTGCAAAAGCGGGGCATGCTGGCGTTTTACCTGGGTGAAAAGGAAGAAGCGGCCAAGGCACTGGACCGCGCCACCCTGTTGGGGCTGACGTCCAAGATGTTCGACCACCAGTCGCTCATGCTGTTGGCCTTCACCCGCTACCAGATGCGTGACACCCAAGGACTCAAGCGCTGCATCGAACAGTTGCAAACGGCGCTGGAGCAGCGCGACGCGCCGCCCAGGCTGCGCCGGTTCCAGCGCGTCGCCAAAACGCTGTTGCTGCTGATGAACAAACAGGTCAGCGCGGTGGTCGGTGAGCTGCGCGCACAGGCCGAGGAAATCAGCTCGCCCGCGTTTGACACGGAGGCGGCGTGCAACCTGTTGTCGCTGCTGGCCGAAGTGGCTGCCGCCGAGCTGCAACTGGAGCCTGTGCCCGGCTGGATCACCACCCTGGCCCAGCGCTTCTGCACCGGCAAGGGCATGGCCGAGCTGCTGGCCGGTGCGGCCACCCGCCACCCACCCTATGCGGACCTGGTGCGCGCCGGCCACCAACACATCACCGAGCTGGCGCAACAGTCCATGTCACACACCATCGCGGGCAACCCACGTGTGGCCGTCAAGGCGCTGGTCACCCACGGCGGCCAGACCCGAAACACCAAGCTCATTGACACCGCCCGGCTCACCCTGCAACGTTACCGCGACAAAATCCCCGAGGCCGATGTGCTGGATGGCCTGATCCAGGACCTGCTCAACCAGTACAGCCCCTCCAGCCAACCGCCCACGCTGGGGCAACCCACCGGGCGCAGCGCCGGGGGCCTGTCGCTGGTCACCAGCGCCGAGCGACACCCCGAGGGCGAGCGCCCGCAACCCTCGGCCACCAGCCCATGAAAAAAGGCCGATGCACCACCGGTCAGGGTGGTCCATCGGCCTGGGCTGACCTGACCGCTCAGCACTGAGCGAGCAGCTGGTCAGTGGACTCAGCGAACGCTGGTGCGGCGGCGGCTGCCGTCGGTGGAAAAGCGTGCATCGGCACCGGCGGGGCGGCGGGGCTTGAAGTCACCACCGCGCGGGGCGCCATGGGGCGCACGGTCCGCACCACCGCCCCAAGGGGCAGCGCGCTCGCCGCGGGGTTCAAAAGAACGCTCGGGACGGCCCTCGAAACCACGGCCACCTTCGCGGTCAAAGCTGCGGGCTGGGCCGCGCTTGTCACCACCGAAGCCACTGCGGTCGTGGTTGAACGCAGGGCGATCACCGAAGGACGGGCGGTCGTTGCTGAACGCGGGGCGCTCGCTGCGGCCTTCAAAGCGGGGCGCACCGGCTGGGCGGTCGTTGCCCCAGGCAGGCCGCTCGGCACGGAACTCGGGGCGGGGACCACGGTCGTTGCCACGGTCAAAGCCACCTTTGTCGGCACGACCAAATCCACCGAAACCCCCACCGTTGCCACCGCCGAATCCACCCTCACGGCGGGGTGCGGGGCGGCCACGGCCACCACCAGCGCCACCAAAGCCGCCACGGCCTTCACCGCCACGGCCACCGAAAGAGGCCTGGGGTGGACGCTGCTTGGGCTCCAGGCCTGGGATGACCTCGGCCTTCAGCGGCTGGTGGGTGTGGTACTCGATGTCGGCAATCTTGCGGCGATCGCGGAACTCGGCAAACGTGACGGCCAGGCCATCGCGCCCGGCGCGGCCCGTGCGGCCGATGCGGTGGGTGTAGTCCTCGGCCTTCATGGGCAGGCCAAAGTTGAACACGTGGGTGATGGTGGGCACGTCAATGCCACGGGCCGCCACGTCGGTGGCCACCAGAATCTGCACACGGCCGTCGCGCAGCGCCATCAGGCGGCGGTTGCGCATGCCCTGGCTCAGGGCACCGTGCAGGGCCACGGCGGAGAAGCCGGTCTGCTGCAGGTCGTTGGCCAGGTTGTCGCACTCGATCTGGGTGCTGGCGAACACGATGGCCTGGTTGATGGTGGTGTCGCGCAGCCAGTGGTCCAGCAGGGCACGCTTGTGCTCGGGGTTGTCCGCCCAGAACAGGCTTTGCGTGATGTTGGCGTGCTTTTCCTGCGGCGTGTCAATCTGGATTTTCTTGACGTTGGCACCGTTGTCGTGCATGACGCGCAGCGCCAGTTGCTGGATGCGGGGCGCAAACGTGGCGCTGAACATCATGGTCTGGCGGCGCTGCAGCGTGAGCTGGTTGATCTCCGCCAGGTCGTCGGCAAAACCCAGGTCCAGCATGCGGTCGGCTTCGTCCATCACCAGGAACTTGACTTCGTCGAGCTTGATCTGGCCGCTGCGTTGCAGGTCCAGCAGGCGGCCAGGGGTGGCCACCACCAGGTCGGCGTTTTGCAGCTTGGCCACCTGCAACTGGTAAGGCATGCCGCCCACCACGTTGGCAATGCGCAGGCCGCGGCAATGGCGCACCAGGTCAATGCCGTCGTTGGCCACTTGCTGGGCCAGTTCACGGGTGGGGCACACCACCAGCGCGCCGGGGGTGGCGGGCTTGAAGTTGCGGGGGTTGGTGGGGTCTTTTCGCTTGGCGCGCTTGGGTGCGGGCTCGCCCTTGGCTTCGGCTTCGGCGCAGGCCTGCTCGTGAGCGGCCTTTTCAGCCGCAGCGGCTTCTTGCTGCATGGTCAGCAGGGTGTGCAGCATGGGCAACAGGAAGGCGGCGGTTTTGCCGCTGCCGGTCTGGCTGGAGACCATCAGGTCGGCGTACACGCCGCCACCGGTGTTCAGCGCCAGGGGGATGGCCTTGTTCTGGACCTGGGTGGGCTCGGTGTAGCCCATGTCGGCCACGGCTTGCACCAGCTCGGGGGCGAGGCCCAGCAACTCAAAGCCGTTGGGGCCAGCGGGGACTTCGGCCTCGGCAGCGACCTCGGCCACCTCAGCGGCGGGGGCCTGGACCACATCGGTGGTGGCCAGGGACAGGTGGGTTTCGGCCATGGCTTCGCCAGCCGACATCAATGCGTCGTTCATTACAAGTTTCCATGTGCGGCTCAGCGCACAACATCCGAAAAAAGCGGGAGAGGTCCTCAAGGGACGCGACCCAGGCAAGTTGGCTGGGTGCAGGGGCGGACCGCCGGTGCTTCGTTCGTGGTTCAAAAAACATCAACCACCCAACGAACATCGCACCGCCGTGGCGTCCGCTGCATGCGGCGCTGTGAGGCAAGCGATTGGCTGTTGATCTGGAAGGCAAGACCGCTCAACCGTCGAGGTTGGTATCGGTGCCCACGCTGCTTGCCCAAGGTGGGTAGCCAGCGCCAGAAGCCTGAAGTGTGAGGCAGATGCACAAATCTGCGCCCTTTTTGAGCGCAGCCTGCGATTATAGGCACCAATTCGGGAAAACCCCAAGCTTTATTTGCACATGCCGCCCTGAGGTCCCTTTGGCCCGGGCGCAGCGCCCACCCCGCCAACGTCAGCGCTTGGCCATGCGCTTGATGGAGGCGGCCGCGTCGATGCGGCCGTCGGCGGCAAACGCCTCCAAATTCGGCTCAATGCGGTCCGGGTCATACAGGTAATTGACCATGAGGCCCCAGGACTGCGCCAGCCCCTTGGCCGAGGTGTCGGCCAGCCAGTTGAGCTGTTCGACACGCGCACCGTTGCCCAGGTGAAAGCGCGCCACCGGATCGGCCGGTCCGTCGCCACGGCGACCGTGCAGCAGGTAGTGCGCGGCCAACCTGAGGAGCGGGTCGCGCAACGCCTGGGCCAGTTCCGCCTGGCTGTGCCAGCCCGTTTCGCCCGCCAGCAGGGCCTGGATTTGGGGCGCATCCAAACCGGACACGCCGGCGGCGGCCAGCCGCTTCAGGTCGGCAGCGGTGAACGAGGCCGCCACCGCGTCGGGGTGGGTGGCCACCCAACGCACCAGCCCCGGGATGGGCGACAGCGTGGCAAAGGTTTTGAGTTGGGGAAAATCGCGCTGCAAATCGGCCACCACCCGCTTGATGAGGAAGTTGCCAAAGGAAATGCCGCGCAGCCCGGCCTGTGTGTTGCTGATGGAATAGAAGATGGCGGTGCTGGCTTTGCGGTTGTCCATGACCGGCGCCTGCTCGTCCAGCAGGGCCTGCACGTTGTCGGCCAGGTCATCGACCAGCGCCACCTCCACAAAAATCAGCGGCTCCAGCGGCATGCGCGGGTGAAAGAAACCGTAGCAACGGCGGTCAGAGTCCAGCCGGTTTTTCAGGTCGTTCCACGACTGTATGGCGTGCACGGCCTCGTATTGCACCAGCTTTTCCAGCAGGGCGGCGGGCGACTGCCAGGTGATGCGCGACAGCTCCAGAAAACCCACATCAAACCAAGCGGCCAGCCGGGTTTGCAACTCGCGGTCAAGGGACCGCAGCACGGGGTCGTGCTCCTGAAACTTCAACAGATCGGCCCGCAGATCGACCAGGAACTTCACCCCTTGCTCGATGGCGGCAAACTGCGTGAGGATGCGCAACCGCGACGACCGCATGGCCCCGCGCAATTGCGCCTCAGCATCCCACTGGCCTTCGGTGCCCACGGCGGCCTGGTAGGCGGCATGCGCCTGGTCCACCCGCGCGGGGTCGGGGCCAAACTCCAGGGCAATGAGGCGCAAAAAGGCGTGCTGGCCCGCCTCATCCAGGCCCAGGTAGGTGTGGGCCAGCTTGGCGGCCCGCTGGCGGGTGGACACCTCGCCGCCACGCCCCTCGGCGCACTCGTGCAACTGCTGGCGCACACGTTCCAGGGTTTTTTCGGTGGGCTCAGCCTTTCGGGTGGTGGCACTGGCCATGAGCGCACGCACCTTGGACAGCCCGCGAGACATGAAGTTTTCCGTCATTTTGCAGCCTTTTAATACTCAAATAGAGCGCAATGGTGACACATTGCACCAAGTTGGGTCAATGTCACACTACACTGACGGGCTGGCCTTGCACCATGTGCCGACCACCCGTTTTGGCACACTGTATTCACACTCAGACGGAGACAACATGCCCGGTTATTCCGACCCCGGTTTTGACACCCTGGCCCTGCACGCCGGGGCCGCGCCCGACCCCGCCACCGGCGCACGCGCCGTGCCCATTCACCTGACCACCTCGTTCGTGTTCGAGTCCAGCGACCACGCGGCCTCGCTGTTCAACCTGGAGCGCGCGGGCCATGTGTACAGCCGCATCAGCAACCCCACCAACGCGGTGCTGGAGCAGCGCGTGGCCGCGCTGGACGGCGGCATAGGGGCCATCACCGTGGCCAGCGGGCAGGCCGCGCTGCACCTGGCGGTGTGCACCCTCATGGGCGCGGGCGGGCACATCGTGGCCAGCACGGCGCTGTACGGCGGCAGCCAGAACCTGCTGCACTACACGATGCGCCGCTTTGGCATTGAGACCACCTTCGTCAAGCCCGGCGACATCGACGGCTGGAAGGCCGCCGTGCGCCCCAACACCCGGCTGTTTTTTGGCGAAACCGTGGGCAACCCCGGGCTGGACGTGCTGGACATCCCCACCGTGGCGCAAATTGCCCACGAGGCGGGCGTGCCCCTGCTGGTGGACAGCACGCTGACCACACCCTGGCACCAACAGCCGCTGGCACTGGGCGCGGACTTGGTGTACCACTCGGCCACCAAGTTTTTGAGCGGCCACGGCACGGTCATTGGCGGTGTGGTGGTGGACGGCGGCAGCTTTGACTGGGCCGCCGAATACGCCAAAACCGGCCGCTTTGAAGAGCTGGCCGCGCCCTACGACGGCTTTCATGGCATGAACTTCTCGGAAGAAAGCACCATAGGCGCGTTTTTGCTGCGTGCCCGCCGCGAAGGCCTGCGCGACTTCGGCGCCTGCCTGAGCCCCCACAGCGCCTGGCTGATCTTGCAGGGGCTGGAGACCCTGCCCCTGCGCATGGAGCGCCACATGCGCAACACCGAAAAGGTGGTGCAGTTCCTGGCCAGCCACCCGCTGGTGGGCCGTGTGGGCCACCCGCTGCTGGAGAGCCACCCCAGCCACGCCCTCGCCCACAAGCTGTTGCGCCACGGCCCGGCGGGTGCGGGCTCGGTCTTCAGCTTCGACATCCAAGGCTCACGCGCCCAGGGCCGCGCCTTCATCGAGGCGCTGAAGCTGTTCAGCCACCTGGCCAACGTGGGCGACTGCCGCAGCCTGGTGATTCACCCCGCGAGCACCACCCACTTCCGCATGAGCGACGAAGCCCTGGCGGGTGCGGGCATTGGCCCCGGCACCATCCGCCTGTCCATCGGGCTGGAAGACCCGGTCGATCTGATCGACGACCTGAAGCGGGCGCTGAAAGCGGCTGAAAAAGCGGCCTGAGTCGCTGAAGCAAGCCGATAAAACAGGCGAAAAATGCATGGTTTCTGGTGTTTTATTCTGATTTTTCAGTAGCACCAAATGACACCCATTAAGCGATAGATGCATTTTTCACTCATTAATTTCACTTCAGAGTTTGATGATGAAAATTGAAGTCTCTGCTGGCCCAGGCCTGCCCACCCACCCCCTGTACGCCTACACCGGCGGCAAGCCCTTCAACCCGGCGCAGCCCACGGTGGTGTTCATCCACGGCGTGCTCAACGACCACAGCGTGTGGATTTTGCAAAGCCGCTACCTGGCCCACCACGGCTGGAACGTGCTGGCCATTGACCAGGCGGGCCACGGCCACAGCGGCGGGCGCTGCCCCCGCTCGGTGGCCGAAGCCTCGGCCACGGTGTTGGCCCTGCTCGACGCGCTGGGCGTGGAACGCGCCGCGCTGGTGGGGCACAGCTTTGGCTCACTCATTGCGCTGCACACCGCCGCCCAGGCGCCAGCGCGCGTCAGCCACCTGGGCCTGGTGGGCACGGCCTCGCCCATGCGGGTGTCGCCCGCGCTGCTCGATTCGGCGCTGAACGCACCCGACAAGGCCATTGCCATGGTCAACACCTTCTCGCACTCCACGCTCAGCCCGCCACCATCGGCCCTGGGGCCGGGCACCTGGCTGTACGGCGGCTCGGCCGCGCTCATGCGCCGGGTACTGGCCAGCAACCCGGCCGAAAACGTGTTCCACACCGGGTTTGTGGCCTGCGACGCCTACGCCGATGGCGAGGCCGACATGGCCCGCGTGCGCTGCCCGGTGCAGTTTGTGCTGGGCGAGCGCGACCAGATGACGCCACCCAAAGCCGCCCAAAGCCTCATCCAGGCGGCCCACGCGGCGGAGTTGACTCCCCGGGTGGCCGTTCTGCCCGCCGGCCATTCCCTCATGACCGAGGACCCCGAGGGCACGCTGGCGGCACTCAAAGGCCTGCTGGCCATCCGGTCATGAGCGGCCCAACCGCCCCCGCGCCAACCGCTCACCCGGCGCCCGCGGCAGACGGGGTACGCCAGCGGGTATCGGCCAGCGACATCACGCCCCCCCTGTCGGCCGAGCGTGCCCAGGCCATTGCCCAGGGGTTTGATCTGCGCGCCCTGCCCGCCGACTTCCTGGCCAACCCCTACCCCGTGTACGACTGGCTGAGGCAACACGACCCCGTGCGCCGCATGCCCGACGGCTCTTACTTTCTGACCCGCCACGCCGACCTGGTGGCGGTGTACCGCGACGCCGCCACCTTCAGCTCGGACAAACACGTCGAGTTCAGCCCCCGCTTCAACGTGCCGCCACACAGCGCCACGCAGCCCGCACCGCTGTACGAGCACCACACCACCAGCCTGGTGTTCAGCGACCCGCCACTGCACAGCCGCGTGCGCCGCCTCATCATGGGCGCACTCACCCGCCGCGCCATTGCCGACATGGAAGCCGGCCTGGTGGAGCTGGTGGACCGCCTGCTCGACGACCTGCAAGCCCAGGGCGGCGGCGACCTGATCGAGGGCTTTGCCGCCGCCATCCCGGTGGAAGTCATTGGCAACCTGCTGGGCGTGCCCCTGGCCGACCGGGGGCCGCTGCGCGACTGGTCGCTGGCCATACTGGGCGCGCTGGAGCCGGCCCTGACGCCCGAGCAGCACGCCCTGGGCAACCGCAGCGTGACCGAGATGCTGGCCTACCTGCGCACCCTGGTGGCCGAGCGCCGCCGCTGCCCCGGCGACCCCGAGCGCGACGTGTTGACCCGCCTCATTCTGGGCGATGGCCAGACCGACGGCGAGCAACTCAGCGAAGCCGAACTGCTGCACAACTGCATTTTTCTGCTCAATGCCGGCCACGAAACCACCACCAACCTCATCGGCAACGCCCTGGTGCTCTTGCAAGAGCAACCGGCGGCCCGGACGCAGTTGCAACAAGGCCTGCACGACACCCGCGACCAACCCGACGTGCAAGCCCTGCTGCTGACCCGCGCGGTGGACGAGGTGCTGCGCCTGGAGTCCTCCAACCAACTGGGCAACCGCCGCGCGCTGCGCCCGGTGACGGTGGGTGGTGTCGACTTGCCCGAAGGCGCGCTGGTGACGCTGTGCATAGGCGCGGCCAACCGCGACCCGGCGGTGTTCGGCCAGCCCGACGTGCCCGACCTGCAGCGCGACCCCAACCGCCACCTGGCCTTTGGCCTGGGTGTGCACCAGTGCGCGGGCCTGAGCCTGGCGCGGCTGGAGGGGCGCATTGCCCTGGGGCGGTTTTTGCAGCGCTTTCCGGGTTATGCGCTCACGGCGGCGCCGGTGCGGGGCATGCGGGCGCGGTTTCGGGGGTTTGCCGCGGCACCCTTCGCCGCCTGATTTGGGCCAACGCCGCTGGAGCGCGCTTCGGCCGATCAGGCCAGCGCACTGGCCAGTGTCTGCTCGCGGTAGCGGCCCGCCGCCCAGATGGCGCGGGTGCTGTCTTCCAGCGGCAGCAGCAAGCGCTGCACCAACGGGCCCAGGGTGACCAGGGTGGGCTCCACCAGCAGCACAAAACGCTGCTCCTCTTCATCGAGCCGGCCCACCCAGTCCAGCGCCTGCAGGGCCTCTAGCGGCTCTTCCAGCTGCAGGTCGTTCACCCGCAGCCGCTTGGCCAGGTCCGCCAGCGTCACGCCGGTGCCTTCGGTCTGGCCCCGGCGGGACGCCAGCACGGCCAAGGCCTCCAAGGCCAGCTGGAACGACCAGCCCGGCGTGTCACCGCGCCTAGCAACGCCCGCCAGCAAACTGGGGAGGTAGGCCGTGACCACCGCCCCCAGCAACACAATGACCCAGACCAGGTAAATCCAGACCAGCAGGATGGGCACGGTGGCGAAGGCGCCGTAGACCACCGAATACGAAGGCACCTCGGCCACGTACCAGCCCAGCAGTGACTTGGCCAGCATCAGCCCCAGCGCGGCAAAGAAACCGCCCACGGCGGCGTGGCCCCACCGCACGCGGGTGTTGGGCACCTGGCGGTAAAGCAGCACCAGGCTGAGGGCCACCAGACCAAACTCCAGCGTGTCAATCACCAGCTTCAGGCCACCGGGCACGGCGCCCACCAGCCCCTTGTTCAGCGAAATGGCATAGGACGTGAGTGTGAGGCTGGTACCCAGCAACAGTGGCCCCAGCGTGAGCACGCCCCAGTACACCAGCACCCGCTGGGTGAGCGAGCGCGCGCGGCGCACCCGCCAGATGTCGTTGAGCTTGCCGTCGATGGTCAGCACCAGCGCCAGCGCGGAAATCAGCAGCAGCACCGCGCCCGTCCAGCCCATTTGGCCCGCCTTGGCCGCAAACTGGCCCAGGTAGGTCAGCACCTGGCGGGCGATGGCCTCGGGCACCAGGCTGTCCACCAGCCACTTTTGGAGCGCGGCCTGCATGCGCGCAAACATGGGAAACGCACTGAACACCGCCAGCCCCACGGTGAACAGCGGCACCAGGGAAATGATGGTGGTGAACGTCAGGCTGCTGGCGGCCACGCCCAGTCGGTCTTCGCGGAAACGCTCGCGCAGCGTGAGCGCGGTGGTGCGCCACGGAAAGCGCCACACATCTTGCAGCAACGCCTGCAAGTGTCCCTGAAACCGATGCCAATGAATCATGTCGGTATCATGCCACCGGCGTTTTTGCCACCCACCCGGCGGGTACGCGCCAGCCCACCCGATGCGGCCCGGCGCGCGGTGCGCCACCCCCCTTCCACCGAACCACGCACACCCACCGTGCGCCCCCCATGTCCCAGCTACCGCCCCTTGACCCGCAGCCCGTCACCACCACCGATGGCACCCTGGAACCCGCACCCGCAGCGGCCTCTGCCCCTGTGCAACTGACCCGTGCGCTGGCCGTGGGCAGCCTGCTGGGGCTGATCGCGCTGGGCCTGGCCTGGGAGCTCTGGCTGGCCCCCCTGCGCCCGGGGGGCAGCTGGCTGGCCATCAAGGTGCTGCCGCTGTGCATTCCACTGGCCGGGTTGCTGAAACACCGCATGTACACCTACCGCTGGCTCAGCCTGCTGGTGTGGGTGTACTTCACCGAAGGCGTGGTGCGCGCCTGGAGCGACAAGCCGCCCGGCCACTGGCTGGCCATGGCGCAGGTGGTGCTGTGCGTGCTGCTGTTTGTGGCCTGCGCGGCCCATGTGCGCATCCGACTCGCCAAATCCAAAGAAAAAATGCCTACCAGCGCATGAATTTATTGAATTCATTGCTACATTAAAATGAACACAGAACCCCTGCTCAACGCCTTGCGCCAATTGGTTGGCGCAGCCCATGTGCTGACCCACGACGACCCCGCCGCCGACCTGTCCGCCTGGGAGCAGGACTGGCGCAAACGCCAGCATGGCCGGGCGCTGGCGGTGGTGCGCCCCGGCAGCACGGCCGAGGTGGCCGCGGTGGTGAAGGCCTGTGCGGCGGCGGGCGTGGGCATCGTGCCCCAGGGCGGCAACACCGGCCTGGTGGTGGGCGGTGTGCCCGACCACAGCGGCACCCAGGTGGTGCTGAGCCTGCAACGCCTGAACACCATCCGCGCCATCGACGCGGCCAACCTCACCCTCACCGCCGAGGCCGGCTGTGTGCTGCAAACCGTGCAAGAGGCGGCCGAGGGTGCGGGCTTTCTGTTCCCCTTGAGCCTGGCCGCCGAAGGCAGCTGCACCATTGGCGGCAACCTGGCGGTGAATGCGGGCGGCACCCAGGTGGTGCGCTACGGCAACACCCGCGACCTGTGCCTGGGCCTGGAGGTGGTGACCGCCCAGGGCGAGGTGTGGCAGGGTCTGAGCGGCCTGCGCAAAGACAACACCGGCTACGACCTGCGCCACCTGTTTGTGGGCAGCGAGGGCACGCTGGGCATCATCACCGCGGCCACGCTCAAGCTCTACCCGAAACCGGCCGCCCAGCTCACGGCCTGGGCCGCAGTGCCCAGCCTGGACGCGGCGGTGGCCCTGCTGGGCCTGGCCCACCAGCACCTGGGCGCTGGTCTGACCGGCTTCGAGGTGATGGGCCAGTTTGCGCTGGGCCTGGTCAACACCCACTTTGCCCATTTGCGCGTGCCGCTGTGGCAGGAGTCACCCTTTTGTGTGCTGCTGGAAAACTCGGACCACGAAAGCGAGCACCACGCCCGCGCCCAGTTTGAACGCCTGCTGGAAGCGGCGCTGGACGGCGGCTGCGTGACCGATGCCGTGGTGGCCGAGAGCCTGGCCCAGGCCCGCCAGTTGTGGCACATCCGCGAGAGCATTCCGCTGGCCCAGGCCGAAGAGGGCCTGAACATCAAGCACGACATTTCGGTGCCCATTTCGCGCATCCCCGAGTTTGTGGCCCACACCGACGCGCTGCTGGCGGCGGCCATCCCCGGTGTGCGGCTGGTGAACTTCGGGCACCTGGGCGACGGCAACCTGCACTACAACGTGCAGGCCCCGGCTGGCATGGACGCGGCCAGTTTTTTGCGCCAGCACGAAGAGCAGGTGAACACGCTGGTGTACGACGCGGTCACCCGGTTCAACGGCTCCATCAGCGCCGAGCACGGGGTGGGCAGCCTGAAGGTGGACACGCTGCCCCGCTACAAATCGGCCGTGGCGCTGGACCTGATGGTGCGCATCAAACGCGCGCTGGACCCCGACAACCGGCTCAACCCCGGGCGCGTGGTGGCGCTGGACCGGCCCTGAAACGACTTTGCGCCTGCCTGAGCACGCCAGCGAGGCGGTCAGGTCAGGCGCAAATCACGCAAAAAAACAGGGCAGGCAGATCAGGCGATCAGGTCGTCGGCCACCAAGGCGGTGCGGCGCTGCTCCTGCATTTTGCCCACAGCGGTGTCCAGCGCACGCTTGAGTTTGTGGGTGGCCCCGTCAATGGCCTGGTGGACGGACCCGGCCACCTCGGACACCGCCAGCGGGTGCAGACCGGCCAGGCGAGCCTCCATGACACAGCGCTTGTCGCGCGTGCCGGCCTCCTTGTGGCCGTTGACGTCGCTGACGTGGATTTCGACACGGGTCACATGGTCGCCAAAGCGGTGCAAGGCCTTGCGGACCACCTCCTGTGCGTGCTGGGCCAGCACGTCGTTGCCATCCACGTTGTCATCCGTATTGAACTGAATCTGCATTTGTACTCCTTCGTTGTGGAAACCCATTGTGACCCGAAAAACGCGCTTGACCTGACTGGCCGTGGGCGAGTTTGCGGGTCCTAGGTACGAGCCCTTGGGCGGATGAATGTTCCCCAGATGACGCACCCGGGCCACGCCGTGCGGCGCGGCTCGGGCCTGGGTCACTCGCTCCAGTCGGAATAGGCCTCGCAGATTTTGTTGGTGCGCTTGCCACGGGCGGTTTCAGAGAAGGTGACCAGGTTACCGCGGAAGTCATCGGGGGTTTCGTTCCACATGCAGGTGCACCAGGCTTGCTCCTTGGTTTGCCCCCGGATGGGGCTGCGCTCCTTGCCCCCTTCGTAGAGTTTGGACGCGTAGCTCAGGCACTGTCGGTACTGCGGATCGCTGGCGGGAACGGGGTTGTACTCGGTCTGGGCCTGCGCGCCCAGGCTCAGCAGCGCCAAGGTGGCCGCCAGTGCGGCTGACATCAATGTTTTCATGAACATTTTCCTGTGGGTGATGGTTGGTAGCCGGGCACCAAAAATCTCCTCCCGGCAGCAAAGCGTAATGCAAATTTGACGGCATTGCCACGCGATTTTCGCGGCCAATGTGTCGCCGCTCACGGCGGGTGGGCCCGCCACCCGCTGGGCTCACTGCCCCAGGCGGGCCTGGGCGCGCAAACGTTGTTGCGCGGGCCTGTCCATGCAGGCGTTGATCCAGGCGCTGGTCAGTGGGAATCGGGTCATGAGGGCACGGGCGGGCTTGGCCCATCCCAGCACCGAGGCTGCGCACACGTCTGCCACGGTGAAGCGGTTGGCGGCCAGCCAGGCATGGCCCCGGTCAGCCTGGGCCTGCAGGTGGCGCTCCACCACCACCAGTGGAACGGCCAAGCGCCGCTCGGCGGCCAGCGCCAGCTCGGGTTTGCGCTGCTCGGCGGGCATGGCCACCAGGTGCATGAGCACGGTGAGGGCATCGGCCTCCACCTCATTGACCACCCAGAAGGCCCATTTCAGCGCCTCGGCCTCTTCGGCCGGGGTGGCCGGGCTGATGCCCTGGCCATCGGCAGGGCCGTGCACACGCGCCAGGTACAAGGCGCAGGCCATGCTCTCCCACACCACCACATCGCCCTCCGGCCGGCTGTCCTTGAGCACCGGTATGTGGCCGTTGGGGTTGAGCGCCAGCATCTCGGGCGTGCGGGCCCCTCCACCTTGATAGGGCACGGGCACATGCTCGTAAACCAGGCCCAGCTCCTGTGCCACCCACAGGGGGCGGACGGCGCGTGAGGCGGTGATGCCGTAAATGGTGAGGCTCATGACGCAACAATCTCCGGGGGTGGTGGAAGAAACGGATCAGGCCAACAGGTCGCACAGCTCGTTGAGGCGGGTCACGGTGTCGTGCGGCTGCTGGTCGTGGGTCCACAGGTGCTCGCTGCGGTTGACCCACACCGCCTGCATGCCAGCGCCCAGTGCGCCCAGCACATCCAGGCTGGCGTCATCGCCGACGTGCAGCACATGCTCGGGTGCCACCCCCAGGGCCGAGGCAGCCGCCTGAAAAATGCGCACGTCGGGTTTGCCAACACCACACTGGGCCGCGCTGATGGCGCACTGGAAATGGCTGGCCAGCCCCACCTTGGCCAGGTCGGCATTGCCGTTGGACAAGGACACCAGCGGGTAGCGGGCCGACAACCAGGCCAGGGCGGGCAAGGCATCGTCAAACAGCTGAACGCGCTGGCGTTCGGCAAAAAACACCTCGAAAGCCGGGTCCGCCAGGGCGGGGGATTCCCCCGCACGGGTCAGCGCCAGGCGAATGGCCTCGCGCCGGATGGCGCTGAGGTCGTGCCGGAGGTCGGGGCGGCTGCTGACCACCTGCTGCCGGATGTCGTGCCGGGCATGGGGGTTGGCAAACAGCGCTGAGGTCATGGGGGCGTGCTCGTCCAGCCATGCGGCCAGGGCCTTTTCGGCCCGCGCGATGGTGGGCCAGATGGGCCACAACGTGTCGTCCAAGTCCAGGGTTATGGCGCGGATGCGGGCGAGGTCGAGCATAGGTGGCCGAGAATACCGCATGGCTTTCACCACCGAACCCCCTCACGCCCATGGTCAGGCCGCCAAAACGGCCATCCTTTATTGCAACCTGGGCACGCCCGACGAGCCCACCGCCCCCGCCCTGCGCCGCTATTTGGCGGAGTTTCTGGGCGATGGCCGCGTGGTGGAAATCCCCAAACCCATCTGGTGGCTGATCCTGCACGGCATCATTTTGCGGGTGCGCCCGGCCAAGTCGGCCGCCAAATACGCCAGCGTCTGGACGCCCGAGGGCTCGCCGCTGATGGTGTGGACCCGCAAGCAAGCCCTGCTGCTCAGGGGCCACCTGGGCGAGCTGGGCCACCGGGTGGAGGTGCGCCACGCCATGACCTACGGCAACCCCTCGGTGGCGCAGGAAATGGACAAACTCAAGGCCGAAGGCTTCACCCGCGTGCTGGTGTTGCCCGCCTACCCGCAGTACAGCGGCACCACCACGGCAGCGCTGTTCGACCAGTTTTACCGCTGGGCCAGTCGCACCCGCTGCGTACCCGAACTGCGCTTTGTGAACCACTACCACGACGACGCGGGCTACATCGCCGCGCTGGCGGCGAGCGTGAAAAAGCACTGGCAAACCAACGGCCAGCCCGACCAACTGGTGATGAGCTTTCACGGGGTGCCCGAGCGCACCCTGCACCTGGGCGACCCCTACCACTGCGAATGCCACAAAACCGGCCGCTTGCTGGCTGAGGCGCTGGGCCTGACCAAGGACCAATACGTGGTCACCTTCCAGTCGCGCTTTGGCAAGGCCAAATGGCTGGAGCCCTACACCGAGCCCACGCTGGTGGCGCTGGCGGGCCAGGGTGTGAAGAAGGTGGATGTGATCTGCCCCGGCTTCACCGGCGACTGCCTGGAAACGCTGGAAGAAATCAACATGGAAGCGCGCGAGGCGTTTTTGCACGCCGGCGGCAGTGAATTTGCCTACATCCCCTGCCTGAACGACAGCCCCGCGTTCATCCGCGCGCTGACACAAATTGCCGCCACCCACCTGAGCGGCTGGCCGACGCAGGCGCAGCCGAATGTGGCTGAGTGCGAAGCCAGCCGGGCGCGGGCGCTGGCGCTGGGGGCCAAGGCGTGATGGCACCCTCCGGCATGGCGCAAGTGGGCCAACACTGACCTCCCAAGGTGGCACTCACCGTTCAGCCCCCATGGACTCGCTGCACATTAATTGTGTAGCAAATTCACCAATGAATGAATGCGACTGCGGCGGTGCTCATGGTTCCGCCGCTTGCAGAAATTCGGTCACCCAGCGGTAGTGGCTGGCCACGTTCAGCGCCGGGGCGTGGCCGCAGTCGGGCACTTCCACGGTGTGCAGGTGGCCGCGCAGGCCGGGGCCGCGCATGTGCATTTCGGCCACGGTGTGGGGCAGCACCAGGTCGGAGTGTTCGCCGCGCAGGCACAGCACGGGGCAGGTGATGCGGTCGTAGTGGTCCCAGATGAGGTAGTCGTCCGGGTGGAGCACAAACTGCTGCACCATGGCCGGGTCGTAGTGGGGTGTCACCTGGCCGTTGGGCAGGCGGCGCACCGAGGTTTCGGTGAGCTGGCACCACTGCGCGTCGCCCAGCCAACCGTAGGGCGCATACACCTGCCTGAAAAACGCTTCCAGCTCGCGCACCGTGTCAAACGCCGGGGGTTGGCCGGCATAGGCCTTGATGCGCTCAATGGCCGCCTGCGCGAGTTGCGGCGCGTTGTCGTTGAGCACCAGGCTGCGGATGCGGGGCTGGAGCGTGGGCTCCATCAGCCCCCCCGCGCACACGGTGCCAATGGCACCGCCCATGGACGTGCCCACCCAATGCACCTGCTGCAGCCCCAGCTGGTCCAGCAGGTCACGCGCCTGGGCGGCGTAAAAGCGCAGGCAGTACTCGTGGACCGGGTCGGGGCTCCATTGGCTCAGGCCCCGGCCCACCGTGTCGGGGCAAATGACGCGGTAGCCCTGCCCCACCAGGTGTTGGGCCAGGGGGTCCATGTCACGCCCGGTGCGGGCCAGGCCGTGCCACGCCACCACCACCGGGGCATCGGGCTGGCCCCAGTCCATGTAGTGGAGTTCGCGCCCGGCGCAGGTGAGGTAGCGTGAGTTGGGTGTCATGGTGCGTACTCGGTCAGCCCGCCATCATTCGGGCACGGCAATGCTGCCGGCCACCACGGTGATGGCGTCCGCAGCGACGGGGGTGGTGGCCAGTGCGGGCAGGTTGGCCGCGCCGATGGCGGGGGCCGCGCCCGGTGTGCCGCCACGCGGCACGGTGCGCACCACCTGGCTGGGGGGCAGCGCCTTGCCGTTTTTCAGGTGCTCGTACATGGCGTCGAGCGAGCGGTTCAGGTAGACGTGCAACGGCACAAAGCGCGAGTCGTAGCCCGGCAGCACCGTGGGCAGGCCAATGAAGCTGTCAAAGTGCTGGGCATTGGTGACTTCCACGTAGCTGAGCTTGCTGCTGGCCCCCTCCACCTGGCGGTTGAGCGCGGTGTACGGGCGCGAGGTGTGGTTGGGTGGCAGCAATGCGTCCGAGCGGCCATGCACGATGAGGGCGGGCTTGCCGCGCAGGTTGCCGGTGAGGCGGGTTTCGTTCAGGCCCGCCTGCAAGGCCTGGGCCTGGGCACCCGTGCCGGTGAGCAGGTTGCGCAGGCACAGGGCACCGTCCAGGTTCCAGTCGGCCACGCTGCTGGCGTTGAACGACAGGAAATCGCGCGCCGGGCCAAACTTGCTCTGGTTGTTGACCAGGTTGACCCCACCCGATGGCGGCACACCGTTGCCGGTGGCGTACATGCCCGCCAGTGCGGCCGGTGCCAGCGTGGTGACGGCACCCGCTGCCGTGGTGGCGGCGTAGCTGAAGCCGCACAGGTTGTCCTTCGCGCTGGCGCGGGCATAGGCGTTGGCGAAGGTGGTGGCCACGGCGGGGGCCACTTCAAACGCGGCCAGCGAGGGGTACAGCACGCTGGACTCGGCCTCCCAGCCGCTGGCCAGCAGCTTTTGCAGGGCGTCTTCGGCCAGCTCGGCCGTGGTGTTGCCCGCCAGCAGCCCCTGTGCCTTCAAGCCGGCGCAGCGGTTGGGGGCAATGGGCAGGGCAGCGCCCGCAAAACCAGCGGCAAACGCGGCGGCATAGGGCCCGCTGGCAATGGACGGCGCCAGGGCCGCGCACGCCTGGTACAGGTTGGCCTGCGTGGTGTAGTCGTACAAGGGCTTGCCGTGGGCGCTGACGGCCACGCCACCCCGCTTGACGCTGAGCACCGCGTTGGCGGGCACCTGCACCTGGGGCTCGGTCACCACCACGCCGTCGATGAGGCCGGTGCTGTCCTGCTCGGCCGCGGCCACCGCAGCGCCACCGCCGTTGGACACGCCCGAGGCCAGCACCAGGGTGTTGGCGGGCTTGATGTGGCGGTAGCGCGTGCCAAAGGCATCAGGCGCACCAAACTGCTGATTCAGCACGTAAAACGCCATGTCAATGGCGCGCAAGGTGTGGCGGCCCCAATCCTTCTCGGGGTTCTGGCCCGAGTGGGCGTGCTTGAAGGCGAACCGGTTGGGCGTGGCGGTGTTGAACGCCGTCAACTCGGCCAGCGACAGCCCGGCGTTGAAGGCCGCGTTGGTGCCCGCGCTGGCGGCGCTGGCGCGGGTGCCGTTGACCAGGGGCACGGTGTCGTTGGCCAGGTCGTGGGGGGCGGCACCAGTGCCCTTGTCGGTATAGGCCACGGCGCAGCCGCGCTTCAGGCCCCACTCGCCACTGGAAATGGCCCCGTACACCCCGCGCGAGCCCGACGAGGTGGCCGACACAATGCAGGCATTGGCCGGGTCAAAACTGGCGGGCACCTGCACCACCAGGGTCACGTTCTGGCGACCAGAACCGTCGTCGGCCAGCGCGGTGTATTCGGTACCGGCCACCTTGCCCTCGCCGGTGGTGACACGGCCCACCGCGTCCACGTTGGGGCCATACAACACCCCGTAGCCACCGGCTTCCGTCATGTCGAGCAAGGCCCGGTAGTTGGTGTGGATGGCCGTGCGGCGCAGCTCGGCGGCGGTGGGTTGCAGCGGGTTGGCGTAGGCAGGGGCCACGGGCGACTGCAGACCGGTTTTGCCCAGACCGGCGGTCAGCAGGTCGTCGGTGTTGCCGTCGTAGCTGACCTGGCCGATGCTGCCCAGAAAGCGGGGCTTGGTGTTCACCTCGGCGTCACCACCGCCCCCGCAGGCGCTCAATGCCGCCGCAGCCAGCACGCCCAAACCCAGGTGTTGAATGTTCACTGCCATGTGTGTGTCCTTGAAGATGCGGAACCGACCAGCCTCGAAAAACCGTGCAACGGCAGGGGGCGTGCCCCCCCTGCCCCTGCCCCTGCCCTTCAGCCCGCGCCGCGCCGCGCGGCCTCGCGCAAGCGCCCCACCACGCCGGTGGGGAAGTGATAGACCGACAGCACAAACAGCACGCCCAGCCACAGCAGCCAGCGGTCGGGCGACAGCAGGGCCGACAGCACGGGCAGGCCCTCGGTGGCCTCGCTGCCCCAGCGCAACACGTCTTGCAGATAGCTTTGGGCCGACAGGAACAGCGCTGCCCCCAGGGCCGATCCATAAATGGTGCCCATGCCCCCGATGACCACGATGAGCAGCACGTCCATCATGATTTCGAAACTCATGGAGGTGTCTGGCCCGTTGTAGCGCAGCCAGACGGCCAGCATCACCCCGGCCAGGCAGGCAAACAGGGCCGACAACACGCTGGACAGCGTGCGGTACACCACCACGCGGTAACCAATGGCCTCGGCGCGGAACTCGTTTTCTCGGATGGCCTGCAGCACCCGGCCAAACGGCGAGTTGACGATGCGCAGCAGCGCCAGCAGCAGCACCACGGCCATGACAAACAGCAGGTAATAGGTCAGCAGCCGCCCGTCCAGCGAGGCGCCCAGGAACGGCTCCTCGCTGAACTCGAAGCTGGGCGACAGCAGCTCGGGCATGCGGAACGACAAACCGTCTTCCCCGCCGGTGATGTCGGACAGCTGCGAGGCCAGGGTCTGGAAGGCGGTGGCCACGGCCAGCGTGATCATGGCGAAAAAGATGGCCCGCACCCGCAGCGAAAACAGCCCAATGACCAGCGACAGCACCAGGCTCAGGCCCAGCGCCCCGGCCACGCCCACGGCCAGCGCCTCCCAGGTGGGGCCCAGTCGGGTGGTGGCCACGGCCACGCCGTAAGCCCCCACGCCAAAAAACATGGTGTGCGCAAAACTGACGATGCCGGTGTAGCCCAGCAGCAGGTCAAAGCTGGAGACCAGCACAATGAAAATCAGCACCTTGGCCGCCACGTTCAGCGCCTTGACACCGGGGAACAAAAACGGCGCAAACGCCAGCGCCAGCAGCAGGCCCACCAGCAGCACCGCCAGCACGCGGCTGCGGGGACGGTCACCTGAAATGAGTCGATTGAGCATGGTCAGGGGCCTTCTTCAACGGTTCGCCACCGGGTACACACCCTGGGGCCGCCACGCCAGGATGGCGGCCATGAGGGCGATGTTGGAAAACAGCGCCACCTTGGGCGCCAGAAAACCGGTGTAGTTGGCCATCAGCCCCACCAGCAGCGCCCCGATGAGCGCACCACCCGTGGACCCCAGCCCGCCGATGATGATGACGATGAAGATAAGCACGTTGACCTGGTGGCCAATCTGCGGGGTGACGCTTTGCTGGTACAGCCCCCACATGACGCCGCCCAGGCCCGCCAGTGCGCTGCCCACCACAAACACGCCCACAAACAGGCGGCGGATGCGGTAGCCCAGCGACTCGACCATTTCTCGGTCCTGCACCCCGGCGCGGATGAGCAGGCCAATTTTGGTGCGCGACAGCACCCAGATCTGCGCCAGAAACACCGCCAGCCCCACCACCACGGCAATCAGCCGGTACTTCTCGACGGCGGCCTCGCCCATGTACACCGCACCGCGCATGGCCTCGGGCAGGGGCAGCGGAATTTGCAGCGGGCCCCAGATGACCTTGATGAGCTCCTCGCCAATGATCATGCCGCCCATGGTGATGAGGATCTGCTTCAGGTGCTGGCCGTACACCGGCCGCACGATGAAGCGCTCAAACGCCAGACCCACGGCCGCCGCCACCGCCATGGCCACCAGCATGGCGGGCAGCACGGCCAGCAGGTTGCGCCAGAGCTGGTCAGACCCCGTCCAGTCGCCCATGGCACCCAGCACGCTGGTGGCCACAAAAGCCCCCAGCGCAATGAACAGGCCGTGGCCAAAGTTGAGCACGTCCATCAGCCCGAACACCAGCGTCAGCCCTGAGGCGATGATGAAAATGATCATGCCCATGGCCAGCCCCGCCACCGTGAGCGTGAGCCAGGTGGAGGCAGACCCCATCAGCGGCAGCACCGCCAGGGCGAGGGCTGGCACCAGCAACAGCGGCCGGTAGTCCAGTTCGTCAAGGGTTTTGAGGTTCATGCAGAGGGCACTCCGTGGTCATTGTTTTGTGTAGCTGACTGTTTAATAAAATCAAGCGCTGGATGGCTTTTTGATTGAAAATTCACAGCGCCAGGCCCAGCAGGCTGCGTTGCAGGGCTTCGTCCTGGGCCAGCTCGGCCATGGAGCCGGCGTGCACCACCCGCCCGTCGTCCATGACGGCCACGGTGTCGCCCAGCCGCTTGGCGAAGTGGATGTTTTGCTCCACCAGCAAAATGCTCACCCCACTGGCCTTGAGCTGCTGGAAGGCGTCGATCATGTTGTTGATCATCACGGGGGCCAGGCCTTTGCTGGGCTCGTCGATGATGAGCAGGTCGCGTGGCTCGACGATGGCGCGCGAGACGGCCAGCATCTGCTTTTGCCCGCCCGAGAGCTTGCCCGCCGGGTGGTTCCAGAACTTTTCCACCGCCGGAAACAGCTTGAATATCCACTGCAGTCGCGCCTCGTCCATGTGCTGGGCGCGCTTGGCCGAGCGGGCGGCCAGCAGCATGTTTTCCTTGACGGTCAGGTCCGAGAAGATGCCCATGTTTTCTGGCACATAGGCGATGTTCAGCCCCGCGATGTGCGGTGTGTGCAGCTTGGTGATGTCGTGCCCGTTGAAGCGGATGTCCCCCTGCGAGGCCTGCCACAAACCCATGATGGTGCGCAGCGTGGTGGTTTTGCCCGCGCCATTGCGCCCCAGCAGCATGGTGAGCTGGCCGCGCGGCACCACCAGGTCCACCCCGTGCAGGATGTGGTAAGCCCCGATGTGGGTGTGCACGCCACGCAGCGTCAGCAGCGGTTCGGCCCGGGCCAGCGGCGTGGACCTGGCCACCCTGGTCACCTGTGCCCATTGGTCAAACGCCTCCCCCACGGGTGAGGACGGGGTGGCGGGGTTGGGCGCGCTCATGCGGCCTCCTTGTCGGCATCTGTGTCGGTGTCTTTGCCCATGCCCAGGTAGGCTTCCTGCACCACGGGCGAGGCGATGACCGTGGCCGGATCGCCGTCGGCCACCAGGCTGCCGTTGTGCAGCACGATGATGCGGTCGGCCAGCTCGCGCACCACGTCCATCTTGTGTTCCACCAGCAAAATGGTTTTGGTCTTGTCGTCTTTCAGCTGGCGGATCAGGTTGAGGATGACGGGCGCCTCGTCGTGGCTCATGCCCGCCGTGGGCTCGTCAAACATGTAGACCTGCGGGTCCAGCGCCATCAGCAGCGCCACCTCCAGCTTGCGCTGGTCGCCGTGCGGCAGGCTGGCCACGGGGGCTTCCTGCTGCGGTGCCATGGCCACCGATTCCAAAATGGCGTGGGCCCGCTGGGTCAGCCCGGCGTGGTCGCTCCAGATGCTCCACAGGTTCAGGCCACGCCGGTGCGCGCCGTCCAGCCTGGCCTGCACCGCCAGGCGCACGTTTTCCAGCACGCTCAGGTTGGGAAACAGGTTGGTCAGCTGGAACGCCCTGCCCAGTCCGGCGCGGGTGCGGGCCGAGGCGCTCAGGCCGGTCAGGTCGCGCCCGTTCAGGCTCACCCGCCCGGCACTGGCTTTGAGCTGGCCGGAAATGAGGTTGAAGTACGTGGTCTTGCCAGCGCCGTTGGGGCCAACAATGGCGGTGAGCGTGCCCGGCGCAAAAGTGCAGGAGACAGCGTTCACCGCCACGTGTCCGCCAAAGCGGACCGTGAGGTCTTGGGTTTGCAGCATGGGGGTGGGAAGGCGACGGTCAGCTCGACCCGGCACCAGGCCAGGTCGATGGGACGGAAAAAACGAAGGCTCAGCGCCCGTTGCGGATGGGCACGTTCATTTCTTCAGGCTTGATCTCACGCACCAGCTCGGGCACGCCCCAGGCAAACGCGGGGTCCACCTTGATCTTGAAGTGGTACATGCTCTGCATGGCCTGGTGGTCTTCCTTGCGGAAGGTCATCTTGCCCTTGGGGGTGTCAAAGCTCATGCCCTCCATGGTCTTGATGAGCTTGTTGGTGCTGGTGTCGCCGTTGGTGGCCTTGAGGGCCGTGACGATGGCCATGGCCGAGCTGAAACCACCGGCGGTGAAGAAGTCGGGGGGCGACTTGAATTCTTTGTAGTGCTGGGCCACCAGGGCTTCGTTGATGGGGTTCTTGGGCATGCCAAAGTAGTAGTAAGCCGCGCCTTCCATGCCGGGGAAGTTTTTGTAGGCCGCCATGGCGGGCAGGATGTTGCCGCCCGTGGCGATTTCAATGCCGTGGCGCTTCAGGTCCATGTCGGCGATCTTGAAGGGGTTGCCACCGGCCCAGATGATGAAAATCATCTTGCGTCCGGGCAGGTCCTTGAGCTTGTCGATCATGCGCTGGCCACCGGCGGTGAAGTCGGTGGTGGCGGGGGGCAGGTATTCCTCGTGCACCAGCTTGGCTTTTTTCAGGGCTTCCTTGAAGGCCTTGACGCCGTCTTTGCCAAAGGCCGAGTCCTGCGCCATGGTGACGATGCTCACGCCCTCTTTGTCCAGCGCCACGGCGTTGGCAATGGCGTCCTGGCTGCTGTTGCGGCCGGTGCGGAAGATGTACTTGTTCCACTTGTCGCCGGTGATACTGTCGGCCACGGCGGGCTCGACCAGCAGAATCTTTTTGTACTCTTCGGCCACGGGCAGCATGGCCAGGGCCACCGGCGAAGCAGTGGGGCCCACGGCCAGGTCCACCTTGTCGTCGCCATAGGCGGCGGCCAGCAGGCTCTTGCCCAGGTCAGGCTTGCCCTGGTCGTCTTTTGGAATGACGACAATCTTGCGGCCTCCCACGGTCATGGTGCCGCCGGTGGCGTAGGCCAGGCCCATCATCAGCCCCGTCTGCGTCTGCTTGCCGTAGGCCTCCAAAGGCCCTGTCATGCTGTGGATGTGGGCAATCTTGATTTCTTTGGATTGCGCCATGGCGGGCACGGTGAAAGCACCGGTCGCGGTGGCCAGCGCAGCAAGGGCAGTCAGTCGGATGAGGGGGCGTCGTTGCATGGATGTCTCCTGGTTGAAGTGCCATCGTCATTGCAGACTTCGTGCCACGCCAGAGGTGCTTGATTTGATTGAACATTTTCAATCAACAGTCCTCACACTGCCTGATTTTCAGACAAACACAATGCCTGATATTCAGACAAATGTCTGTTCAACGATCAGGGTTTTCCAGACGTTCGTACAACTTGGCGCGCGAAATGCCCAGCATGCGCGCCGCCGCCAGCTTGTTGCCGCCGGTGGCCTGCAGGGCCGTGGCAATGGCCACGCGCTCCACCTCGGCCACCTGCACCGCCAGGGGCCGCGTGGCATCGGGCCGGTCCACCGACTGCCAGCTGGGCAAGGCCGGGGCCACCTCGGCCACCCCCGACGCCCGCAGCACCTGCTCCAGCTGCGCGGCGCTGAGCACGTCGGTGTCGCAACGCAGGGTGGCCTGCTCCAGTACGTTGCGCAGCTCGCGGATGTTGCCGCGCCAGGCCTGGGCCAGCAGCAGCGCCAGGGCTTGGGGCTCCAGCTCGGGCGGGTGAGGTTCGCCCCGGTGCACCATGTCTTCGCCCAGCACCTCGATGAGGGCGGGGATGTCCTCGCGCCGCTCGCGCAGCGGCGGCACGCGGATGGGCAACACATTCAGGCGGTAATACAGGTCCTCGCGGAAACGCCCCTCGCGCACCAGGGCCAGCAGGTCGCGCGAGGTGGCGGCCACCAGCCGCACATCGAACGACACCAGCTGGTTGGAGCCCAGGGGTTCAATTTCGCCCTCCTGCAGCGCCCGCAAGAGCTTGGCCTGCAGGCCCAGGGGCATGTCGCCAATTTCGTCCAGAAACAGGGTGCCGCCATCGGCCAGTTTGAACTTGCCCTCGCGCCCTTTGCGGTCGGCACCGGTGTAGGCACCGGGGGCCACGCCAAAAAATTCGGCCTCCAGCAGGGTGTCGGGCACGGCGGCGATGTTCACGCCCACAAACGGCCCCTGTGAGCGCCCCGAGCTGGCGTGGATGGCGTGGGCCAGCAGCTCTTTGCCGGTGCCGGTTTCGCCCAGCAGCAGCACGGGGCTGCCCGATTGCGCCGCCCGCCTGGCCTGGCGCTTGACCTCCATGGCCGCCGCGCTGCGCCCCACAAAGCTGGCAAAGGTGTAGCGCGACTGGCGCTGCGCGCCGCGCTGGGTGCGGCGGTGGCTGGCCAGTTCGCGGCGGGCATCGTCCAGGTCGCGCTGCAGCAGCGAGAACTTGGCAATGAGCGGCTGCAGGTTGGTTTCGGGCTGGTCGAACAACACAATGCCCAGCGCACCAATGACCATGCCCGCCGGGTCGCGCAGCGGGATGCGGCTGACCACAAAGGTGCCCGCGCGGTTGCTGAGCAGGTCGATGAGGATGGGTTTGCCGGTTTTCAGCACCTGGTGCATGAGGGTGTTCTGCACCACCTCGGACACCGAATGGCCCACAAAGTCTTCCTCCCGCTCGTAGCCCAGGGCGGGCAGGTAGCGGCGGTACTGGTCGTTGATCCAGACCACGCGTGCCTCGCGGTCCACCAGCAACATGCCCTCGCTGGCGTTGGCCCACAGGTCGAACATGGAGCGTGCGGCCAGCTCCAGAATGCTTTGTGCGTCTCGCGGAAGGGGGGGTGTGGTGGTCATGGTGCTCGTCACCCGGCGGCCCTCACCGGGCCCGGAGCCGACGTTGTACCGCATGCACGGACGGCTCACCCGTTCCCAATCGGAATGGTTAGTAAAATAAATAGCAAACTGTTCAAACAGAAAAAGCGCCAGAGGCGCTTTTTCTTCAAAAAATCAGGTCGAATCGCCTGAGCGGCATCACAGCGCGATGCCGGGGTTGCCTTCCATGCCCACCAGTTTGGGGGTGTTGAGCTTGAGCTTGCCGATGGTTTTGTGGTTCTTGAAGTAGGCCTCCATCACGTCCCAGATGGGTTCGCCCTTGGCGCCTTCGGCCACCGGCGCCCAGCCGGCCACCTTGTAGGTTTTGCCGGCTTCAATGGCCTTGCCTTTGAGCACCATGTTGTTGATGCGCTTGCCGGCGCCGGCCTTGGGGTCGCAGGTGTATTCCAGGCCACCCACGCGCACCATGTCGCCGCCCTGCTGGTAGTAGGGGTCGGGGTTGAACAGGTTGTCGCACACGTCTTCCAGCACGGTTTTGATGGTTTCGCCCGTCATTTCGGTGAGTGTGCTGGTGGGGTAGGTGATGGCGACCTGGTCCATCATCAGCTCTCGGGTGATGGCCTGGCCCGGCAGGATGGTGGTGCCCCAGCGGAAGCCGGGCGAGAAGGCCATGTCGGCACCTTTCACCTCCATCAGCGCGTCCACAATGAGCTGGTCCCACGAGCCGTTGAAGTTGCCCCGGCGGTACAGCAGGCCCTCGGACACGGCCAGCTTTTCGTCCAGCTTGGCCTTGTAGGGTGCGCGCACCTTGTCGATGTAGGCCTGCATCTCTTTGTCGGCGGGCAGCAGGTTGGCGAACACGGGCAGCAGCTTGTAGCGGAAGTCTTGCACCTTGCCGCCGCGCACGTCGAAATCCAGCACACCCAAAAACTTGCTGTTGGAGCCGGCGTTGGTCACCAGGGTCTGGCCCCTGGCGTTTTTGACCACGATGGGGGCAGGCATGCCGTCGTGGGTGTGGCCACCCAGGATGGCGTCGATGCCGGTCACGCGCGAGGCCATCTTGATGTCCACGTCCATGCCGTTGTGGCTGATGACCACCACGGCCTGGGCGCCCTTGCCACGCGCCTCGTCCACCATTTGCTGCATGTGCTCGTCCTGGATACCGAAGGTCCAGTTGGGCACCATGTAGCTGGGGTTGGCAATGGGGGTGTACGGGAAGGCCTGACCGATGACGGCCACAGGCACGCCGTTCATTTCCTTGATGACGTAGGGTTTGAACACCTGGTCGCCAAAGTCGTTGGTCTTGACGTTTTGCGCCAGGAAGTCGAGCTGGCCGCCGAAGTCTTTTTCGACGATTTCCTGCACCCGCTTTTCACCCAGGGTGAATTCCCAGTGCGGGCACATGGCGTTGACGCCCAACAGCTTGCAGGCATCGACCATGTCCTGGCCGTTGGTCCACAGCGCGGTGGCGCTGCCCTGCCAGGTGTCGCCGCCGTCCAGCAGCATGGCGTGGGGGCGGCTGGCCTTGAGCATTTTCACCAGGGTGGCCAGGTGGGCAAAGCCGCCGACCTTGCCGTAGGTCTTGGCCGCTTTTTCGAAATTCAGGTAGGTGAAGGCATGGGCCTCGGCCGTGCCGGGGCGCATGTTGAAGTGCTTGAGCAGGGCCTCGCCCACGATGTGCGGCGGGCGACCCACGGCCTCGGCGATACCGAGGTTGACGTTGGGCTCGCGGAAGTAAATGGGCATCAACTGCGCGTGGCAGTCGGTGAAATGCAGGAAGCTGACGTTGCCGAACTTGGGCAGGTCGTACAGCTTGTTGCCCGCGCCGGGTTTGGCGGCCAACACGTCTTGGTGGTCCAGGGCCATGCCGCCCGCACCGGCCACGGCCAGCACTTGCATGAATTCGCGACGACTGAAGCTCATGAATATTCCTCTTTAATTAAGTGTGCATATTTGCCGGAAAAAAGCGACCGGTGAATGCACCGGTCGCCTGGTTCAGCCGGTGGGGTGGCCCGCATCCGCGGGCCGCCCCACCCTGGACGCGGGGCTCACTGGTTGACGGGAGACTTGGGGTCCAGCAGCAGGGCCATGATGTCCTTCAGCTGCTTTTCGTTCAGGATGCCGTTGTGCCCCACACGCGGCATGTTGGAGCAGGCGTTGTAGGCGTGCGAATTCCAGAGCTTGCCCCAGGTGTAGCGCACAATTTCCTGCGACGCCGCCGCCGTCGGGTCGGTCACACCGCGCAGCTTGCCGTACTGGTGCAGGCTGGGGCCCAGGGTGCCGTAGGAAATCTCCTTGGCATCGATCTGGTGGCAGTTGTAGCAGTTGCCGCCGTTGACGGTTTTGGCGTCGTCCGACCAGGTCAGGCCGCGACCGCTCTGGGCGGACTTTTCGCCCTCTTTCCAGTCGCCCAGGAACTTGCCATCGGCAGGCCACTGGATGGTTTTCATGGCGGCGGCCTCGATGGCCTTGGCGGTCTGTTCGTCCACCGGCTTGCCGGCCACATCGGCTGCGCTGCACAGGGCCATGGCCTGGTCCTGATTGAGGCGTTCCACCTTGACCAACCCGTGGTCCTTGAACGAGGCTTTGTTGACTTCCTGCGTCAGCTTGTCGTAGTCCACACCCGCACCGCCGGTGGTGCAGCCTGCGAGCACGATGGCCACCAGGGGAAGGGTCATTGCAATGGTTTTTTTCATGGTGTGGCTCCTCAGCGCTTCAGGGCAGGAACAATGGACTCGGCGCCATTGGCGTTGACACCCATGTACACACTCAGTGCGATGGTCGCGTCACTGCCCCACTTCGGCTCAGGGAAGCGCTGCTGGCGGTAGCAGTCGTTCAGGCGCTTTTGCATGGGCCACATCTGGGCGTTGGAAATGCGGTAGGCGGGCCAGGCGGCAAACCCCACGCCGTCGCCGGGGTTCTTGGTCAGGTTGGGCAGGTCTTGCAGGCGGATGCGCTTGTCGTCGGCACCGTGGCAGGTGGCGCACGAAAAGTCGTGCGGACCCGCGCGGTAAAAGAACAGGCGCTTGCCCACTTCATACATGGCCTGTTCCTGCGCATGGGCGTTCGACACCTTGAAACGCATGCCCTTGCTCTCGCCACCGATCCAGGTGGCCAGTGCGGTGATGGTGTTCATCTCACCCTTGCCGTAGGGTGTGTTCATCAATTCGGCGGCATTGAAACCCTGCAGGGTTTCCATGCAGGTCACCAGCCGGGTTTCCAGGTCCTGGACCCGCTTGGTGTCGGCAAAGTACTTGGGCAGTTGGACGAAGGCGCCTTTGACGACGCCGGGGCCCAGGCCCAGGTCACATTGCTCCAGGGAGACCTTCTTGGGGCCGCGCTTTTGCTTCCAGAGCTCTTCGCCCTTCATTTCAAACAGTTCGGCGGGGTTGCCATCGGCCAGCATCTCGCGGAATTTGGCGATACCGGCGGCAGCGGAATCCTGGGCCATGGCCCCGGAAGCCGCCATACCCAACGTGGCGCCCAGGATGAGCATGCGCTTCTTCATTGGAATGTCTCCTTGTTGTGGTGAAAACAAAAACGGCCCTTCTGGCGAAGGGCCGTGGCCCGTCAAGCCCCCATCAAGCGATGGTGGCTTCGTCGGTGCGGCTGTCGCCTTTGTTGTCCACCCACTTGACGGTCACTTTTTCACCCTTGGCGCCGCCCTTGAACTTGAAGGACAGGAAAGGGTTTTGTGACACGGCACCGCTGAACATGGCCTGCAGCACGGGTTTGCCGGCGTGCGTGGCTTCCAGGTCTTTGATGTAGTGGGCGGGCACCGTGGCACCCGATGCATCCTTGCGGGCACCGGATTCCATGGGGTGGGACATGAGGACGCGGACTTCTGTCACGCCGTCTTTGTTGTTTGCACGAATGCGCATTGGATCTGCCATGACTGGACTCCTGAATCAGTTGAATGTGGACAAAAAGAAAACCATTGCAACGGGGTGGCGCGGGGCATCAGCCGCCGCAACCGCCCAGGGTCACTTTGGTTTCTTTGGTGGCAGAGAACAGCTTGCCGTCGGCCTTGACCACGGCCACCACGTTGGTGGACTGGCCCATCTTCAGGCGGGTTTGCACCGAGGCTTCGGTACCGGCGGGGATGATGAAACCGGCGGCCAGGGGCGTGGGGTTCTTCTCGACCAGCAGGTAGATTTCGGTGGTGTTGGGCAGGTTGCTGGAAGCGCCCACGGGCACCACGGCACCGTTTTCAGCGATGTCGGGGGAAATCACCGACACCTGGTCGCTGTTGGCGGCGGTGCCACCAATGGCTTTCATGGCGTCGGCAATGGACTTGACTTCGAACGCAGAGCGCTCGACAGCGGCCATGGCCTGTTGCTGGGTGATCAGGCCCAAGGCCACCAGGGTGCCCAGTGCGCTGGTCGTCTTGATGACGGTACGGCGGGTGTTGTTCATGAGAACTCCTTGAAAAAAGCGGTCAGAAAGTTAGGACATGTCCCGCAGCGCTGGGTCTTGCATGCATCAATCCTTGCATAAGCAAAGTGTAATTTTTGACAAATCTCAAGCGCCACAGGGAAAACGAGAACGGACTCAAAAAAAGATCACTTGCCTGCGGGCTTGGATGTGTCTACCCCCCGAACCGGCCCGATGACGCGGTTCTGCTCTGCGGTGTTGCCCTGTGCACTCTTGGCGTAGTCGGGCAAAAAGGACGTGATTTTGACTTCGGTCGCACAATTTTTCATGCAGGCCACGTTTTTCACATCGCCCTTGCCATTGGTTTTCCACATGGGCTCGTAAAAGACCATGCCGTTGCGGTTGGGCATGCGCTTTTGGGCCTCCGCGATGTTCTGGTCGCTGAGCACATGGTCAGTGGGCACCACCTCGGCCAGGCTGAGCAGGTAGGCCACCACGCCGTACACCTCATCGGTGGTCAGGCTTTTGGGGGCGTTCCAGGGCATGGCACGGTTGATGTAGTCCCACAGGGTGGACACGGTGGCCACCTTCATGATGGTGGTTTTCTGCGGGAAGGTGGAGCCCTCCTCCAGGTTCTTGACCCGACCACGCTGGATGTCTGCCTTGGTCGTGCCACCGATGAGGGGGGTGAACACCTCATTCGATTCACCAAAACTGCCGTGGCAGGAAGCGCACTTTTCTTCCCACACCGTCTCACCCATGGACACGCTGCCCGCGCCTTTGGGCAAGCCCTTGAAGTCGGGGCGCACGTCGATGTCCCAGGCCTTGACCTCGGCAGCGGTGGCATCGCGGCCAATGCTGTGCATGGCCGCCTTGGAATCGGCCCAGGCGGAGCCCGAACCCAGCGCGGCCAGTGCCAAAGCCGCCAAAGAAAGTTTGAATGTGAGTTTCATCAGAACACCTGCACGTTGGAGACTTCACCGTTTTCCGCCACTTTCCAGGAATGGATGGCGTTCTGGTGGTACACGGAGCGCGTACCGCGCACGGCACGCAACTGGTTCATCTTGGGCTGCACATAGCCGGTGCTGTCGATGGCACGGCTTTGCAGGATGGCGGGCTTGCCGTCCCACACCCAGTCGATGTTGAAGCGCGTCAGCGCCTTGGGCAGGATGGGACCTTCCAGGCGGGCGGTGCGCCAGTTGCGGCCACCGTCCACACTCACGTCCACCCGCTTGATGGGACCGCGCCCCGACCAGGCCAGGCCGCTGATGTTGTAGAAGCCCTTGTCCAGCAGCGTCTGGCTGCCGGACGGCGTGGTGATCACGCTCTTGCACTCCTGGATGCCGGTGTACTGGCGGTGGGTGCCGTCGGGCATGTGGTCGATGTAGTGCACCGCTTCGTCTTTGGTGGCGTACTTCTGGTCGCCCACTTCAATGCGGCGCAGGTACTTGACCCAGCTCACCCCCTGGATGCCCGGCACCACCAGGCGCAGCGGGTAGCCGTTTTCGGGGCGCAGCATTTCGCCGTTCATGGCCCAGGCCACGATGACGTCGTCCATGGCGCGCTCGATGTCGATGGTGCGGGTCATGGAGGAACCGTCTGCACCTTCGGCCAGCACCACCTTGGCGTTTTTCTTGTCGTAGCCACACATTTCCAGCAGCGTGGACAGCAACACGCCCGTGAACTCGGAGCAGCTCAGCATGCCGTGGGAATACTGCACGGATGAGGTGGCCACGTTGCCCCACTCGGTGGCGGAGTTGGCGCCGCACTCGATGAAGTGGATGCGCGAGACGCTGGGCAGGCGCATCAGGTCGTCCATGGTGAACACGCGCTGGCGCTTGACCATGCCGTTGATCATCAGGCGGTGCTTGGAGGGGTCGATGTCCCACCAGCCCTGGTGGTGGCGCTCGAAGTGCAGGCCGCTGGGCGTGATGATGCCGAACAGGCCTTGCAGCGGGGTGAAGCTCACCGACGCCTGGGGCACACGGGTCAGGCCGGGGCTCTCGCGGCGTTGCAGGTTGGCTTCCCATTTGCTGGGCTGGCCGTAGGGATTCATGGCCACGGGCAGACCCAGTCCACCGGTGTGCTCGGGCATTTGCAGGATGACATCCTCGCCAGGCCCGGCAGCGGCCGTTGCCGCAACGGCCTTGGCCGATGCCGCCACCCCCGCCCCCATCGCCAGGGCCTTGCCCATGAAACTTCGGCGCGCTTTGCGTGCCACTTCGAGCTTGTCAGCGCTCAAATGGTTTTCGGGCGCGGGAAGAACGCGCCCGATGACTTCACTCAGGTCTTTAGACACTTGCTTTTTCCTTCTGGTTGGAGGGGGATGGATGTGGGTGACAGGCCTCGGGCACAGCGGGCGAAGGCGGGGTGTCGGGCGCAAACACCTGCTCCGCTGAGCCATGCCCCATGCGGGTGGCAATTTGCACCGACACGGTGCGGCACAACTCGATGAACATGCGATCGGCCACCTTGTAGAACACCTGGGTGCCCTCCCGCCGACGGGACAGCAGGCCCGCCTGGTACATGAGGCCCAAGTGCCGCGAGGCATTGGCCTGGGCCATGCCAGTGGCAGCGATGATGGTGTTGACGCTTTTTTCCTCGGCACACACTGCATGGAGGATCTTGAGCCGCGCGGGCTCCGCCAGCACGCTGAAATAGCGCGCTGCCGCCTCAAAAACCTCGTGCATCTTGTCCAAGGGAATCGTCTCCGTGCGTGTGCTTTGATGCAACTATATGCTTTGTTGCGAATATACGGATTAGTGTAAACCCTTGACCCCAACGCCAGCTGACAGACGGTCAGCCTGACCAGCAACTGACGGCCTTGTCAGAAAACTCCCCGCAATTTGTGGAAAAATTTCCGCCGCCCTGCGTGAATTCAGGGTTTCTACGGTCTCTGCCTGGGGACCGAGCGGATACCATCAATTGCAATATCCGCAACAACTGATATTGACAACCCACAACCACACCTTGGAGGTCAGACAAAAAATGAAACCACTCAACCGGATACTGATGGGCGGCCTGCTGGCACTGGGCGCCACCGTGGCCCAGGCCCAAGTGGCACAAGTCAAGGTGTGGGCAGCCGCATGTGCCAACTGCCATGGCACCAACGGGTATGCCGAACCCGGCAACGAACCCCTGGCCGGCAAAGACAAGGCCGAACTGGTGCAAAAAATGCTGGACTTCAAAAGCGGCCGCAAACCCGCCACCCTGATGCACCAGATCACCAAGGGCTACACCGACGAACAGCTGACCGAAATCGCTGCCTACTTCGCCGCCCAACCCAAAAAGCCCTGAGGAGACACACACCATGAAACGTCGTCAATTTGTACAAACGCTGGGTGCGGGATCGGCGCTGGGCGCTGCGGGCTTCATGACGGGCTGTGCCTCCACCGGCGGTGGTGCCAGCGTGGGCAAGGTGGTGGTGATCGGCGGTGGCTACGGTGGCGCCACGGCGGCCAAGTACCTGCGCCTGTTCTCCGAGGGCACGGTGGACGTGACCCTGGTCGAGCCCAATGCCGCGTTCGTGTCCTGCCCCATTTCCAACCTGGTGGTGGGCGGCTACAAAACCATGGCCGACATCACCACCCCCTACGACAACCTGAGCAAGCGCCACGGTGTCAAGGTCGTCAAGGACATGGTGTCGGTCATCGACCCCGACAAAAAAGTGGTCAAGCTGGCCAGCGGCGGCGAGTTGCCGTTTGACCGCGTGATCGTGTCTCCCGGCATCGACTTCATGTACGAAACCTTGCCCGGCATGGCCAGCGCTGCCGCCAAGGAAAAAGTCTTCCACGCCTGGAAAGCCGGTGCCCAAACCGTGGGCCTGCGCAAGCAACTCGAGGCCATGCCCGACGGCGGCGTGTACGCCATGTCCATTCCCCGTGCACCTTACCGCTGCCCCCCCGGCCCCTACGAGCGTGCCTGCCTGGTGGCCAGCTACTTCAAGAAGCACAAGCCCAAGAGCAAGGTCGTCATTTTTGACGCCAACGACGACATCCAGTCCAAGAAAGGCCTGTTCATGAAGGCCTGGAAGGACCACTACGACGGCATGATCGACTACCGCCCCAAACACAACGTGGTGGACGTGGACGTGGCCACCAACACCCTGAAGTTCGAGTTCAACGACGACTTCAAGGCCACCGTGGCCAACGTGATCCCCAACATGCGCGCCGGCGACATCGCCCTCAAAACCGGGCTGGCCACCGCCAACAAGCGCTGGTGCGAGGTGGACTTCCTCACCTTCGAATCCATTGCCGTGAAAAACGTGCACGTGCTGGGTGACGCCATCCAGATCGCGCCCGGCATGCCCAAGTCCGGCCACATGGCCAACCAGCACGGCAAGACCTGTGCGGCGGCCGTGGTGTCCCTGTTGCAAGGCAAAGCGCCCCCTTCCCTGCCCATCTACGCCAACACCTGCTACAGCTTCGTCACCGACGAGGACGTGGTGCACGTGGCCAGCGTCCACCGCTACGACGCCGAGAAAAAGACCATGCTGACGGTGGCCGGCTCTGGCGGTGTGTCGGTGGCTGCCAGCGAGCTGGAAGGCCGCTACGCCCATGCCTGGGCCCGCAACATCTGGGCCGACACCCTGGCCTGATGCGTTCGCCCCAAAACCGCTGGCGCTGGTCAGCGGTTTTTTTGCGTCAAATATCAGCAATTAAGCAAGTTCTAGAGGTCAAGAAGTGAACCGTCTTCTTCGCACACCCCCCCTGGCGGCACTGGGGCTGGCCGTTCTGGCCTGGGCTTCGGCCGGCCAGGCCTTCGCCCAAGCGGACGAGGCCCGCGCCAAAAAAATCGCGGGTGGCTCTTGCTTCCTGTGCCACGGCGCGCAGGGGGAATCCACCAGCGAAATTTTCCCCCGCCTGGCGGGTCAGAACGCTGCCTACATTGCCAAGCAGCTGCTGGCCTTCCAGTCGG
Organism: Polaromonas sp.; assembly: GCA_013823635.1. Lineage (GTDB taxonomy): Bacteria > Pseudomonadota > Gammaproteobacteria > Burkholderiales > Burkholderiaceae_C > UBA2334. The sequence continues at coordinate 3,077 of PNML01000020.1, read as the reverse complement.
GTGCACGCAAAAGCACCGCCATGGCGGAAATGGTGGCCAAGCTCAAGCCCGACGAGATGGCCGCGCTGGGCCAGTACTACCAAAAAATGGAGCTGCCCAAGGAAGAACCCAAAGAGCCGCAACTGGCGGCCATGGGCCAGTACATCTACCACAACGGCAACAAGTTCAGTGGTGTGCCCGCCTGCGTGGCCTGCCATGGCGTGAACGCCGAAGGGGCGGACAACCTGCCTCGCCTGGGCCGCCAGTTTTCCGCGTACATTGAGCACCAGCTGACCATGTTCAACAAACGCGACCGCAACAACGACAATGCCGTGATGCACGTGGTGGCCGAAAAAATGACCAAGCTGGAAATGCACGCCGTGGCCGAGTACCTGAGCGGCAAATGAACCTGACCAGGCCTGCCACACCCCTTTGATGTGCGAGAGCCCCGGACAGCGCCCTCGGGCGTTGACTGGTGTTTGAAGCTTTGAGCCATGCCCCTGCGGGCATGGCTCTTTTTTTTGGCCCGGTCAGGCCACGCGGGGCGCCAGTTCACCCTTGTCGTAGCGGCGCTGCATGGCTTCCAGGCTGTGCACCTGGGTGATGCGGCTGGCCATGCCCGCGCTGCCGAAGGCCTCGTAGCGGTGGGCGCAAATGGCCTGCATGGCTTTGGTGGCCTCTTTGTAGAACTTGCGGGGGTCGAAATTTTTGCGGTCCTTGGCCAAAAACTGGCGAATGGCGCCGGTGCTGGCCATGCGCAGGTCGGTGTCGATGTTGACCTTGCGCACGCCGTTCTTGATGCCTTCCACAATTTCTTCCACCGGCACGCCGTAGGTCTGGCCCATGTCGCCCCCGTACTGGTTGATGATGGCCAGCCAGTCTTCGGGCACGCTGGAGCTGCCGTGCATGACCAGGTGCACATTGGGAATGCGCTGGTGGATGTCTTTCACGCGGTCAATGCGCAGCACCTGGCCTGTGGGCTTTTGTGTGAACTTGTAGGCCCCGTGGCTGGTGCCAATGGCGATGGCCAGCGCGTCCACCTGGGTTTTGGCCACGAAGTCGGCGGCCTCGTCGGGGTCGGTCAGCAGGGCGGAATGGTCCAGCTTGCCCTCGGCACCGTGGCCGTCTTCCTCACCGGCCATGCCGGTTTCCAGTGAGCCCAGGCAGCCCAGTTCACCTTCCACCGACACGCCGCAGGCGTGGGCCATGTCCACCACCTGGCGGGTGGTGGCCACGTTGTATTCGTAGCTGGCGGGGGTTTTGCCGTCTTCCAGCAAACTGCCGTCCATCATCACCGAGCTGAAGCCCGACTGGATGGAGCGCGCACAGATGGCGGGCGAGGCGCCGTGGTCCTGGTGCATGCACACGGGAATGTGGGGGTACATCTCCACCGCCGCCAGAATGAGGTGGCGCAAAAACGGCTCACCCGCGTACGAGCGCGCACCCGCCGAGCCCTGCAGGATGACGGGGCTGTTCACGGCGTCCGCCGCCTGCATGATGGCCTGCACCTGCTCCATGTTGTTCACGTTGAAGGCGGGCAGACCGTAGCTGTGCTCAGCCGCGTGGTCCAACAGTTGTCGCAAGGAAATCAAGGCCATGGTGGGTCTCCGGTTAAAAATTCAAGAAAAAAACGCCCCTACCGCTTGTTGAAAAAGCGATTTCAGCTACCAAAATAAGTATGTCGGGTGACCCTCCCCAGTGCCCATGCCGGGCACCGGGGGGTGCACTCACCGGTTCAGGCGGCGCGGCCAATGGGCCTGCGCGCCTGGGGCCACCCACGGCAAGGGCGGCCGCCCCTGCCTGCTGCGGGTGGCCGCGTCAGTCGGCGCGGCGCGCCAACACCTCGAAGGCGGGCAAGGTTTTGCCCTCCAGCACTTCCAAAAACGCACCGCCGCCGGTGGAGATGTAGCCCACCTGCTTTTCAATGCCGTACTTGGCGATGGCCGCCAGCGTGTCACCACCGCCAGCGATGCTGAAGCCCGCGCTGGCCGCAATGGCCTGGGCCACCACCTTGGTGCCGTTTTCAAACTGGGGGAACTCAAACACGCCCACGGGGCCGTTCCAGACGATGGTGCCCGCCTTCATCAGCTGCGCGGCCAGCTTGGCAGCGGTCTCGGGGCCAATGTCCAGGATCATGTCGTCGTCGGCCACGTCGGTGGCGGCCTTGACGGTGGCCACGGCATCGGGGCTGAAGGCCTTGGCGCACACCACGTCGGTGGGAATGGGCACCTCGGCGCCCCTGGCCTTCATGGCCTCGATCACGGCCTTGGCCTCACCCACCAGATCGGGCTCGGCCAGGCTCTTGCCGATCTTCATGCCTGCCGCCAGCATGAAGGTGTTGGCAATGCCGCCGCCCACGATCAGGCCGTCCACCTTGGCCGACAGGGCCTGCAGGATGGTGAGCTTGGTGCTGACCTTGCTGCCCGCCACAATGGCCACCAGCGGGCGCTGGGGGTTGGCCAGGGCCTTGCCAATGGCGTCCATCTCAGCCGCCAGCAGCGGGCCAGCGCAGGCGATGGGGGCGGTTTCGGCGATGCCGTAGGTGGTGCCTTCGGCCCGGTGGGCGGTGCCAAAGGCGTCGTGCACGAAGATGTCGCACAGGGCGCCCAGCTTTTTGGCCAACTCGGGGTTGTTCTTTTTCTCGCCCTTGTTCAGGCGGCAGTTTTCCAGCATGACCACTTCGCCGGGGGCGGCGACAAAGCCGCCATCCACCCAGTCGGCCACCAGGCGCACGGGGGCGCCCAGCAACTCACTCATGCGCGCGGCCACGGGGGCCAGGCTGTCTTCGGGCTTGAACTCACCCTCGGTGGGGCGGCCCAGGTGGCTGGTGACCATGACGGCGGCACCCGCGTCCAGCGCCATTTTCACGGCGGGGATGCTGGCGCGGATGCGCGTGTCTTCGGTGATGTTGCCCGCGTCGTCTTGCGGCACATTCAGGTCGGCGCGGATGAACACCCGCTTGCCACGGGCAAAGCCGCTGGCGATGACATCGGAAAAACGCAGAAATTTCATGAACAAGCTCCTTGTGTGTAGAAATCGGGGGACCACCCCCGATTGTCGCTGGGCGGTGTGGGCCTCAGCGTCAGCGCGCCAGCCCC
>PNML01000019.1 GCA_013823635.1 Polaromonas sp. | reverse complement strand
TGCGACTAGGGTGCTCACCCTAACCCGCCCGCCGGGCAGCCGGTCGACGAGGTGATTGGCTGGCCTTCAGGCCATGTGCATGCCACCGTTGACATGCAGCTCCTGGCCCGTGACATACGCCGCCCCAGGGCTGGCCAGATAGGCCACCGCGTGGGCAATGTCGGCGGGTTTGCCCAGGTGCCCCATGGGGATCTGGCTCAGCAAGGCCTTTTGCTGTTCTTCGGGCAAGGACGAGGTCATGTCGGTTTCAATGAACCCTGGTGCCACACAGTTGACCGTGATGTTGCGGCTGCCGAGTTCGCGCGCCAGGGCGCGGGTCATGCCGGCCACACCGGCCTTGGCGGCGGCGTAGTTGGCCTGGCCGGGATTGCCGGATGCACCCACCACACTGGTGATGGCGATGATGCGGCCGTAGCGCTGCTTCATCATGGGGCGGATCACCGCTCGGCTCATGCGAAAAACGGCCTTGAGGTTGGTGTCCAGCACAGCGTCCCAATCATCGTCCTTCAGGCGCATGGCCAGCATGTCGCGGGTGATGCCGGCGTTGTTCACCAGGATGTGCAGGGCACCGTGTTCCTTGACCAGCGCGTCCACCAGGGCCTCGCCAGCGGCGGCATCGTTGACATTGAGGTTGGCCCCCCGGCAACCCGGAAAGGCCGCCAAGGCAGCGCTGATCTTGCTGGCGCCGTCATCGGTGGTGGCGGTGCCGACCACTTTCACGCCCTTGCGCGCCAGTTCCAGGGCAATGGCCGCGCCAATGCCACGCGACGCACCGGTGACCAGGGCCACCTGGCCGTCAAATTTGATTTCGCTCATGACAACACTCCTTTGACATCCGACAGGGTGGCGGGGTCGAACAGCGCCATGCCGGTCATTTCAGCGTCGATGCGTTTGACCAAACCCGCCAGCACCTTGCCAGGGCCGCATTCGACCACCTGCAACACCCCCCGGGCCTTGATGGCCTGCACACACTCCACCCAGCGCACCGGGCCGTAAGCCTGGCGCACCAAGGCATCGCGGATGCGTTGGGCATCCGTCTCCACCGCCACGTCAATGTTGTTGAGCACGGGAATCCGGGGCGCCGCCAACACGGTCTCCGCCAATCGGACAGCCAGCTGATCGGCGGCGGGCTTCATCAGGCTGGAATGAAAAGGGGCCGACACGGGCAGCGGCAACGCGCGCTTGGCGCCGTTGGCCTTGAGCACTTCGCAGGCCTTGTCCACCGCTGCCTTGGAGCCAGCGATGACCGTTTGCATGGGGTCGTTGAAGTTGACGGCCTCCACCACCTCGCCGGTTGCGGGATCGAAGCTGGCCTGCGCCTGGGCGCAACCCGACTTCACGGCATCGGCTGGCAAACCCAGGATGGCCGCCATGGCCCCCACGCCCACCGGCACCGCTGCCTGCATGGCCGCAGCACGGAAGCGAACCAGGGGGGCAGCTTGCGCCAGGGTCAACACCCCGGAAGCCACCAGTGCGGCGTATTCACCCAAAGAATGTCCAGCCACCACATCGGGCTCCCGGCCGCCTTCGGCCAACCAGGCCCGGTAGGCCGCCACACCGGCCACCAGCATGACGGGCTGGGTGTTGGTGGTCAGCGCCAAGGCCTCCTTTGGGCCCTCGTGGATGAGCTTGGCGACATCGTCGCCCAACGCGTCGGACGCTTCGGCCAGCGTGGCGCGAACGGCGGGGTGATCGCCCCAGGCGTCCAGCATGCCAACGGCTTGCGAGCCTTGACCGGGAAATACAAAAGCAAATGCGTTCATTTTAATAATAAAAAAGTGCTGTAGCGCTTATATATCAATGAAACTCAGCTCTACATTTTGACAAGAACCGAGCCCCAGGTGAACCCACCACCCACGCCCTCCATGAGCACCGTGTGCCCTGGTTGGATCTGCCCGGCGCGCACCGCATGGTCCAACGCCAGGGGGATGGACGCTGCCGAGGTGTTGCCATGCCGATCGACCGTGACCACCACTTTGTCCATGGGCATTTTCAGCTTGCGGGCCGTGCCCTGCATGATGCGGATGTTGGCCTGGTGCGGCACCAGCCAGTCCACATCGGCCTCGCTCTTGCCGGCCTTGGCCAGCACCGTGCGGGCCGTGCCCTCCAGCACGCCAACGGCCAGTTTGAACACCGCCTGCCCGTCCATTTTCAACAGCGGGTCGCCCAGCACCTGCCCGCCCGACACCGTGCCGGGCACACACAGAATGCCCGTGTGCTTGCCGTCGGCATGGATGTCGGTGGCCAGCACACCCGGTCCATCGCCCGCGTGCTCACACGCTTCCAACACCACGGCACCCGCACCGTCGCCAAACAGCACGCAGGTGGTGCGGTCGTTGAAGTCCAGGATGCGGGAGAACACCTCGGCCCCCACCACCAGCGCGCGCTGGGCCGACCCCGTGCGGATGAGGGCATCGGCCACCGTCAGCGCATAAATGAAACCGCTGCACACGGCCTGCACGTCAAACGCCGCGCCGCCTGCCGCGCCCGGCTCACCATTGGCCTGGGCGGCCAGGGTCAGCTTGTGCTGCAAGATGGTGGCGGTAGACGGGAACACCATGTCCGGCGTGGACGTGGCCACAATGACCAGGTCCACATCGGCCACCTGACGACCGGCGGCCTGCAGGGCCGACAGGCATGCCTGCAGCCCCAGGTCACTGGCACACACCCCGTCCGCCACAAAATGGCGGCTGCGGATGCCGGTGCGCTCCACAATCCACTCGTCGCTGCTCTCCAGACCGCGCTCGGCCAGCAGGGAAACCATGTCGGCATTGGTCAGCCGCCGCTCAGGCAGCGCGCTGCCAGTACCTGTGATTCGGGAATAACGTGCCATGGGGGGAAGTGGGTAAATCAGGACTCTGTGCTGGGCGCGGGCGGCTTGGATGCCGCCGCCATCAGGGGCGCCGCATGGGCGATGCGCGCCATGACCTGGGCCAGCAACTGGTTGCGGGACGCATCATAAGCCCGGTCCAACGCGTTGCGAAAAGCGAAAGCATCGGCCGATCCGTGGCTCTTGAACACCAGACCGCGCAAGCCCAACAGGGCAGCGCCGTTGTAACGACGATGATCCACCCGGTTTTTAAATGCAGATAACACCGGATAAGCCAACAAAGCCGTGATTTTCCGCCACCAGCTCCGCGAGAACTCTTCTTTGATGAAGCGGCCAATCATGCTGGCCAAGCCTTCGCTGGCCTTCAGTGCGACGTTGCCCACAAAGCCGTCACAGACCACGATGTCCACCGTGCCCTTGAAAATGTCGTTGCCTTCCACATTGCCGAAGAAGTTCAGGTCCCCGCTGGATTTGGCATTGCGCAACAAGTCAGCGGTCAGTTTGATGACCTCGCTGCCCTTGATGACCTCTTCACCCACGTTCAGCAACCCCACGCTGGGCTGCTCCTTGCCCGACACGGCAGCCACCAGCGCAGAGCCCATCACCGCGAACTGCAACAGGTGGTGGGGCGTGCAATCGACATTGGCCCCCAGGTCGAGCACCATGGTGCCCGCTCCTTTTTGGTTGGGCAACTCGGACGCAATCGCAGGGCGGTCAATGCCATCCAGTGTTTTGAGCACGTAGCGGGCAATCGCCATGAGGGCACCGGTGTTGCCGGCGGACACGGCCGCCTGGGCACGCCCCTCCTTGACCTGGGTGATGGCCACCCGCATCGACGAGTCCTTCTTGCGGCGCAGGGCAACCTCGACCGGGTCGTCCATGGCCACCACCTCGTGGGCAGGCACCACCGTGCAGCGGGGGTGGTTGGCCAGCGCGGGGTGGGCTGCGAGGGCTTCGGGCAACCCGACCAACAGCAAATGGGCATCTGCATGAGATGCCAGAAAATCGGCACAGGCAGGCAGGGTCACCGGCAATCCATGATCACCCCCCATGCAATCCACGGCAATCGTGATCATCGGACGCTCCGGCGAGGTGGCGGAGAAAATTCAGGACCGCACAAAACAACAAAGGCCCGCATGAGCCATGCGGGCCTTGCGTGAAGCCTGGAAATCAAGCCTCGTTTTTGGTTTTCAGCACCTTGCGGCCACGGTAGAAACCGGTGGGGCTGATGTGGTGACGCAGGTGCACTTCGCCGGTGGTGGACTCGACTGCGATGCCGGGCACATTCAAGGCGTTGTGCGAGCGGTGCATGCCGCGCTTGGATGGGGATTTTTTGTTTTGCTGAACAGCCATGTTCCGCTCCTGAAGTCTGTTGGTTGGAGGAAAGCGCTCAACCCAGAAACGGATCCAACGCCAAACCCCGCATTATAGCAAGCATCTGGCGAATGCCGAACCGGAGTCAGTGCCGCCTTTCATCGGGTCGCCTTGCCTTTGAGCTGATTCAGCGCCGCGAAGGGATGGGGCTTTTCGGATGCTGCCTGCCAGAAGTCCTCGTCTTCGACCGCCGTCGTCACCGGGACTGGGCATTCACCATGCATGGGCACCAGGGGAATGGCCATCAGCAATTCATCCTCCAGCAAAGTCCCCACGTCCATGCGTGGGAGCAACGCCAGCACATCCTCTTCCGATTCGTCGTCCTCTGCGGCAGCCGTGTCTTCGTCCTTGACGAAACGAAACCAGCGGTCCACGTCCAGTGCAACGGGCGCCGGACCCAGGCACCGCTGGCACACCAGCTGAACGGTGGCACAAGCCCTCACATGCAGCCAGGGAACAGACTCACCCGCCTGATCGGCGCGGAGTTCGGCGTTCAACGCCCAGGTCACCCCATCCAACCCCTGCGGCACACAGGCCTCTGCCAGCAGACGCGGAAACCGGGCCGCCAGTGCAGCGGCATCTGCCGCCTGAGACCATTCGCCATCCAGGCGCATACCGGAGCGCGCCCACGCCATGACATCGACATTGGAAAGTGACAATTGGGTAGCCATCCAGGCAGTGTACGAGAATCGCCGCCTTGGGACGTGGTGAGACACCTGAGCGGCACCCGCCGCACCACACCCCGTCCACCCCCCCCCCGCCACCCGCCATGCCGACCACCACCCCACACCCCCTGATTCTCGCGTCCACCTCCCCATATCGGCGGGAGTTGCTCTCCCGCCTCGGCCAGCCTTTTCAGGTGGTGGCCCCCGGTGTGGACGAGACTCCCCTGCCCGGGGAAACACCTTCAGCGCTCGCGCAACGCCTGGCCCTCGCCAAGGCCATGGCCGTCGCCCGCGAGCACCCCAAAGCCGTGGTCATTGGCAGTGATCAGGTCGCGGACTTGGGCGGCAAAGCCCTGGGCAAGCCAGGCACCCATGAGCGCGCCACAGCCCAACTACAGGCCATGCGCGGCCAAACGGTGGTATTCCAAACCGCATTGGCCGTGGTGTGCATCGCCACCGGGTTCAGCGAAGTGGACCTGGCCCCCGTCGAGGTGAAGTTCCGAGACCTGAGCGATGCCGAAATAGCGACCTACCTCCACCGCGAGCAACCCTACGATTGCGCAGGAAGCGCCAAGAGCGAAGGCTTGGGCATCGCGTTGTTGACACACATCCACAACGATGACCCCACTGCCCTCATCGGGCTGCCGCTCATCCGCACCTGCCGCATGCTCAGGGCCGCCGGCGTGCCCTTGCTCGGCTGACCGGCCCCGACACACCCCGGATGGATCGGCACCATGGCCCTCACACACAGCCCCACCAACACCGCCCCACTGTCACCCGCCAAGGGCGCGCTGTACCTGGTTCCCACCCCGCTGGATTTTGGTTGCCACCCCGACCAATGCGGCCCCATCACCGACACACTGCCAGCGCGCACGCTCGTCACCGCTGCAGGCTTGACGCACTGGATCACGGAGAACGCCAAAAGCACACGCGCCTTCCTCAAACGCGTCAACGAGGTGGTCCCTCTGTCCACCCCTTTGCAGGCCATGGCGATGACGGAGTTGCCCCGGGAAATCCACAAAAAGGGCGACCACCACCCAGCCTCCTCCGGTGATGCCGTGCGGGGCTGGTTGGCACCGGCACTGGCCGGTCAGCACGTGGGCCTGGTCAGTGAAGCGGGCATGCCAGCGATTGCCGACCCCGGTTCGTCGGTGGTGCGCGCGGCCCACGACCTGGGCATTCGGGTCGAGGTGCTGGTGGGCCCCATTTCCCTGGCCATGGCGCTGGCGGGCAGCGGGCTGAATGGTCAGAACTTTGCCTTTGTGGGCTATCTGCCTCAGGACAGCCAAGCGCGGGTGGCACGGCTGCGCGAACTGGAGCAACTGGCCCATCGAACGGGGCAGACCCAGCTGTTCATCGAAACACCCTACCGCAACGCCGCCATGTTGCAGGCGGCCACCAGTGCCTTGCAGCCCAGCACCTGGCTGGCCGTCAGCAGCGGCCTGACATTGGCCGATACACCCGGCCACTGCCCACCCAGACACCGCAGCGCGCCGGTGACCCAGTGGCGAAAGACGGCACACGGACTGGACCTGTCCTTGCCCGCGGTGTTCATGATCGGAGCCTGAGGCGCCAGGGGCACCCAGCCCCCATCACTCCTTGAGGGCAGCCCGCATGTGTTCCCGCACGCTGTCGGCCAGCTCGGGGTTGGCCAGCGCCAGGTCAATCGTGGCCTGCAAAAACCCCTCCTTGCTGCCACAGTCGTAGCGGGTGCCGGTGTAACGCAAGGAATACACGGGCTCGTGCCCGATCAGTCCGGCAATGCCGTCGGTGAGCTGGATCTCGCCCCCCACACCCCGAGGCTGGGCGCGGATGCTCTGGAAAATTCCGGGAGACAGGATGTAGCGACCCGCCACACCCAACGTGGAGGGGGCGACATCGGGTGCGGGCTTTTCCACAATCGCATCCACCGGGGAGTAGGCCCGCTGACCCTGCACGCTGACGATGCCATAACGCCGGGTGTGTTCCCTCGGCACATCCTGCACCGCCAGCACGGTGCCCGGCGCCGTGGCAAAGCTCTGGATCATCTGTTTGAGCACGGGCGGCTCACCCACCATCAGGTCATCGGCCAGCAGCACCGCAAATGGCTCGTTGCCAACCAGGTTTTCTGCACACAGGACGGCATGCCCCAAACCCAGGGCCCGCGGCTGGCGGACGAAGATGCAATCCATGTCGTCGGGCTTGATGGAGCGCACCACATCGAGCAAGGCCATTTTGTTGGCGGCCTCCAATTCGGCCTCCAACTCGTATGCGGCATCGAAATGGTCTTCAATGGCCCGTTTGTGACGCCCGGTGACAAAAATCATTTGCCGAATACCGGCTTCATAAGCCTCTTCCACGGCGTATTGAATCAGGGGTTTATCCACCACCGGCAACATTTCTTTGGGAATGGCCTTGGTGGCGGGCAAAAACCGGGTACCCATGCCGCCCACGGGAAAGACGGCTTTGAGGATCTTGGGAATCAGCGTTTTGGACATGGTGCGGTGGACAAGCAATAACAATGAAAAAGAAAATTCAGCGCAACGACCAGCCACTGGCCAGCAGCGACTTGGCGGCCGATTCACCGAACGCAGCGCCAAATCGCTTGGCCAAGCGTTCTGCCATGTTGGCGCGGCGGGTGTAATCCACCAATTCCTCGGCTTTGACCACTTCGCGGGCCACATAGTCGATGGAACCCAGACCATCGGCCAGCCCCATGTTGACCGCCTGCTGGCCACTCCAGAACAGGCCACTGAACATATCGGGCGTTTCTTTGAGGCGATCTCCGCGCCCGGCTCTCACCACTTCGATGAATTGCTCGTGAATTTCCTTCAACATGCCCAGTGCATAACCACGCTGTTCGGGTGTTTGCGGACTGAAGGGGTCCAGAAAACCTTTGTTGGCACCAGCGGTGAGCAAGCGCCGCTCAATGCCCAATTTGTCCATCAGACCCGTGAAACCAAAACCGTCCATCAGCACCCCGATGCTGCCCACGATGCTGGCCTTGTCCACATAAATTTCATCAGAGGCGGCGGCGATGTAGTACGCCGCCGAGGCGCAGGTGTCCTCGACCACGGCGTACACCGGCTTGTTGTGGATGGCCTTGAGTCGAATGATTTCGTCGTTGATCACCCCGGCCTGCACCGGACTGCCGCCGGGCGAGTTGATGGCCAGCACCACGGCCTGTGCGCCGGCGTCCTCAAATGCGGCACGCAAGGCATCCAGGATGTCAATGGCATTGGCCTCGTTGTCGGCGCCGATTTCACCCTTGATGTCCACCACCGCCGTGTGTGGCGTGCTGGGCGCCGCTGGGGACGGCACTTTGAGCAAGACCAGCCACACCACGGCCGCCACCACGCCCAGCCAGGTCAGGCGCCAGAAAATGGTCCAGCGGCGGGCGGCCTTTTTTTCTTCCAGCAAGGCAAAGGCCAGTTTTTCCACCACCTGCCGCTCCCAACCGGGTTGGCCGCCGTTGTTTTCATCAAAATTCATAGCTAGGAATGATATAAATAAAGCGCTGAATGTCTTTTTTGTTGGATATTTTTAGGTCGACTGTGTCAGAACACTCAAAATGCCACGGGCTTGAACCTGTCTTGAGTATGCCAGTGCACCCAGCCCCCCTCCTCCCGCAAGCCAATCTTGACCAAACCACCCCGGCAGGGACCACCCGCGCAAGCGCCGGTGTCGGGCCGGTACATGGCACCATGGGTGGCGCAGAGCAACCAGCGCCCGGAATCGTCAAACACCTGGTTGGGTTGCCAGTCCAGCTCCATGGGCACGTGTGTGCACCGATTCAAGTAGGCATGTACCTGCCCCTGGTGGCGCACGGCAAAGGCGCGACAGGTCTGGCCAAGGTAGACCACATCGAATGGAACCGCGGCCCCGGCACTGACCAGGTCAGCCGAACGGCACAGGGGCAGCCATTCACCCGGCGCGGACGGTGCCACCGACCGGTCACTCATGCGTTGTCCATCAGCCATTGGTGCAGCTCCGGCACCGAGTGGGCGATGGCCAGCGGTGCGAACGCGTCGAAACCATGGTGCGAATGCGCACCATAGCTGACGCCCACACTGGCGCACCCGGCGTTTCGGGCCATTTGAAGGTCGTGTGTGGTGTCCCCGATCATCAGGGTGCGCTCGGGCGGCACCCCAAATTCCGCCATCAGCTCCTGCAGCATCAGCGGGTGCGGCTTTCCGGCGGTCTCATCGGCCGTGCGTGAGCCATCGAACACCCCCTTGAGCTCCACGGTCTGCAGCGCTTCGTTCAGACCCCGACGGCTTTTGCCGGTGGCCACCGCCAACCAATGGCGCCGCTCCTTGAGCGCTGCGAGCATGGGCAATACCCCGCGAAACAGGCTGATGTCGTTTTGGTGCAAAAAATAATGGTGGCGATACCGCTCACCCAGAGCCGCGTGCTGCGTACTGGGAATGTCGGGGGCCGCGTGGGCCAGTGCCTGCAACAGACCCATGCCAATGACATAGGAAGCCGCCTCGTCTGACGGCCTGGCCCCTCCCAGGTCAACCACAGCGGACTGAATGCACCGGGTGATGATGGCGGTGGAATCGAACAAGGTGCCATCCCAATCGAAGGCAATGAGGTCAAACCGGGGTGAATGCGTGGCGGTCATGCGAAATCCAGCGAGCTTCGACAAATGAAGCGAGCCAATGGTACACATAAAAAAAAACCGGCTGCATGCCGGTTTTTTTTGGGGGTGACGGGTTTAAATCAAGTAATCGTCGATGTTTTTGCCTTCGGCCATCAGGCTGCGCACCCATTCGGGTTTGCGCCCCAAGCCACCCGCCCACAACTCTCCATTGGGTCCTCGGTACTTCGCGGGTGCCGTCGATTTGCTTTTGGTCGCTTTGCGCGGACCAGATGCCGAGCCACCGAGGTCCGCAACGGTCAGTCCGTATTCTTTCATTTTGGCCTTGATGTCCTGAATGACCGTGGCCAATTCCTGTTTGCGGACCTGTTCGGCCTGCGCCAACATGGCTTCGGCTTGCGCCTTGAGTTCAATGTATGTAGCCAATTGATTTGTCCTTGAATGAAAGGTGTCCAACGTATTCCACCCGTGCACCCCGAAAAAGTTGAAACCTCGAGATACCGGTACGGCATTCTAAGTCCATGAATTGCACCTGAACAAGCGATGTCAATTTAACCCAATTGCATTCAATGCATCCGCCACTGAAGTTGGCAGCATTTTCTGCAATTCAGCCGACGGCTGGGCAACAATGCGCAATCGCTCGCCGGTCACCGGATGGTGCACCTCCAGGCGCCAGGCATGCAAAAACATCCTCGACAGTCCCGCCTTGGTCAATTGCCGGTTCCATTCGAAATCACCGTATTTGTCATCACCCGCAATCGGATGACCTGCTTGCGACAAATGCACCCGAATCTGGTGGGTGCGACCGGTTTTGATGGTCACCTCCAGCAAAGAGCAGCTCATGCCCTTCCCCTCACTGGCCAGGGCAGTGGCACACGGATCGGGCACCGCCGCACGCACTTTGACCAGGGTAATGCTGCGCATGGCATCCGGGTGATCGGCCGGCACGACGCGCACGCGCCGCTCACCGTCGGCCAGCAGGTACTTCTGCAGCGCCCGGTCGATCACCTTGTGGCGTTCGGGCCAATCGCCCTTGACCAAGGCGAGGTAGGTCTTGCCGGTTTCGCGCTCGCGGAATTGGTCTTGCAGATGCCGCAGGGCACTGCGCTTCTTCGCAATCAGCAGCACGCCACTGGTTTCCCTGTCCAGCCGATGCACCAGCTCCAGGGTGACGCACTGCGGCCGCGCACGGCGGAGCTGCTCGATGACCCCGGAACTGACACCGCTGCCACCATGCACCGCCACGCCCGCAGGCTTGTGTATGGCCATGAACCCCTCGTCCTCGTACAAGACAGGAAACTCCCGTGCGGGCGCCAACGGCGTGTGGGGTTCAGGTTCGGCAGGGGCCATGCGCAGGGGCGGCAAGCGAAGCACGTCACCCGCGCTCAGCTTGGATTCAGCACTGGCCCTGCCCTTGTTGATGCGCACCTCTCCCGAGCGGATGATGCGGTAAACGTGTGTTTTGGGCACACCCTTGAGGTGGCGAAACAGAAAGTTGTCCAGCCGCTGGCCGGCGGAATCCTCATCCACCGTGAGGTGTTTGACTTGTGGCGTGTTCAAAAATGGACCTGTCTGGGGTAAACCCTGGCGGCGTGGGAAGCACTGGCTGGCGCCTATAATGTCTTCCGTCTGGCTGGGCTGCCTCAAGTGTTTGATTTGCCTTGAGTTTAAGGCCCTGGCACCCGGTGCCCAGCAAAGACAAGAAGATGCCACCCGCTGGCTGTCCCATTTGCGCAGACCACTTTTCCTGGCAAATGGGGTCAGTGACAGCGGCCGGATCGCCGACACCTGCACCGAACTCGAATACGGAATACCCCAAACCACCCAGACCCATGTGCTGGGTGGGGACCCAAGTGAACCCATTGATCCCAGGGCCGCACCAGGCCCGTTCACCAACCTCCACGCGCCTATGCCCCGAAACTCAGTCATTGCACCCTGGTTTTTGACCAGTGTGTGCCCTGTCTGAAGCCATTTCGGCGGATCTCCGGCAATTCCTCCCTCCGTTCGTTGCGTTTGGCGCTCCATGGCGAATGCGCCTTGGCCTCACTGGGACCAAGGCAATGTTGTCACCACCAACGCTAAGGAGAAAGCATCATGAAACGGATGCTGATCAACGCCACGCAGGCCGAAGAACGCCGCCTGGCCATCGTCAACGGGCAAAAACTGCTCGACTACGAAATCGAAATCGAAGGCCGGGAACAGCGCAAAGGCAACATCTACAAGGCGGTCGTCACCCGCGTGGAGCCCAGCCTGGAAGCCTGCTTTGTGGACTACGGTGAAGACCGCCACGGTTTTTTGCCCTTCAAGGAAATTTCCCGCCAGTACTTTGCCGCCGGTGTGTCGGTCAGCCAGGCCCGCATCCAGGACGTGATCAAGGAAGGCCAGGAACTGCTGGTCCAGGTGGAAAAAGAAGAACGGGGAAACAAGGGTGCAGCCCTGACCACCTTCGTCAGCCTGGCCGGCCGCTATGTGGTTCTGATGCCCAACAACCCCCGTGGCGGTGGCGTGAGCCGCCGCATCGAGGGCGAAGACCGCCAGGAACTGAAGGCCGCCCTCGACCAGTTGGAATACCCCAACGGCATGAGCATCATTGCCCGCACCGCCGGCATTGGCCGCGACGCCACCGAACTGCAGTGGGACCTCAACTACCTGCTCAAGCTGTGGACTGCCATTGACGGTGCCACCAAAGGCGGCAAAGGCGCCTACCTGATTTACCAGGAATCCAGCCTGGTCATCCGTGCCATTCGCGACTACTTCAACAGCGACATCGGCGAAATCCTGATCGACACCGACGACATCTTCGAGCAGGCCCACCAGTTCATGAACCACGTGATGCCCGAGCATGGGCACCGCGTGAAGCGCTACCGCGACGACGCGCCGCTGTTCAGCCGCTTCCAGATCGAACACCAGATCGAAACCGCCTACGCCCGCACGGTGCAACTGCCCAGTGGCGGTGCCATCGTCATCGACCAGACCGAAGCGCTGGTGGCGGTGGACGTGAACTCGGCCCGCGCCATCAAAGGCGGCGACATCGAGGAAACCGCGACCCGCACCAACCTGGAAGCCGCCGACGAAGTGGCCCGCCAGGCCCGCCTGCGCGACCTGGGTGGCCTGATCGTGATCGACTTCATCGACATGGAGGAGAGCAAGAACCGCCGCGAAGTGGAAAACCGCCTGCGCGATGCCCTGCGCCAGGACCGTGCCCGCGTGCAGTTCGGGGCCATCAGCAAGTTCGGCCTGCTGGAAATGAGCCGCCAGCGCCTGCGCCCCACCCTGAGCGAAGGCGCGTCCATCCCCTGCCCGCGCTGCGGCGGCTCCGGCCACATCCGCGACACGGAAAGCTCGGCGCTGCAAATCCTGCGCATCATCCAGGAAGAATCCCTCAAGGACAACACCTCGGCCGTGCTGGTGCAGGTGCCCGTGGAGGTGGCCAGCTTCCTGCTCAACGAAAAGCGCACCGAGATCACCAAGATCGAACTCAAGCAGCGCATCAACGTGCTGCTGGTGCCCAACAAGGGTCTGGACACGCCCAACTACAAGCTGGAACGCCTGAAGCACGACGACCCCCGCCTGGAGTCGCTGGACGCCAGCTACAAATTGGCCGACGAAGCCGAGGAGGCCACCACCTTCACGCGCCGCAGCCAGGAACGCAGCAACAAGCAGGAGCCGCTCATCAAAGGCGTGCTGCCCGATGGCCCCGCCCCCGTGGCGCCACCCAAGCCCGTGGTGGACCCCGTGGCCGCCCCTGTGGCCGCGGCTGCACCAACCGCCACCGCCGCGCCCGTCGCGGTCGCTGGTGGTGGCGGGTTCTTTGGTTGGCTTAAGAAATTGCTGGGCGTCGACGCCGCCGCGCCTGCCCCAGCCGTGGCAGAAGCCACACCGGTCACCCGCACGGAAAGCGGACGTGACGCCGCTCGCACCGGTGGCCGCGAAGGTGGCCGTGACAGCAACCGTGAAGGTGGTCGCGGCAACCGTGGTGGCAGTCGCCGCACCGAAGGGCGCGGAGAAGGCCGTGGTGAGGGACGCGGCGACGGCCGCCAGCGCACAGAAGCCCGCGTGGATGGCCGCGCCGAAGGCCGCGCAGACAACCGAGGCGAACTGGCCCCAGAGGTGCGTGGCGAGGGCCGCCCCCCCCGCACCGACCGCCCCAACGAGGGCCGCGGCCGCGGCCGCGGTGAGCGTGCACCACGCGATGCGCAGGTGCCGGGCACCACGCCCGCCGACCTGGGCACCGCCACCAGCGCCGATGCTGGCCAGGACATGGTCGGCAAACCCGCACGCGCACCGCGCGGTGAGGGTGAGGGCCGTGCAGAACGCGGTGAGCGTGGTGAACGCGGCGACGGTCGCCGTGAGCGCGGCGGCCGACGTGAGCGTCGCCCGCAAGAGGATGTGACCAACCTGGCTGCGGCAACCGATGGGTCCAATGCCCCCGCGCGGGAGCTGCCCAACGCCAGCGGCGAAGAGCCCACCTACAGCTACTTCTCCCCTGCCCCGACAGCCGCAGCCGACACACCAGCGAACCCGCCGGCCACCGGCGAAACCGCTGCTGCCGACCCCGCGGATGTGGTGGCGGTCGAGTTGCCAGCCACCGGTGATGCGGCCACAGATGGCAACGACGCCACACGCCCGCCCCGTGAAAAACGCAGCCGTGACCGCTATGGACGCGACCGCCGGGAACGGGGTGGCCGCGTTCGCAGCGAGCAGGCCGAGACCGACGGGGCCGACACCGGCGCCGACACGCCGACCGAAGTGGCAGCGATTGCCCAGACCGACAACCCGTCTGCTGCCGAACCGGCCACGCCAGTGATCGAGGCGAATTTCAAAGAAAAACAGGTCTCATCGCCTGCTGCTTCGAGAGATTCAGCCATCGATGTCGCAGCCAGCGCCGTGGCGCCCACAGTGGCATACGAGCTGCCGCTGTCCGATCTGCACACCGTGGCCAGCAACGCAGGTTTGCAGTGGGTCAACTCGGACGCGGACAAGGTTGCCCGCGTCCAGGCCGAAATTGCCGCCGAGCCAGCCCCCATCCATGTGCCCCGTGAACCCAAGCCCCCCGTGGCGCTGGACGAAGGGCCACTGATGCTGGTGGAAACCCGGCGCGACCTGGCGGCCATGAATCTGCCTTTCGACCAGCCACGGGGTTGAGTCCACGGGCCTGATCGCGCACACGCGGTCTGGCCCTGTTTTCACCGTCTCCGAGATGCCACCGTTGACGGCGCCGCAGGGTGCCGGCAACGGTGGCTTTTTTTCATCTGCCGGTGTGCGTCAGAACAGTTCAATGTCGCCGGTGATGACGTCGGAACTGACGCTGCCTTGGCGGACCAGGTCCGCGTGGTTGACCACCTGGTTGCGCCCACCCGATTTGGCGGCATACACCGCCTGGTCGGCCCGGCCCAACGCCTGGGTGGGCGTGTCGGACGGCTGCAACTGGCTGATGCCGATGCTGACGGTGATGTGCCCGACCTGCGGAAACACATAGGCCGCCATGCTTTCGCGAAAACGCTCGAACACCACCAGGGCGGACGCTGCGTCGGCACAACGCATCAGCACCACAAACTCCTCCCCACCAAAGCGGTACAGGCGATCATGAAAACGGAAGCCCTGGCGCAGCAACCGCGCCACCAGCAACAACACCTCGTCACCGATCAGGTGGCCGAAGTTGTCGTTCACACGCTTGAAGTGGTCGATGTCAAGCATGCCCACCCAATAGCCCTCTTCGTGGCTGCCATCGCGGCGGTCACTGGCGGCAGAAGCGGCATCGGCAGCCAGGCTCGGCGCGTGCTCACCGGTGGGCACGAGCGCCTTGAAAAATGAGTCGTCAAACGATTTGCGGTTCAGCAAACCGGTGAGCGAGTCGCGCTCGCTGTAGTCCAGCAAACCCTGCATGTTGCGGTAGACCTTTTGCATGCTGTGGATCACCTCCAGCATGCGGTCATCGATGGGCTCGGCGGCATGCACTTCCAGCACACTGTCCACACCACTGTCGCCCATGATGGGGAACACGGCCTTGTGCCAGGCCATCTCGCCTGACGGCGGCACAAACTGGATCTGCCCCGATTGCATGCAGGCCCAACGGTCGGGGTGGTTGCCCACCGGGTCCATGCCCGCGAACTCGGCCCACATGGGGTCGGTGAGTACCGGGGGCTTGCCCTGTTCAAAACGGGCGCGCTCCAACCAGCGGACCTGTCCGTCCTGCGCCACGGCGGTCACAAACACAATGCAATGGGGTGCCACCACGTCCATCAGTGCCTCGGCCAGCGCCAAGTCCAGCAAGGCACGGTTGCGGTGCGCCGTCATGTCGGCCAAGCTCCGAATGACCTGACTCATGGAGAGACTCCTGTGTTCACGTTCACTTGCGCATGCAACGCCGCGGTTCGCCACGCCTGCAGTGCAGCCGGTTCGTCGCTGCGGGCCTCGGCGAGTTGCGCCAAACGCACCCAAGTGTGCACGCGCATGGCCTCATCGCCCAGGCTGCGTGCGGCCTGACGGAACATGGCCTCCGCCTTGCCCCAGAGTTGCTGCCGATAAAAGACATCGGCAGCCAGATACTGAAGCAGCGGGTCAGCCGGCCGTTGGCGCTGCAAGTTTTCGATGCGGGCCAGCCAGGACGCGTCTGAGTCGGGCAACAAACGCGGCAGCAACGTGGCCAGGCGCTGGCGCACGGGCTCCGTGAGGCTGGCGTACTGCTCCCACAGGGGCAAGGTCCATTCCAGGCACCTGGCCTGCACACGGGCCGGGTCGCTTTCCCCAGCCGAGACCGCCTGCAACCGGGCGATGGCCGCCAGCACCAGTTCGGGGTCCTGACGGTCGGCGGCGTCCAGGGTTTGCCAGGTGGCCAATACCTGGTCGGGGTCGTGGCTGGCTTGCAGGGCGGCCATGAGCAGGCGACGCAAAATGCTGCGCGCAGCGGCGTCGGAAAAGGCCTTGTGCTTGGCCAGCAACCGCGCCGTTTCCAGCGCCATGGTGTGGTCTTGTGCCAGCCGTGCCACGCGCAACTTCAGCCGCAGCGCCAGCGTGCGCCGGGACGCACCTTGCGGCAGCTGGCTCAGCCAGTGGGAGGCGCTGTCCAGGTCCCGGTCCTCCAGCGCCCAGCGGATGGCTGCCAGCATGGCCCCCTCCCGAACCACCCCCTGCTCAGCGGCCCCTGTGGCGGTCGGGCCCAGTGCCTGGGCGAGGTGTCTGTCCCGTTTGTCGCGGTCTTGCAGGGCATGCGTGGCTTCGGCCGCCAGCAAATGGGCCATGGCCAGCACCTGCGATTGGCGCGCCAGGGGCTCTGTGCCCTGACTGGCAGCGTGGTCCAGTTGCTCTATGACCTGGCGCGCGGCACTGCGCGCCCGCACGTAGCGCCCGGCGAGCTGGTGGGACAGGGCGTCGAGCACCGCCGCGTGCACCACCCGCTCCCGCTGCTGCAGGCGCCAGCGCAGGGCCTGGCGAGGCAAGGCCCGCAGTGTGGCGAGTGAACGCAGCGTGACATACAGCAACAGAAACAGCAACAACGCGCCGCCCAGCACCAGGTTGAACGACATGTCCACCCGGTACGGTGCCCAGAACAGGGTGATGGTGGCGCCGTTCTGCCCCATCAGCAACGCCAGGGCCACGGCCGCAGCGAACAAGCCCACCAGCCAGAACACACCTTTGATGGCCATTCACCGCCCCTTGGCCGCAGCGGCCAGAGCGGCCAGCGTTTCATCGGGCCGTGGCATCTCCACCGATCGCGTGGTCTGCAAGGCCTCGTTCAAGGTTTGGGTGGCCCGCCGCGTCGCGGCGTGCTGCGGGTCAAAGTACTTGAGCAACGCCGCGCGCACCGCCTGCATGTCGGCTCGGGCGCCGGGCAGTTGGCGCGAGAGCAAGCCCAACCGGGCGTTGAGCAGCTTGAGCTTGAGGTTTTCCCGCAGGTACTGCGACTGCTGGGGGGCCAACAACACGGCTTCCGGCTGGTCAATGCGGCTGACCCTGACCAGATCCCGGGTGGACTGCGTGACCCGCTCGACCACCATGGCCCAGAAGCGGTTCCATTGGGCCTGCAGCCCCGCCCAGGCCGTGGCCACCTGTGGCGCGGCACTGGTTGGTGGGACGCCCACATCCAATGCGTTATCGGGCTCTGAGGAGGTGCGAAGGGGGTTCGCCTCGGCGGTGTCTTTGGCAGGCGTCACGGCCACGGACCCGGCTTTCGCAGAACCGCGTGCAGCGGGTACGGCATTGACCAGGGGCAGGTCATCGACCAAACGGGTGAGTTCATCAAGCTGGGCGGCCAGCGCGGGCAGATCGGCCACTGCGGATGCCTTGATGCGTTCAATGTCACGCCCCATGGCCCGCTGCACCGGGTTCAGCCGGGGCTGGGCGGCGCGGGAAATGCGCTGGTCCGCTGCCAACAGGGCCGACACCAGTGGCTGCACACTGCCGGTCAGTTCGGTTTGCTGCATGGCCAGGCGAACACCCGACTCGATGTCCAGCACCAGCGTGTCGTCGCGGGAACGTGACACGCTGAGCATCAGTTCTTCCAGTTGGGTGCGCTGCAGGCTGACTTCCGACAGCTTGATTTCGGCCACGCTCAGGCGGGCTTGCAGCTCCTGGGTCTGGGCATCGGTGCGCTCGGCCAGCTCCCGGGCACGGTCGGCGTGGTCGCTGGCCTCGGCAGAGCGGCGCGCCAGCTCTTCCTGCACCCTGTCCAGCCGCTGCCACATGGTGGCGGCAGCGAACACCGCCAGCGCCGCCAACACCACCGCCACTTTGCCCAGCCACCCACCACCACCGGTGGCCACAGGTGGCGCGGCCACGGCCGGGGCAGGCGGCGAAGCAGACGGCCCCGTCGGGGCGGCCGCCGGCGGGAGCGCCTGAACCCCCGGTGTGGGGTCTGCAGGCAAAGCGGCGGGAGCAGGAGTGTGTTCGGTCATGGGTAACTCCGCATTCTAGGGTGGCCCATGGCCTGTCCGCGCTGACGAAAACCCGCACACGGGACCTCATGCGGTCAGCGTGGCGGTGGTTCTGCCAACCCGGACAACTTGGCCAACACCTCTTGCACGTCAGGGCGCGCCTGCCACACCCGACCAAAACCCAGCGCGGTGGCCGATGCGGCAATGCGTGGGTGGGTGGCCACGGCAGCGGCGTGGCACCAGTCCTGGCCGGGCAAGAGCTGTTTCAAATACCCCACACTCTCCGAGCTGCTCAGCAACCACACGGCACGCCGGGCCAAGGCAGACCGGGCCAACGCGTGTTGCTCGGCCGACCAGACGGGTGCGCCCCTGCGGTAGGCCACGCACACCTGCACACTGGCACCGGCGGCCTGGCATTGGTGGATCAGCCAGTTCCGCCCCGTGCCCAACGCGGCGCCCCTGGCTGCACCGGGGCCACCGGGCGCTGGCGGCGGCCCGCTGTCGCCCCGCACCAGCAGCACACGCGCACCGGGCACCACCTGCGCCCGCACCACTGGCCAGAGGGATTCCGAGTCAAACTGGGCGGCGTCCGCCGGTGGCTGGTCGATGCGTGCCGGTGGCACCCCGCACTGCCGCAACGCCCGCGCGGTGCCCGGCCCGGGCGCCCAGCAGCGCAACGCATGGCGGCACCACCAAGCGGCGGAACCAAAATCATCAATTCTAGGAGCTTGAATGCCTACTCCATCAATCGATAGAGGCATATTTTTATCAAAATTCTGATCCCAAAAGGCGTGCACCGCCTGCGGACTGACGAACATGGCCGCGTCACAGTCGGCCAAGGCCTGGCGCGCCCGGCGGAGCTCGGCCAGATCGGCGGGTGGCGCAAAGCCCATCAGGGGCAATGCGAGCGGCTCAAAGCCCCGCTGGGCCAGCGCCTGCACCCAGGCCACGGCCTCGCGCTCGGGCCGCGTCACCACCACCGGCCAGGTGGGGCCGACCGGCAGGGCCATGTCAGCCGGCCAGCGGGGTGGCGACGCGCGCACCGGCCTGGCACAGCTGGCGGGCCACACCCAGGCCCAGCGCATCGGCCTGGGCCAGGCTGGTCACCACGGCACTGGCGTGTGCGCGCACCAGCGGCGCACCGCCCTGCTCCTCGCCCCAGGCGGCGTCGATGCACAGCGTGCCGCCCTCCCCCGCACCGGTTTGCCAGGTGGAGAAGGCGGCCAGCGGCATGGAGCAGCTGCCCCCCATGGCACGGCTGACAGCGCGCTCGGCCGCCACCGACCACCAGGTGGGCCAGTGGGCCAACGGCGCCAGGGCCGCGCGCACATCGTCACGGTGGCTGCAAATTTCAATGCCCAGCGCCCCTTGCCCGGCGGCGGGCAGCATGGCGCCGGGTTCAAAGATCTGGCGGATGCGCGCTTCCAGCTTCAGGCGCTTCAGGCCCGCTGCGGCCAGCACAATGGCCTGGTACTGGCCCTCGTCGAGCTTGCGCAGCCGGGTGTCCAGGTTGCCGCGCAGCGGCTCGATGCGCACATCGCTGCGGCCCATGGCCTGCAAGGCCTCGCGCAACAGCACCAGACGGCGCAGGCTGGAGGTGCCCACCACCGCGCCCTGCGGCAAATCGGCCAGGCCCGCGCAGTGGGACGACACCCAGGCATCGCGCGGGTCTTCGCGCTCCATGACGCAGGCCAGGTCAAAGCCGTCGGGCAGGGCCATGGGCACGTCCTTGAGGGAGTGCACCGCCAAGTCGGCCCGACCCTCGGCCAGCGCCGTTTCCAGCTCTTTCACGAACAGGCCCTTGCCGCCCACCTTGCTCAGGGCGCGGTCCAGGATCTGGTCGCCCCGGGTGGTCATGCCCAGCAGCGTGACGGTGTGGCCCAGGCCTTCCAGCAGCGCCTTGACATGTTCGGCCTGCCACAGCGCCAGGCGGCTTTCGCGGGTGGCGATGGTCAGGTGCAGGGAGGGGGGCACAACGCCCTGTGGTGCGGCAGCTTGGGACATGGGGGGCATCAAGGGGGTCAGAAAGAACCGGGTTCGTAACCTTTTTGCAAAGGTTTTTTGCTCGGGCGATGCTAGCATGCGCGTTGCCTAAAAAAGCAGCAACTCCGCCACCTCCCCTGCCACTTTCCCGCCCCGAAAGCCGACATGACCGCCGCACCCGCCCCCACAGCCGACCCCCTGGCCACCGCCGCACCCGCCTCTGTGGCCGACAAGGATGCGCCCCTGATGGAAGACATCCGCCTGCTGGGGCGTTTGCTGGGTGAGGTGATCCACGAGCAGGAGGGGGCGGCGGCGTTCGAGCTGATCGAGCACATCCGCCAGCTCTCGGTGGCCTACCGCCGCAGCGACGACACCGCCGCCGACAAGGCGCTGAAAAAGCTGCTCAAAGGCCTGAGCGACGACCAGACCGTGAGCGTGATCCGCGCCTTCACGTATTTCAGCCACCTGGCCAACCTGGCCGAAGACCGCCACCACATCCGCCGCCGCGCCGTGCACGAGCGCGAAGGCAGCGTGCAGCCCGGCAGCCTGGACAAGGCGCTGCAGCGCATCCGGGGGGCGGGCATCAGCAGCGACACCGTGGCCCTCACGCTGGCCAATGCCCATGTGTCCCCCGTGCTGACGGCCCACCCCACCGAGGTGCAGCGCAAAAGCATCCTGGATGCCGAGCGCGCCATTGCGCAGCTGCTGGCCGCCCGCGACCCGTTGCTGCCGCGCGAGCTGGCCGACAACGAGGCCCAGATCCGTGCCCGCGTGACCCAGCTGTGGCAAACGCGCCTGCTGCGCTTCACCAAACTCAGCGTGGCCGACGAAATCGAAAACTCGCTGAGCTACTACGAAGCCACGTTTCTGCGGCAAATTCCCCGCCTGTACCGGGAGCTGGAAACCCTGCTGGACCTGCCCGATGGCGCCGCCCGCATTCCCGCTTTCCTGCGCATGGGGCAGTGGATTGGCGGCGACCGCGACGGCAACCCCTTTGTCACCGCGCCCACCCTGGTGTTTGCGCTCAAGCGCCAGTCCGAAGTGGCGCTGCGCCACCTGCTGACCGAGGTGCACCGCCTGGGCAGCGAGCTGTCCATGTCCGAAATGCTGACCGGTGTCACGCCCGACATGCTGGCCCTGGCCCAGCGCTCGCCCGACACCAACGCCCACCGCATGGACGAGCCCTACCGCCGCGCCCTGACCGGCATGTACGCCCGCCTGGCGGCCACCCTCACCGAACTGACCGGTGGCGAAGCCGCCCGCCACGCCGTGGCGCCCCAAGACCCCTACCCCAACGCCGAGGCCTTGCTGGACGACCTGCGCACCATCAAGGCCAGCCTGCTGGCCCACCACGGCAAGGCCCTGGTGCCGCTGCGCCTGGCCCCGCTGATCCGCACGGTGGAGGTGTTTGGCTTTCACCTGGCCACCGTCGATTTGCGGCAAAGCTCCGACCAGCACGAACGCGTGCTGGCTGAGCTGCTGGCCACCGCCCAGGTGTGCCCCGATTACGCCGCGCTGGACGAAGCCGCCAAACGCAGCCTGCTGCTGCAGCTGCTGAACGAGGCCCGACCCCTGCGTGTGGTGGGCGCCGACTACAGCGACTGGACCCGCAGCGAACTGGCCATTTTCGACACCGCGCGCACCCTGCGCGAGCGCTACGGGGCGCAGGCCATCCGCCACTACATCATCAGCCACACCGAAACCGTGAGCGACCTGCTGGAGGTGCTGCTGCTGCAAAAAGAGGTGGGCCTGATGCGCGGCCAGCTGGCCGACGCCAGCCACCCCGCCGTGTGCGACCTGATCGTGGTGCCGCTGTTCGAGACCATCGAAGACTTGGCGCAGTCCGCCACCATCATGCGCGAGTACTACGCCCTGCCCGGCGTCACCCGCATGGTGCAGCGCGGCGGCCCCACCCAGTACGGCGAACAGGACGTGATGCTGGGCTACTCCGACAGCAACAAGGACGGCGGCATTTTCACCAGCAACTGGGCGCTGTACCGCGCCGAAATTGCCCTGGTGGACCTGTTCAACGCCATGAACGCCGAGCTGGCCCCCGGCGAAACCGTCTCCAACCGGGGCAAAACCATACAGCTGCGCATGTTCCACGGGCGCGGCGGCACCGTGGGCCGGGGCGGTGGCCCCAGCTACCAGGCCATCCTGGCGCAGCCCCCCGGCACCGTGCGCGGGCAGATTCGCCTGACCGAGCAGGGCGAAATCATCGGCTCCAAATACGCCAACCCCGACATTGGCCGCCGCAACCTCGAAACCCTGGTGGCCGCCACGCTGGAGGCCACGCTGCTGCAACCCACCCAGCCCGCGCCGCTGGAGTTTTTGCAGACCGCGCAGTCGCTGTCCGACGCCAGCATGGCCGCCTACCGGGCGCTGGTGTACGACACCCCCGGCTTTGCCACCTATTTCTTCAGCGCCACACCGCTGCGCGAAATCACGGAACTCAACATCGGCTCACGCCCCGCCTCGCGCAAGGCCACCCAGGCCATTGAAGACCTGCGCGCCATTCCCTGGGGCTTCAGCTGGGGCCAGTGCCGCGTCACCCTGCCCGGCTGGTACGGCTTCGGCTCGGCGGTGGACACCTTCCTGGGCGAAGACGGCGGCAAGCACCACAAAACCCGCCTGCAACTGCTGCAGCGCATGCAGCAGCAGTGGCCGTTTTTCAACACCCTGCTGTCCAACATGGACATGGTGCTGGCCAAGAGCGACCTGGCGCTGGCCAAACGCTACGCCGATCTGGTGGAAGACGCCCAGCTGCGCAAGCAGGTGTTTGCCGCCATCGAGGCCGAATGGCGCCGCACCAGCGATGTGCTGGGCCTGATCACGGGCACGCAGCAACGGCTGGTGGACAACGCCGCCCTGCAGCGCTCCATGAACCACCGCTTCCCCTACATCGACCCACTGCACCATTTGCAGGTGGAGCTGCTGCGCCGCCACCGCCAGGCCACGGCCAAAGGGCAGCCAGTGGATGAACGGGTGAAACGCGGCATCCACATCAGCATCAACGGCATTGCGGCGGGCCTGCGCAACACGGGCTGACGAAGCGAACGGTGACAACAGGGGGCAGTCAGCCACAGCGCCCGCTGCCCTCACCCGGCCCCCAGGGCTTCGCGCACAGCGGCCAGCTGGCGGCGTGACACGGCCAGTGGCTCGGGCACCCCGTTCAGGCGCAGGGCCCAGCCTTCGCCGCGGCCATCGGCCTCGTCGGGGTCATGGTGCTTTTCCAGCGCCCGGATGGCGTGACGGGCCACCAGCGCGTTGCGGTGGATGCGCAACCAGTGGTGGCCGTGGCGCTCTTCAAATTCACCCAGGCTGCCGTCGTACACCAGCGTGCGGTCGGCGGTGCGCACGGTGACGTACTTCAGCTCGGCCTTGAGGTACAGGATGTCGGCCAGCGGCACGCGCTCGGCCCGGCCCCGGTCGTGAATGAGCACATGGTTTTTAAACAAATCAGCCTCTGTGGCTTGATTTTGTTCACTTCTTTGCTCTGCATTTTTTTGCACCTTCCGCAGCGCGGTCTGCAGGCGCTCCAGCCGCACCGGCTTGGTCAGGTAGTCCAGCGCCTCCAGGTCAAACGCCGTCACGGCGTGCTCGGCATGGGCGGTGACAAACACCACGGCCGGTGGCGTCGGCAGGTCGGCCAGCGCCTGGGCCAGTTGCAGGCCGTTGGTGCCCGGCAGGTGGATGTCGAGCAGCACCACATCGCAGCGGTGGTGGGGCAGCAGGGCCATGGCGGCCACGGCGTCGCCCGCTTCGCCCACCACGCAGGCGCTGGGGTCGCGGCAGTCGCCCAGCAGGGTGCGCAGGCGCAGGCGGGCCAGGGGTTCGTCGTCCACCACCAGCACGGCCAGGCTGGCGGGTGCGGTGGCGGCGTTCACGCGGGCACCTCCAGGCGGACCACAAACTGCCCATCCACCTGCGCGGCACGGAACGTGGCCTGCAGGTCGTGCATCAGGTCCAGGCGTTCGCGCACGTTGGCCAGCGCCAGCCCCATGCCGGGCTGGCCGGTGCCAGCGGGCACGCTGTTGCTGACTTTGATGAGCACTTTGCTGCCCCGCCGCTGGGTGGCAATGGCCACATCGGCCCCGTGCAGGCTGGGCTCCACGCCGTGCTTCACCGCGTTTTCCACCAGGGGCTGCAACAGCAGCGGTGGCAGGCGGGCGGCGTTGGCCTGGGGGTCGAGTGACCAGGTCAGGCGCAGGCGCTCGCCAAAGCGCACCTGCTCAATCGCCAGGTAACGCTGGGCCAGCTGCAGCTCCTGGCCCAGCGTGGTGTCGGACTGGGTGTCGGCCAGCGCGCTGCGGAACAGCTCGCTCAGGTCTTCCAGCAGGACCTCGGCGCGGGCGGGCTCGGCCCGCACCAGGGCAATGGCGCTGTTGAGGGTGTTGAACAAAAAGTGGGGCCGTATGCGCGACTGCAGCTCCACCAGCCGCGCCTGGGTGCCGGCCGGCGCCTGCGCCCGCGCGCGCCACACCAGGCCCGCCACCAGCACACCGGCCAGCAAACCGCCGCCCAGCCCGGCGGCCAGCCAGCGCGGCGTCTCCAGCAGCGCCAGCCAGGCGGCCAAGGCCATGGCCAAACCGCCCGCCAGGGCCCCCAACAGCAACCCGGCGCCCACCTGCACCCACAGTGGCCAGCGGCCCAGCCACCCGCTGAGGGCGCAGCCGGCCACCAGCCAGGCCAGCACGGCGGGCTGCGTCACGGCGGTGAAGGCCGCCATGTCCAGCCACCAGGCCCAGGCACTGGGGGCCACAAACATCACGCCCACGGCCACCACGGCCTGCACAAACAGCACGGCCCGCAACACCACACCCACGTGGCAGGCGTCAAACACCCGCTGGCGGTGCGGGCCGGTGGCGGGCACGGGCTCACCCGCCTGCGTCGCGGGCCAATCGAGGGTCGATAAAATCTCGGGGTTCTTCATGTGCAAGCGGTGGGTACGGGCCAATTGGCTGGCCATGCTGCAACAGCATGCCCCATTATTGGCCAAGGGCGACGCCCTGCGGTTGCCCCTTTTTCTGCCCCACACCATGACCTCCCCCAACCAACTCGACACCAAATCCCAAGCCTGGTCTGCCCTGTTCTCCGAACCCATGAGCGAGCTGGTCAAGCGCTACACCGCCAGCGTGTTTTTCGACAAACGCCTGTGGCAGGCCGACATCACCGGCAGCCTGGCGCATGCCGAGATGCTGGCCGCCCAGGGCATCATCGACGCGGATGCCCACGCCGCCATCCAGCGCGGCATGGCGCAAATCACCGCTGAAATCGAGGCTGGCGGCTTTGAGTGGAAGCTGGACCTGGAAGACGTGCACCTGAACATCGAAGCCCGCCTGACGCAACTGGTGGGCGACGCGGGCAAACGCCTGCACACCGGCCGCAGCCGCAACGACCAGGTGGCCACCGACGTGCGCCTGTGGCTGCGCGGCGAGATCGACGTGATTGCCGGCCTGCTGACCGAGGTGCAAACTGCGCTGGTCGATGTGGCCGAGCAGAACGTGGACGTGATCCTGCCCGGCTTCACCCACCTGCAAGTGGCCCAGCCGGTGAGCTTTGCCCACCACCTGCTGGCCTATGTGGAAATGTTCGCCCGCGACGCCGAGCGCATGGCCGACGTGCGCCGCCGCACCAACCGCCTGCCCCTGGGCGCCGCCGCGCTGGCGGGCACCACCTACCCGCTGGACCGCGAGCGCGTGGCCCGCACCCTGGGCATGGTCGATGAGCACGGCCACCCTCAGGTGTGCCAGAACAGCCTGGACGCCGTGAGCGACCGCGACTTCGCCATCGAATTCACCGCCGCCGCGTCGCTGTGCATGGTGCACATCAGCCGCCTGTCTGAAGAACTCATCATCTGGATGAGCCAGAACTTTGGCTTCATCCGCATTGCCGACCGCTTCACCACCGGCAGTTCCATCATGCCGCAGAAGAAAAACCCCGACGTGCCCGAACTGGCCCGGGGCAAAACCGGCCGGGTGGTGGGCCATTTGATGGCGCTCATCACCCTGATGAAGGGCCAGCCCCTGGCCTACAACAAGGACAACCAGGAAGACAAAGAGCCGCTGTTCGACACCGTGGACACGCTCAAAGACACGCTGCGCATCTTTGCCGAAATGATCGGCGGCCAGGTGAATGCCCAAACCGGCCAGAAGGAAGGCGGCATCACCGTCAACCCCGGCCCCATGCGCGCTGCGGCGCAAAAGGGCTACGCCACGGCCACCGACCTGGCCGACTACATGGTGAAAAAAGGCCTGCCCTTCCGCGACGCGCACGAGGCCGTGGCCCATGCCGTCAAAACCGCCCAGGCCAAGGGTGTGGACCTGAGCGAGCTGAGCCTGGCCGAGCTGCAGGCCTTCAACCCGGCCATTGGTGCCGACGTGTTCGACTGCCTGAGCCTGGAAGGCAGCCTGAACGCCCGCAACACCCTGGGCGGCACGGCCCCGGCGCAGGTGCGGCAGCAGCTGGCGCGCCACCGCGCCCGCCTGGCGGCCTGACGCACACCCGCCCGACCCCGGCCCACCGTTGACCCCGCAGCCGCCACCGGCCAAGCCCCCATGTCCCACACCTTGGCCCTGAGCGGCCTGAACGAGCTGGCGGCGCAGGCCGTGGGCCTGTCAGACCCCAACCCGCGCGTGGCCTGCCGCCTGCTGCTGGCCGATGGCCGGGTGTTCGAGGGCTTCACGCAAGCAGCGGGTGGCCCGCACGCCGAGGTGATGGCGCTGCGCGCCGCGCAGGCCGCAGGTGCCAGCACGCAAGGCGCCACCGCACTGGTCACGCTGGAGCCCTGCAGCCACCACGGGCGCACGCCGCCGTGCTGCGACGCGCTCATCGCCGCTGGCGTGGCCCGCGTGGTGGTGGCGCTGCAAGACCCCAACCCCTTGGTCAGCGGCCAAGGCATGGCCCGGCTGCGCGCGGCAGGCGTGCAGGTGGAGCTGCTGTCCACCACCCACCCACTCGCCGTGGCCAGCCGCGAACTGAACGTGGGCTTTTTGCACCGCATGGCCCACGGCCTGCCCTGGGTGCGCCTGAAGGTGGCCGCCTCGCTGGACGGCACCACCGCCCTGACCAACGGCGTGAGCCAGTGGATCACCGGCCCCGCCGCCCGGGCCGACGGCCATGCCTGGCGCAGGCGCGCGGGCGCCGTGCTGACCGGCATGGGCACCGTGGCCGCCGACGACCCCCGGCTGGACGTGCGGCTGGTACCCACCGCGCACCAACCGCTGCGCGTGGTCATCGACTCGCGGCTGGAGCTGTTGCCCACTGCCCGCATCCTGCCGCCGCCGGGGCAGGTGCTGGTGTTCACCGCGCTGTCGCCCGAGCAGCTGGCGGCCCACCCCCACCACGCCGCCCTGCTGGCCCAGGGCGCCACCGTGCTCAGCCGCCCCGAGGCAGATCGCCCCAAGGTGGACCTGGGCACTGTGCTGCGCGAATTGGCCGCATGCGGCGTGAACGAGCTGCATGTGGAAGCGGGCCACCAGCTCAACGGCTCGCTGCTGAAGGCCGGGCTGGTGAACGAGCTGCTGGTGTACCTGGCCCCCAAACTCATGGGGGCGGGCGCAGGCATGGCCGCGCTGGGCCCCTTCACCGCCATGGACCAGGCGCTGGACTGGCGCTTTGTGGAAGCCACCCCCGTGGGCACCGACCTGCGGTTGCGGCTGCAGCGGTAAAAAACGCATCAAAATGCCCTCTGGCGCTTTCTGCATCAACATGGCTTGCTATTAATATAATTCAATAGCAAACAATTGAACACCATCAAGCGCTGGAGCCGAATTTTATCTAAAATTTCCCCGTGCCACGCCCCACCACAGCACCCGTCACCCCCCTGCCCGTGCGCGACGGTGTGTCGGCCAGTTGCCTGGTGTTGCCCAGCAGCCGCCAACCGCTGTGGCCCACCTTGCTGGAGGCGCTGGCCCAGCGGCTGCCCAGCGTCAGCCGGGACGAATGGGCGCAGCGCCTGGCGCGAGGCGACGTGGTGGACGCGCACGGCCAGCCGCTGCGGGCCGACAGCCCCTGCACCAGCGGCCAGCGCGTGCACTACTGGCGGCAGGTGGCGGACGAGCCCGCCCTGCCCTTTGCCCACGCCGTGCTGCACCAGGACGCGCATTTGGTGGTGGCCGACAAACCGCACTTTGTGCCCGTGACCCCCTCGGGGCCGTATGTGCAGGGCAGCCTGCTGGTGCGCCTGAAGCGCGAGCTGGGCCTGCCCCACCTCAGCCCCCTGCACCGCATTGACCGCGACACCGCCGGGCTGGTGGCCTTCGCCGTGCGTCCCGCCGACCGCAACGCCTACCAGGCGCTGTTTCGGGACCGGCGGGTGCACAAGGTGTACGAGGCCGTGGCCCCGCGCCCACCGCAGGCGCTGGCCTGGCCACAGGTGCGCCGCAGCCGCGTGGAGGAAGACGGCGCCTTCTTCTGCATGCGCGAGGTGGCGGGCGAGCCCAACAGCGAGACCCACCTGCAGTGGCTGGCGGACGTGCCCACCCCCGGCCTCGGCCTGTACCGGCTGGAACCCGTCACCGGCAAGCGGCACCAGCTGCGCGTGCACATGGCGGCCCTGGGCCTGCCCCTGGCCAACGACCCGTTCTACCCCACCGTCACACGCGGCCCCGCCGAGCCCGACGACCACCACCGCCCGCTGCAACTGCTGGCGCGCAGCCTGGCCTTCACCGACCCCATCACCGGCGAGGCCCGCCGGTTTGAGAGCAGGCTGCGCCTGGCGCTGGCCTGACCCTTTCCCCGCCCGTGTCCACCGGGCGGCGCACAGCACGCCCCGACCCACCGCACCGAAACGCCCGGGTCAGCGGGCAAAGGCCTGCGTCAGGGCCTCGACCAGCAAGTGCTGCGCCTCCACCCGCGTCTGCGGGTGAGCGCCCACATGCACACCCTGGCCGGGGTGGGCACCGTTGGGCACGTCGGCGCGGTGCACCACCGGGCTTTGGCCGTCAAACCCGTGGTGGGCACCCGCCCAGGTGTGCACCCGCACCCGGTCCGAGGCCAGGGGCTGGCAGTCGGCGGCGGGGGTCCAGTCGTCGGCTCCACCCAGCAGCAGCAGGGTCGGCGCCACGGGTTGGAACCCTCGACGCGCCTCGGCCGCACAGCCGGGGTAGAAGGCCACGGCCAGGCGAAGGCGCTCGGCATGGCGCCCCTGCGCGGCCGCCACCGTGGGGTGGTTCAGGTTGTTGGCGGCCAGCACGGTGCTGCCGCCGTTGGACCAGCCCAGCAGGGCCATGCGTTGGGGGTCCACGCCCGGCTGGGTGGCCAGCCAGCCGAGTGCGGAGAGGGCATCGGCCCGTCGCTCCGCTTGCGTCACCCGGCGGGTACCGGTGCGCTGGGTGCAGAGCTCTTGTTCGCCGCGCGGCGTGAGCGAGTCCACCGCCAGCGTGTGCCAACCCCGCTGGTTGAGCAGCTGCGCGTAGGTGCGCAGGCGGGCCGTGGGCTGACCCTGGGCATTGACCATGCCGCCGCAACCGTGCAACAACACCACCACGGGGTGAAGCCCCGGGCCCGCCGCCGGTGACCACCAGCCCCTGAGCGAGACACTGCCGGGCTCGGCGCTACCCGACCAACTGACCCAACCCGCCTCAATGGGCGCTGGGTGTGACGGTGGCAGAGACGATGGGAATGGAAATGGCGATGGCGATGGCGGCAGGGCCTGACACCCCGCCAACCCCCAGGCCACCAGCCACAGCACCCCGCGCCACCCCAGGCGGTGTGGCTGCTGACGGGCGGGCGTGGCCATGGCCTGGCGCGGGCGTCAGACCCGCTCGGCCACCCAGGCGGGCACGCCCAGCAGGGCTTGCGGCAGCGCGGCGGCGTTGGTGCCACCGGCCATGGCCATGTCGGGTTTGCCGCCGCCCTTGCCGCCCACCTGCTGGGCCACAAAGTTGACCAGCTCACCGGCCTTGACCTTGCCCACCGTGTCGGCGGTCACGCCAGCGGCCAGTTGCACCTTGTCGCCATCCACCGCCGCCAGCACGATGGCAGCGGTTTTGAGCTTGTCTTTGAGCTTGTCCAGGGTGTCGCGCAGGGTTTTGGCGTCGGCCCCGGGCAACACGGCGGCCAGCACCTTGACGCCCTGGATGTCCACCGCCTGGCCCACCAGCTCGTCGCCCTGGGCGGAGGCCAGCTTGCCTTTGAGGGCGGTCAGTTCCTTCTCCAGGTCGCGCATCTGGCCCAGCAGGCCGTCCACGCGGGCGGGCACTTCTTGCGGCGTGACCTTGAGCGTGCCGGCCACGCCACCCAGCGTGGCCTCCATGCCCTGCACATAGGCCAGCGCGTTCAGGCCGGTGACGGCTTCCACGCGGCGCACGCCAGCGGCCACGCCGCCCTCAGCGGTGATGCTGAAAAAGCCGATGTCGCCGGTGCGCTGCACATGGGTACCGCCGCACAGCTCGCGGCTGCTGCCGATGTCGAGCACGCGCACGGTGTCGCCGTACTTTTCGCCAAACAGCATCATGGCGCCGGTTTGTTTGGCGCTGTCAATGTCCATGACGCGGGCCTGCGCGGCGGCGTTGGCCAGGATTTCGGCGTTCACGCGGCGCTCCACTTCGCGGATTTGCGCGTCGGTCATGGGCGCGTTGTGCACGAAGTCGAAGCGGGTTTTGTCGGCATCGACCTGGCTGCCCTTTTGCTGCACATGCTCGCCCAGCACCTCGCGCAGGGCCTTGTGCATCAGGTGGGTGGCGCTGTGGTTGCGCACGGTGGCGGCGCGGGCCACCGAGTTGACCTGCGCGGTGACCGTGTCGCCCACGGCCAGCGTGCCTTGGGCCAGCGTGCCATGGTGGCCGAACACATCGGCCTTGATTTTTTGGGTGTCGGCCACCTCGAAGCTGGCACTGCCGCTGGTGAGCACGCCGCTGTCACCCACCTGGCCACCGCTTTCGGCGTAGAACGGGGTGGTGTCGAGCACCACCACACCATTTTCACCTTGTTTGATGGCTGCAACGCTTGTCCCATCGACATAGACAGCTAGCACTTTGGCAGTGGCCTGCAGCTGCTCGTAACCCACGAAGGTGTTGCCTGCACCGGTGTAGTCCAGCGCCTTGTCCATCTTGAACTTGCCGGCGGCGCGGGCCTGGGTTTTCTGGCGCTCCATGGCGGCATTGAATCCGTCGGCATCCACGTTCAGGCCGCGCTCGCGGCACACGTCGGCGCTCAGGTCCAGCGGGAAGCCGTAGGTGTCGTGCAGCTTGAAGGCCACGTCGCCGGGCAGCACGGTCACGCCGCCTGCCAGTGCGCTGTCCAGAATCTCCATGCCCGTGGCCAGCGTTTCGTAAAAGCGCTCTTCCTCGGCCTTGAGGATGTCGGTGATGCGCTGGGCCTGCGACGCCATGTTGGGGTAGGCCTCGCCCATCAGGCGCACCAGGTCGGGCACCAGCTTGTGGAAGAACGGGGTTTTCTGGCCCAGCTTGTAGCCGTGGCGGATGGCGCGGCGCACGATGCGGCGCTGCACATAGCCCCGGCCTTCGTTGGAGGGAATCACGCCGTCGCTGATCAGGAAAGACGTGGCACGGATGTGGTCGGCAATGACCTTCAGCGAGGGGTTGGCCAGGTCGGTGCAGCCGGTTTCGCGCGCTGCGGCCTTGATGAGCTGGTCAAAAATGTCGATTTCGTAGTTGCTGTGGACGTGCTGCAGGATGGCGGCCAGCCGCTCCAGGCCCATGCCGGTGTCCACACAGGGTGCGGGCAGCGGGGTGACGGCACCGGTTTCGTCCATGTTGAACTGCATGAACACGTTGTTCCAGATCTCGATGAAGCGGTCGCCGTCTTCGTCGGGGCTGCCGGGCGGGCCGCCGGGGATGTGGTCGCCGTGGTCATAAAAAATTTCTGAGCAAGGGCCGCAGGGGCCGGTGTCGGCCATCATCCAGAAGTTGTCAGACTTGTAGCGGCCACCCTTGTTGTCGCCAATGCGGATCACGCGCTCGGGCGGCAGGCCAATTTCTTGGGTCCAGATGTCATAGGCCTCGTCGTCTTCCGCATATACGGTGGCCAGCAGGCGATCTTTGGGCAGCTTGTAGACCTCGGTCAGCAGTTCCCAGGCCCACTTCAGGCTTTCGCGCTTGAAGTAGTCGCCAAAGCTCCAGTTGCCCAGCATCTCAAAGAAGGTGTGGTGGCGGGCGGTGTAGCCCACGTTTTCCAGGTCGTTGTGCTTGCCCCCAGCACGCAGGCAGGCCTGCACCGACGCGGCGCGCACGTAGTGGCGCTTGTCGGTGCCCAGAAACACGTCCTTGAACTGCACCATGCCGCTGTTGGTGAACATCAGCGTGGGGTCGTTGCCGGGCACCAGCGGGCTGGACGCCACCACCGTGTGGCCTTTGGAAGCAAAGAAGTCGAGGAAAGACTTGCGGATGTCGGCGACGGTGGCCACGGGTGCGGGAGAGGTCATGTGGGTACGGGTGTGGGCAAACAGAATGGGGGGCCGGCGCCCCAGGGGCGGGACTGCGGCAGGGAAACAAACGCGTATTTTCGCAAACTGCGCCACGGCGGGTGCAGGCACCCCGCCGGGGGAGCGGGTCAACCGGCCCGCTGCGCCTCCAGAAACTGCCACACCTGGGGCTGGTCGGTGTAGGCCACGTTGAACCGCAACCAGGGGCTGGGCGCCAGCGTGGCGGAAAACAGATGCCCGGGGCCCAGCAAAATGTCCTGCTCGGCGGCCTTGTAAGCCAGTTCGGTGGCATTGGGCATGTCGGGGTGCCTGGCCCACAGGAACAAGCCCGCTTTGGGCTCGCTGAACAGGCCAAAACCCAGGCTCTCCAGCTTTTGCGCCACCCGCTGGTGCGACTGCGCCAGGCGGTCTCGCAGGCTGCGCAGGTGTTTGCGCCAGCGCCCGTCCACCAGGGCGCCATAAGCCAGGCGTTCATTGAACTCGGAGGACGTGAGGCCTGAAATCATCTTGAGCTGCGCCATGTCTTCCAGCAGGTCGGGCGGCGCGGCCATGAAGCCCACCCGGATGTTGGGTGAAATGGTCTTGGAAAAACTGCTGATGTACACCACCCTCTGCAACTGGTCCAGGCTGGCCAGCGAGGGACGGGGCTCGGCGTCGAGGTCGGCGTAAATGTCGTTTTCCACGACGGTGAACTGGTATTTTTCGGAAAGTTGCACCACCTTGTGCAAATGGAACAGGTGGGCCACCGACCCCGTGGGGCTTTGCAGCCGGGGTTGTGTGAAGAACACCTTGGGGCGGTGCTCCTGCACCAGCGCTTCCAGGGCGACCAGGTCGTAGCCGTTGGGGGTGCGGGGCACACCAATGAGCCGGGCACCCAGAAAGCGCAGCATGAACAGCAGGTTGGGGTAACCGGGATCGTCCACCAGCACGGCGTCACCGGGCCTGACCAGGCGCCGCGCCACCAGGTCCATGGCCTGGCTGGACCCCTGGGTCAGCAACACCTGGTGGGCGCTGACGGCAATTTCCTGCTCAACCAGCAGGTCGCGCACCAGTTGCCGCAAGGGCGCAAATCCCTTGGGCTCGCCGTAGCCGCCCAGGTCCGAGCCGTCTGCCGCCAGCGAGCGCAGGCTTCTGCGCAAGCCTTCCTCGAACAGCCAGTCGCCCGGCAACCAGCCGCAGCCGGGCTTCATGCGCAGGCCACGGTTCTCGAACACGCGGCGCAGGTACCACATGGAGTCGAAGTTGTGGTTGGCGCCCTCCGACACACCGGCCACGGCCGGGTGGCTGGTCACTTCGCGGCGTCGCACAAAAAAACCGGAGTGCGGTCGGGACACCAGGTAACCCAGGGCCACGAGGCGGTCGTAGGCATCGACCACCGTGTAAACGCTCACGCTGTGGGCGTGGGCAAACTGCCGAATGGAAGGGGCCTTGGCACCCGCGCGCAGGCTGCCGCTCAGGATCAGATCGCGGAAGCCATCCACGATTTGCATCACCAATGGCGTGGGGCTTTTGACATCCAGGGAAAACATGCGGGCGTGTGGGGGTTTGTGTGTAACGGTCGCGCAGGCAGCACAGTGCATCGCACTGGCGAGGTGGTCTGTATATGTTAGCGGTGGGGCATGCGGCCTACAGTGAATGCCAGTCACGCACTTCATTCACCCCGTTTTCCCAGGAGCACCCTGCCATGCAACGCGACAACCACCTCAACAACGCCGCTCTGATGGCGCGCCGCCAAGCCGCCATTCCACGCGGCGTGGGCCACAGCCACCAAATATTCATCGAACGGGGTGAAAACGCCGAAGTGTGGGACGTGGAAGGCCGCCGCTACATTGACTTCGCTGGCGGCATTGCGGTGCTCAACACCGGCCACCGCCACCCGGCCGTGATCAACGCCGTCAAGGCGCAACTCGACCAATACACCCACACCTGCTTTCAGGTGCTGGCCTACGAGCCCTATGTGGAGCTGGCCGAGCGCATCAACGCCAAGGCCCCGGGCGACTTCGCCAAAAAAACCCTGTTCCTGACCACCGGCGCGGAAGCGGTGGAAAACGCCATCAAAATCGCCCGCGCCCACACCGGTCGCTCGGGCGTGATTGCCTTCACCGGCGGCTACCACGGCCGCACCCTGATGACGCTGGGCCTGACCGGCAAGGTGGCCCCGTACAAAACCGGGTTTGGACCGTTCCCTTCTGAAATTTTCCACGCGCGCTTCCCCAATGCGCTGCACGGTGTGAGCGTGGATGACGCCATGGCCTCGGTGGAGCAAATCCTCAAAAATGACATCGAAGCCACCCGCGTGGCCGCCATCATTGTGGAACCCGTCCAGGGCGAAGGGGGTTTCAATGTGGCCCCGGCCGATTTCCTGCAGCGCCTGCGCGCACTGTGCGACACCCACGGCATCCTGCTGATTGCCGACGAGGTGCAAACCGGTGCGGGCCGCACCGGCACCTGGTTCGCGGTGGAGCAAAGCGGCGTGGCCCCTGACATGATCACCATGGCCAAGTCCATGGCGGGTGGCTTCCCCATCTCGGCGGTGGTGGGGCGTGCCGACGTGATGGACGCACCCGCCGCCGGTGGACTGGGTGGCACCTATGCGGGCAGCCCCATGGCGTGTGCCGCGGCGCTGGCCGTGATGGACGTGTTCGAGCAGGAGAACCTGCTGCAACGCAGCCGCGATGTGGGCCAACGCATCACCGCCAGCCTGCAAGCCCTGGCCAAACGCCACACCTGCATCGCCGAGGTGCGCGGACTTGGCGCCATGGTGGCGATGGAACTGTGCAAAAACGGCGACCCCGCACAACCCGACGCCGAACTGACCAAGGCACTGGCGGCTGAAGCCACCCGGCGCGGACTCATCCTGCTGACCTGCGGGACCTATGGCAACGTGGTGCGCATTCTGGTGCCGCTGACCGCCAGCGACGCGGTGCTGGACGAGGGCCTGGCCATCGTGGCCGACGCCTTGGCCACCCTGCAACCCACCCAGGCATGAACGCCGCCACACCCGGACGCAGCACCCCGCCGCGCCCGCTGGCGGGCGTGCGGGTGCTGGACCTGTCACGCGTGCTGGCTGGGCCATGGGCCGGTCAACTGCTGGCCGACTACGGTGCGGAGGTCCTGAAGGTGGAGCGGCCCGGCGTGGGCGACGACACGCGCACCTGGGGCCCCCCCTGGTGGGGAGAGGGCCCGCAGCGGGTGGCGGCCTACTTTGTGTGCGCCAACCGGGGCAAGCGATCGGTGGCCATCGACATCGCCAGCCGTGAGGGCATCGAGCTGGTGCGGGAGCTGGTGCGTGACGCCGATGTCCTGCTGGAAAACTACAAGGTGGGCCAGCTGGCCAAGTACGGTCTGGATGCCGCCAGCCTGCAAGCCATCAACCCGCGCCTGATTTATTGCTCCATCACCGGTTACGGGCAGAACGGACCGTTGGCGCACAAAGCGGGCTATGACTTCGCCATCCAGGCCGAAGCAGGCCTGATGAGCATCACCGGCGAGCCCGGCGCCGAACCGCAAAAGGTGGGCGTGGCCGTGACCGACCTCATGACCGGTGTGTACGCCACCACCGCCATACTGGCGGCCTTGCATGAACGCCACACCACCGGACGGGGTTGCGTCATTGATGCCGCCCTTTTTGACGTGCAAGTGGCCATGCTGGCCAATCAGGCCAGCAACCAGCTGATCGGCGAACGCACCCCCACCCGCATGGGCAACGCCCACCCCAACATCGTGCCGTATCAGGTGTTTCCAACCAGAGACGGTCACATGGTCCTGGCGGTGGGCAACGACGGGCAGTTTGCCCGGCTGTGCGAGGCAGCGGGTTTTCCGGCGGTGTCCCGGGACGCTCGGTTTTGCACCAACCCGTCCAGGGTGGCACACAGGGCGGCGCTGGTGGAACTGATCACCCAGTGGACACTGCGGCGCGACACGGCGGACTGGGTCCACCTGCTGGACCAAGTGGCCGTGCCCTGCTCCCCCATACTGGACATTGCCCAGGTCATGGCACACCCGCAGGTGGCGGCCCGCGGACTGCAACTGCCCGCGGCAGGCCCGCAGCATCCACCCATGGTGGCCAACCCCATGGTGCTGGATGGACAACGCCCAGTGGCCGATCAGCCCCCTCCGGCACTGAATGCCCACCAGGCACAGTGGCTGTCTCTGCCTTGAGCGGTCAACACCCCCATCCAGAAGCGCCCAACCCCCGTGGTTTGGGCGCTTTTTTTTCGCCCATGCGCCGGACCGGCGGATGGGGCCAGGACCCCCTTGATCCCTTCACCCTGCGCCGAAGTGAGGCATTGCCGGGCTCTGACTCCCCAAAATGAGGCGGCGCATCCAACGTGCGCACCACAAGGGTTTCTATGTACAGGCACATGCCCCGGCACAGTGGGTTCGTGGGTGGGGAAATCTGTATATGTCACCCACCCCCGGGGAACTTTACAGTTGGCACATCGTTACCTGAAAAAGCGCACAACTGCATGGCATCCGCACAATCCCTCGTCACCTTCACGGGTGTGCAAAAAACCTATGACGGTACGCACCTGGTGGTGCGGGACTTGAACCTCGTCATCCAAAAAGGCGAGTTCCTGTCGTTGCTGGGTCCGTCAGGGTCCGGAAAAACTACCACCCTGATGATGCTGGCAGGCTTTGAATCCCCCACCGCAGGGGAAATCAGCCTGGACGGTGTGCCCATCACCCGCACGCCCCCGCACAAGCGCAACTTCGGCATGGTGTTTCAGAACTATGCGCTGTTCCCCCACATGACGGTGGCCGACAACATCGCCTACCCACTGACGGTGCGCAAGCTCGGTCAGTCAGAGCGGGAAGCCAAGGTCAAGCGTGCACTGGACATGGTGCAGATGTCGCCCATGGGAGACCGCTTCCCGTCGCAGCTCTCAGGTGGTCAGCAACAACGCGTGGCACTGGCGCGTGCGCTGGTGTTCGATCCGCAACTGGTGCTGATGGACGAACCCTTGGGGGCGCTGGACAAGCAATTGCGCGAACACATGCAGCTGGAGCTCAAAGCCCTGCACCGCCGCCTGGGTGTGACCTTTGTCTATGTCACCCATGACCAGTCAGAGGCACTGACCATGTCAGACCGTGTGGCCGTGTTCAACGAGGGGGTGATCCAACAGATTGCCCCCGTGGAGCACCTGTACGAAACCCCGGTGAACCGTTTTGTCGCCAGCTTTGTGGGTGACAACTCGGTGCTGGAGGCCCGGGTGACCCGTACCGACGGCGACCAGTGCACCGTGGCGCTGGCGGATGGCACGGTGCTCGTGGGCATCAACGTCAACCAGACCCGCGCTGGCGATGCGGTGCAGTGCAGCGTCAGGCCAGAGCGCATCGCCGTGGTGACCGACCAAGGGCCCACGGACAACCTCGTCACCGCCACGGTGGACGATGTGATCTATTTCGGCGACCACTTGCGGCTGCGCTGCGTGGTGGGCGAGCAAACGGAAATCAGCGTCAAGG
Organism: Polaromonas sp.; assembly: GCA_013823635.1. GTDB lineage: Bacteria > Pseudomonadota > Gammaproteobacteria > Burkholderiales > Burkholderiaceae_C > UBA2334. The sequence continues at coordinate 4,476 of PNML01000019.1, read as the reverse complement.
TGGCCTTGCACCAGCAAGCCCACTTTGACGTGGGACAGCGGATCAAGCTGCACTTCCCCCCCGCCCACCTGCGCATCTACCGCTGAGCGCCCATCCTTTCCCCAACCCCGTTCCTCAACCCTCCAGGAGATGCTCCCCATGAAACTCAAACCCGCCTTGTTGGCTTTGTCCGTGCTGACCAGCCTGCCCGCCTTGGCCGATGGCCCGCTCACGCTGGTGAATTTTGGTGGCGCCAACGGCGCCGCCCAGAAAAAGGCCTACGTCGAGGGCTTCGAGAAAGCCACGGGCAACAAAGTGGTGGTGGTCGAGTACAACGGTGAACAGGCCAAGATCAAGGCCATGGTCGAATCCAAAAAAGTGACCTGGGACGTGGTGGAGGTCGAGAGCCCCGACGTGAACCGCGGCTGCGACGAAGGTCTGTTTGAAAAAATCGACTGGTCCAAAGTGGGCAACAAGGCCGATTTCCAACCGGCCGCCGTGCACGAATGCGGCGTGGGTGCCTTCATCTGGTCCACCGTGATGGCCTACGACGGCGACAAACTGAAAACCGCCCCCACCACCTGGGCCGACTTCTGGGACACCAAAAAATTCCCCGGCAAACGCGGCATGCGCAAAGGCGCCCGTTACAACCTGGAATTTGCCCTGATGGCCGACGGCGTCAAGTCCGCCGACGTGTACAAAGTGCTGGGCACCAAAGACGGTGCGGAACGCGCCTTCAAGAAGCTGACCGAACTCAAACCCCACATCCAGTGGTGGGAAGCCGGCGCCCAGCCTCCCCAGTTCCTGGTGGCTGGCGACGTGACCATGACCACCGCCTACAACGGCCGCATCGACGCAGCCCAGCGCGAAGGCAAGAATCTGAAGATCACCTGGACCGGTGGCATTTACGACCTCGACTACTGGGTCATGCCCAAAGGCACGCCCAACAAGGACGCTGCCCTGAAGTTCATCGCCATGGCCAGTTCACCTGACGCCCAGGCCGAGTACGCCAAGAACATCAGCTATGGCCCCACCAACAACAAGGCACTGCCCAAACTGGACAGCAAGGTACTGAACCTGCTGCCCACGTCGGACGCCAACAGCAAAGACGCGCTCCGGTTCAACATCGGCTTCTGGGCTGACCAGGGTGAAGCCCTGGAGAAGCGCTTCTCAGCCTGGGCAGCGCAATGATGAACGCCGGCGGAACCGATCTGGCCCAGCAACTGCACCGCACCGAGCGGCGCAAGAAGCTGCGTGCCCTGGCGCTCACGCTCCCGCTGCTGGGCTTTCTGGTGGTGTTCTTTTTGGTTCCGCTGGCTTCCCTGCTGGTTCGGGGGATTGAAAACCCCGAGGTGGCCGACACCCTGCCCCGCACGGGACAAGCCCTGACAGGGTGGGACCGCCAAAGCCCGCCCCCCGCGGCGGCCTACGCCGCGTTGCTGGCCGACTTTTCGGCCATCACCGAAACCGCTCAGGCGGGCGTGTTGGCCCGCCGACTCAACAGCGAGATCAGCGGCGCCCGCTCGCTGGTGATGGGCACCTACCGTGCCCTGCCACTGGACGGCGGCACCGATCCCGAAACCGCCCGCAGCAGCCTGTTGGCACACGATGACCGGTGGGCGGATCTCGCCTACTGGCAGGTCATCGCCAAAAACAGCTCGCGCTGGACGCCCGACTACCTGCTGGCCGCCGTGGACCTCAAACGCACGGCCACCGGCAGCATTGAACGTGTGGGCCCCGAGGCAGCCGCCTTCAGCGACATTTTGCTGCGCACGTTTCAGATCAGTGCCGTGGTCACCGCCGTGGCCTTGCTGCTGGGCTACCCACTGGCTTACTGGCTGAGCACACTCAGTGCCCGCAAAGCCAACATCATGCTGATCCTGGTGCTGCTGCCCTTCTGGACGTCGGTGCTGGTGCGCATTGCCGCCTGGATCGTCCTGTTGCAGAACAACGGACTGGTCAACCGCTTCCTGATGTGGGTGGGCGCCACCGAGGCCCCCATTCCGCTGCTGTTCAACCGGCTGGGTGTGGTGGTGGCCATGGTGCACATCCTGCTGCCGTTCATGATCCTGCCGCTGTACAGCGTCATGAAATCGGTGCCGCCCAACTACCTGCGTGCGGCCATTTCACTGGGCAGCCCGCCGTTGGCGGCATTTTTCCGTGTCTACCTGCCCCAGACCTACCCAGGGGTGGCGGCCGGTGGCCTGCTGGTGTTCATCACCTGCCTGGGCTATTACGTGACACCCGCGCTGCTGGGTGGTCCCGCCGACCAGATGCTGAGCTACTACGTGGCCCAGTACACCAACGTCGAGGTCAATTGGGGCATGGCTTGTGCCCTGGGCTCGGTGCTGCTGACCAGCACATTGGTGCTGTACGCCCTGTACCGCCGTGTGTCCAAAGCCGAACTCAGCCTGGGGTGAAAAGAATGTTGAAACTGCCTGTTTTCCCCGCCTATTACACCGCCCTGGACAAGCTGGGTTGGTACGCCCTTCGCCTGGCGGCCATTGGCGTGCTGGTGTACCTGCTGCTGCCGGTGGTGGTCATCATCCCGCTGTCGTTCAGCGACAGTTCGTTCCTGGCCTACCCGATCGAAGGCTGGTCACTGCAGTGGTACCGCGACATGTGGACATCCGACGACTGGTCGCGCGCCACCCGCAACAGCTTCATCGTGGCACCGCTGGCCACGCTGCTGGCCACCGTGCTGGGCACCCTGGCGGCCATGGGACTGGCCCACCACCGGTTTTTTGCCAAAGGTTTCATCACCAGCCTGCTGATCGCGCCCATGGTGGTGCCCATCGTGGTGGTGGGGGTCAGCAGCTACCTGTACTTTGCCCAGTGGGGCCTGAACGACACCTACCTGGGGCTGGTGATCGTCCACGCGGCCCTGGGTGCACCCTTTGTGGTCACCACGGTGCTCGCCACCCTGCAAGGCTTTAACCACAACTTGGTCAAGGCCAGCCTCAGCCTGGGTGCCAGCCCGCTGGAGACCTTCTTCCGTGTCACGCTGCCGGTGATCGCGCCGGGCGTGATTTCGGGCGCCCTGTTCGCATTTGCCACCTCATTCGACGAGGTGGTGGTGACCCTGTTCCTGGCGGGGCCAGAGCAGGTCACGCTGCCCAGGCAGATGTTCACGGGCATACGCGAAAACATCTCGCCCACCATCGCCGCTGTGGCCACGTTGCTGACGCTGTTCACCACCAGCCTGATGCTGGTGCTGGAGTGGTTGCGAGGCCGCCGCAAGTGACCCCATGACCGAACCTGCCCACCTCAACCAGCCCCAGGGCGGCAATGAAATGCCCCGTTTCGGCGGCCTGGCCACCATGATGCGCCTCCCCCTGGTCAGCCAGTCGGCCGGGCTGAACGCGGGCTTTGTCGGCGTGCCGCTGGACATCGGCACCAGCCATCGGCCGGGCACCCGTTTTGGCCCCAGGCAGATGCGTGCCGAGTCGTCCCTGATCCGCCCCTACAACATGGCCACGGGTGCCGCGCCGTTTGACACCCTGCAGGTGGCCGACCTGGGTGATGTGCCCATCAACACCTACAACCTGCAGGCGTCGGTGGAGATCATTGAGCGGCATTACCGGCCCATTGTGGACAGCGGCTGCATTCCCTTGACGCTGGGTGGCGACCACACCATCGCGCTGCCCATTTTGCGCGCCCTGCGCACCCGGCACGGGCCCGTGGCACTCATCCATGTGGACGCCCACGCCGACGTCAATCCGGACATGTTCGGTGAACGCATTGCCCACGGCACGCCCTTTCGGCGTGCGGTGGAAGAGGGTTTGCTGCAAGGCGACAAAGTCTGGCAGATTGGCCTGCGGGGCAGCGGCTACAGTGCCGAAGACTTCGACTGGCCACGCCAGCAGGGATTTACCCTGGTGCCCGCCCACACCGTCTGGTGGCAATCGCTGGTGCCGTTGATGGCCGACATTCGGCAACGCATCGGCCCGAATACCCCAACCTACCTCAGCTTCGACATTGACGGCATCGACCCTGCCTACGCAGGTGGAACCGGCACGCCCGAGATTGGTGGACTGAGCGTGCCCCAGGCGCTGGAGATTGTGCGCGGTTGCCGCGGCCTCAACTTGGTGGGATGCGACCTGGTGGAGGTATCTCCACCGTACGACACCAGCGGCAACACCGCTTTGCTGGGCGCCAACCTGCTGTTTGAGATGCTCTGCGTGTTGCCCGGGGTGAAATACCGGTGACGGCAGGGCTTGGCGTTTGACGCTAACCTGTTTCTTTTTTCCGAATTGAGCGAGACAACCCATGGACATGACCAACTCCCCCCTGGCCCTCTTGAAGGACCCCAGCCTGCTGAAAACCGACGCGCTGGTCAACGGCCAGTGGGTTGCAGGCCCTTCGCGCTTTGCCGTGACCGACCCCGCCACGGGTGCCCACCTGGCCGATGTGGCCAACCTGGGCCCTGCGGACGCCGGAGCCGCCATCGCCGCCGCCAACGCGGCCTGGCCCGCCTGGCGCAGCAAAACCGCCAAA
>PNML01000018.1 GCA_013823635.1 Polaromonas sp. | reverse complement strand
TCCTGCGGTGTGTTCGTGCTGGGCGACTGCGCGGTGGACCCGCGCCGCATCGACCTCTCCACCTGCGGCATGGTGCTGGAGAAGAACGGCGAAATCATCGGCACCGGTGCGGGTGCCGCCGCCCTGGGCTCGCCGGTGAATGCGGTGGCCTGGCTGGCCAACACGCTGGGGCGGCTGGGCATTGGTCTGAAGGCCGGCGAAGTCATTTTGTCGGGCGCGCTGGCGGCCATGTCACCGGCCAAGGCGGGCGACAACTTCCGCGTGTCCATCGGTGGACTGGGCAGCTGCTCGGTGCGTTTTCACTGACCTTTTTCAAGAACCACACCCATGACCTCCAAAATCAAATGCGCCCTGATCGGGCCCGGCAACATCGGCACCGACCTGTTGGCCAAACTGCAACGCAGCCCGGTGCTGGAGCCGGTCTGGATGGTGGGCATTGACCCCGAATCCGACGGCCTGAAACGCGCCCGCGAGATGGGCATCAAGACCACCGCCGAGGGCGTGGACGGCCTGCTGCCCCATGTGCTGGCCGACGGTGTACAAATTGCCTTCGACGCCACCAGCGCCTATGTGCACGCCGAAAACTCGCGCAAGCTCAATGAGCTGGGCGTGATGATGATCGACCTCACGCCAGCGGCCATCGGCCCGTTTTGCGTGCCCCCGGTGAACCTGATGGAACACCTGGGCAAGGGCGAGATGAACGTCAACATGGTGACCTGTGGCGGCCAGGCCACCATCCCCATGGTGGCGGCCGTCAGCCGCGTGCAGCCCGTGGCTTATGGCGAGATCGTGGCCACCGTGTCCAGTCGCTCGGTGGGGCCGGGCACGCGCAAAAACATCGATGAGTTCACCCGCACCACCTCGGGCGCCGTCGAACAAGTGGGCGGTGCCAAGCAGGGCAAGGCCATCATCATCATCAACCCGGCCGAGCCGCCGCTGATCATGCGCGACACCGTGCATTGCCTGACCGAAACCACGCCCGACCAGGAAAAAATCACCGCCTCCATCCACCAGATGCTGGCCGAGGTGCAGAAGTACGTGCCTGGCTACCGCCTGGTCAACGGCCCGGTGTTCGACGGCAACCGCGTCTCGGTGTTCATGGAGGTCGAAGGCCTGGGCGATTACCTGCCCAAGTACGCCGGCAACCTCGACATCATGACCGCCGCCGCCGCCCGCACGGCCGAGTTGTTCGCCGAAGAAATCATCGCCGGTCGGCTCACGCTCAAGGCCACCGCTGCGTCGGCTGCCCCGGCCTTTGCCTGAATTCCACCCGAGAAACACCATGAACTCACAAGGCCAAACCATCACCCTGCACGACATGACCCTGCGGGACGGCATGCACCCCAAGCGCCACCTGATGACGCTGGACCAGATGAAGAGCATCGCCTGCGGGCTGGACGCTGCGGGCATTCCCCTGATCGAAGTCACCCACGGCGACGGCCTGGGCGGCAGTTCGGTCAATTACGGATTTCCCGCGCACACCGATGAGCAGTACCTGGGCGCGGTCATCCCGCTGATGAAGCAAGCCAAAGTCTCGGCGCTGCTGCTGCCCGGCATCGGCACCGTTGATCACCTGCTGATGGCCAAGGACCTGGGTGTCAACACCATCCGCGTGGCCACCCACTGCACCGAGGCCGATGTGTCCGAGCAGCACATCAACAAAGCACGGACACTGGGCATGGACACCGTGGGTTTTCTGATGATGGCGCACATGAACAGCCCCGAGGGGCTGGTGAAGCAGGCCAAGCTCATGGAAAGCTACGGCGCCAACTGCATCTACATCACCGACTCGGCAGGCCACTTGCTGCCCGAAACGGTCAAGGCACGCCTGGGTGCGGTGCGCGAAGCGCTGAAGCCTGAAACCGAGTTGGGCTTTCATGGCCACCACAACCTGGCCATGGGTGTGGCCAACAGTTTGGCTGCGATTGAAGTGGGCGCGAATCGCATCGATGCCGCTGCCGCTGGCCTGGGAGCTGGCGCAGGCAACACCCCGATGGAGGTGTTGGTGGCGGTGTGTGACCTGATGGGCATTCAGACCGGCGTGGATGTGTACAAGATCCAGGACGTGGCCGAAGACCTGGTGGTGCCCATCATGGACTTTCCCATCCGCATCGACCGCGATGCGCTGACCTTGGGTTACGCGGGGGTGTACGGCTCGTTCCTGCTGTTTGCCAAACGTGCCGAGCAGAAGTACGGCGTGGCCGCCCGAGACATCCTGGTCGAGATGGGCCGCCGCGGCATGGTCGGCGGGCAGGAAGACATGATCGAAGACACCGCCATGACCCTGGCGCGTGAACGCCAAAACTCCACCAAGGTAGCCGCATGAAACTCGACACCACCACCATCGCAGCCTTGGCCGAGCGCCTGGAAAACTGCCAGCTGCAGCAGCAAGACACCACCAAAATCACCGACGACCACCCCGACATGGACTGGGACGATGCCTATGCCATTCAGGACGACATCCGCCGCCGCAAGGTGGCGCGTGGCGCGCGCGTCATCGGACTGAAGGCGGGCCTCACCTCCCACGCCAAGATGAAGCAGATGGGGGTCACCACCCCCGTGTTCGGCTTCATGACCGACGACTGTGCCGTGCCAGACGGCGGCGAATGCCGGGTGAGTGAGCTGATTCACCCCAAGGTCGAGCCTGAAATTGCCTTCGTCACCAAAACCGAGCTGCGCGGCCCCGGCTGTCACATTGGCGCCGTGCTGGCCGCCACCGACTTTGTGATGCCGGGCATTGAAGTGATCGACAGCCGCTACCGCGACTTCAAGTTCGACCTGAAAAGCGTGGTGGCCGACAACACGTCGGCCGCTCGTTTTGTGGTGGGTGGCCAGCCCATGGCAGTCGAAGGTGTCGATTTGCGCACCGTCGGCATCGTGATGGAGAAGAACGGCCAGGCCGTTGCTTTTGGCGCAGGTGCCGCCGTGCTGGGCCACCCCGCTGCCGCCATTGCCATGCTGGCCAACCACCTGGCCGAGCGCGGTGAATGCATCCCGGCGGGCACGCTGATTCTGTCGGGCGGCATCACCGAAGCCGTGGCCGTGCAGGCAGGTGACAACGTGACTTTGCGCGTGCAGGGCATGGGCAGCACCAGCATCCGCTTCGTCTGAAGTCCGGTAGCGCCACACCCGCCCCGTTTGCCGAATTCATCCGGCCCGAAAACGGGCGCTGGGGCAAGGTCATCCAGTCAGCCAACATCCAACCCGAACAAGCAGCAGGAGAAACCAGCATGCCATTTGCACAAATCTACATGGTGGAGGGGCGCACCGAGGAGCAAAAGCGCGCCGTGATCGAAAAGGTCAGCGCCGCGCTGGTCGAGGCCACGGGTGCACCCATTACCAACGTGCGCGTCTGGATTCAGGACGTGCCCAAGGAAAATTGGGGCATTGCCGGGGTCAGCGCCAAAGACCTGGGCCGGTGATCGGTGCGGTTTGCCGCTTTGCCCTGGCCGAGTTCAGTGGCCCGGCGCGGCCACGCGGTTGCGGCCATCGGCCTTGGCCTTGTAAAGCCACTCGTCAGCGAGGCGCAGCGCGGCATCCGCATCGCTGTCGCTGGCCACCGCCTGGCCCACTCCAATGCTGATGGTGACCTGACCTGCTGGGGCCACGGCGGTTGATGCCACCGCCACCCGGATTTTCTCCGCCACCGGCAGCGCCTGTTGAAGCGTCGTCATGGGCAGCAGCACCATGAATTCCTCGCCTCCTGTCCGTGCCACGAAGTCCGATTCCCGCAGGCTGCGGCGAATGACCCCGGCGACATGTTTCAGCACCGCATCTCCTGCCAGGTGACCGTGGGTGTCGTTGACCTTCTTGAAGAAATCGACGTCGAGCATCAGGATGGTGTAGGCCATGGCACTGCGCTTGAAGCGCACATGTTCCGATGCGAGCACCTTGTTGGCCGCCATGCGGTTGGGCAAACCGGTCAACGCGTCGGTGTGGGCGGCCAACTCCAGCTCTTGGTTCAGCCGGTGCAAGGCCTGGGTGCGTTCGTGTACCTTGGTCTCCAATGCCTGGTTGGCCGTTTCCAGTGCGTGCTTGCGTTGCTGCAGGGTGGAGGCCATGCCACTCAGCGCCTCGGCCAGTCGCGTCAACTCGAGGCTGCTGCCCGGCGCGTCAAATCGGGTGTCTTCTTCTCCAAGCTGGATGCGGCGGGCCGTGGCCGTCAGCCGCTCCAGCGGGCGGCTCATGGCATTGGCGCCCACCCAGGTCAGCCACAGAAACACCGCCCCCGCGCTGGCCGTGATGAGCAGGATGCTCCATTGCAGTTGGCTGATGGCCTGCAGCACGGTGGACTCGGGCTGGCGCACCACCACCCGCCAACCCAAGTGTGAAGTGGGTGTGGGTTCCGGCACGGCCGAACTGACCGTCAGGTAGTTCTGGCCATCGCCCCAACCCCAGAACACCCTCGCGCGTTGGGCACCTTCGATGTCTTGTGCCAGGGGGACATTTGCCCCATCAGTGCCGTGTTCGGGGTAGATGACCGTGTTTTGGGCGTTGACGATGAAGATGTCGGTCCGCGTCTCGGCAACGTTGGGGGGCGTGGCGGCTTTGAGGACAGCGCCCGCCCACTGCCAGTGGGCGTGTGACGCCAACACGCCCCGGCGTTCGCCGTCTGGCGACACCACGGGCGAAGCAAAGTCGATGAAACGGATGGGTTGCCCGGACTCCGGTCGAGGCAACAGCGGGGCCAGCAGTTTGGCCTCGTGCAGATCGCCCACAAATGTGCCTTGCAACCCTTGCTGGAACCAGGGGCGCTGGGCGGCAGACAGGTTCACCAGGTGGTGGGATGTGGCGGCCTTCACCACACCACTGGTGTCGGTCACGCCTATCCAAGAATAGTGGGGGTAGGAGCGTTTGAGGCGCTCCAGTGATTGGGTCAGTGTCTGGCTGTCCAGCGGCAATTGGGTGAAGGCCTCGGACTGCGCGAGCAGCTCAATTTCTCGTCGCCGCTCCACCAGGTTTTCGGCAATCACGGTGGCGGCGGCCTTGGCCACGCCCTGCAGCACCGCACGCCGGTCCTCCAACAACTGGCTTCTGTGGCTTTGGCTGACGAAGTAATAGGTGGGCAGACCCACCAGCATCGACAGCAAACCGAACAGCAGCGCCATGCGGCTGCGAAAGGTGACTGGCATCATGGTGGCGGCTGGCTTGGACAAAAAAAATGACACGGGATGGTAGGGCGCTTCGCCCGCAGTGGTTTGACATTTGTCAATGGTCTGCCCGCCAGTCGCTCCTGTGCGTGAGCGCGGTCACCACACGGTGGCTGGGCAAGCCGCCCACTACACTGCCCACCCACATTCATTCACCCCACCCACACCAAAGGACACCGCCATGGGCGCACAGTGGAAAGCAAAGCACAAAGACGTGGCGGCCAACGCCAAGGGCAGGCTGTTTGGTAAGCTGGCCAAAGACATCATGATTGCCGCCCGCCACGGCGCTGACCCGGCCGCCAACGCCCGGTTGCGGCTGGTGGTGGAGCAGGCGCGCAAGGTGTCCATGCCCAAAGACACGCTGGACCGCGCCATCAAGAAAGGCGCGGGCCTCACCGGCGAAGCGGTGCACTTCGAGCACGTCATGTACGAGGGTTACGCGCCGCACCGCGTGCCGGTGATGGTCGAATGCCTGACCGACAACGTCAACCGCGCCGCCTCCGACATGCGGGTGCTGTTCCGCAAAGGGCAGCAGGGCACCTCGGGCTCGGTGTCGTGGGACTTTGACCACGTCGGCATCATCGAGGCCGAAGCCACCGCCGGGGCCGATGCGGAAACCGCCGCCATCGAGGCCGGCGCGCAGGACGTGGAGCCCGCTGACGAAGACGGCACCACCGTGTTCCTGACCGACTACGCCGACCTGGACCTGGTCAGCCGCGCGCTGCCCGCCCAGGGCTTCACGGTGCTGTCGGCCAAACTGGGATACCGGCCCAAGAACCCCATTGACCCCGCCAGCCTGAGCGCCGAGCAGCTGGAAGAGGTGGAGGCGTTTCTGGCCGCCATGGACGCCAACGAAGACGTGCAGAACGTGTTTGTCGGTCTGAGCGGTTGACCACAGGTCTGCAGTTATCCCTGTATTCCGGGCACAAACCTGTGGATAACCCCTGAATGGTGTGGGGACGTGGTGGCCCGAGCCCCGGCCCCATTGGCCGCGCACTGCGGTGCCCAAAAAAAAGGCAACGCCGGGGCGTTGCCTGTGGTGGGATTGGTGCGTACCCGTCGGCGGTCAGACTTCGCTGACGAACTGCTCCCGCGCGCGGCGCACTTTGGTCAGGTTCACCAGCCAGTCCTTGTCGGCCAGCCGGTAGCCCAGGGGCACGATGGCCACGCTGCGCAGGCCGCGCTCCCGCAGGTTCAGGATGGTGTCCAGCGCAGCGGGGTCAAAACCCTCCATGGGTGTGCTGTCCACACCTTCGTAGGCGGCGGCCAGCAGGGCGGCCGTCATGCCGATGTAGGCCTGGCGAGCGGCGTGCTGGAAGTTCACCTCGGCATCGCGCTGGGGGTACATGGACAGCAGCATTTGCCGGTAGTTTTCCCAGCCTTCGTTCTTGAAGCCACGGATTTCATTGGTCAGGTCAAACATCATGTTGATGCGCTCGGCCGTGTAGTTGTCCCACGCGGCAAACACCAGCAGGTGCGAGCCATCGGTGATTTGGGCCTGGTTCCAGGCAATGGGCCTGATCTGTTCGCGCACGGCCTGGTTGGTCACCACAATGATTTCGTAGGGCTGCAGGCCGCTGGAGGTGGGGGCCAGGCGGGCGGCTTCCAGAATGCGGTCCAGCTTGTCCTGGGGCACCTGTTGCGTGGGGTCCATGGCCTTGGTGGCGTAGCGCCATTGCAGCTTGTCAATCAGGTCGGCAGAGGTGGGGGTGGTTGTCATGAAAAAAGCAGTCAGAAATAAGGTTCATCTTCGGTCGGTGGCGCAGGCCTGACCGGGCAGTGCTGGACTGTACGCGCCAACGGCATGGCCGCACAGGCCACCCGGCGCATCACGTCGTTGCACATTTGGCAACAGTGGGCCGGCCACCGGCGTACACGCAGGCGACAGTGACCTTGGGTAATCCCTGTTGTGTTTGCGCGGTGGCCTGCCACACTGCGACGCAGATGGTGGCTGACAAATGAATGAAGCAATAGCTTAAACACCAATGAATACAAGCGATATAGGCATATTTGATGGTATTTTTCGGCGCCCGGCAGTGCCCGCGGGCCAATGAGCGTTTACCGCATTGGCGCCGGTGCCGGTTACGCCGGTGACCGCATTGACCCCGCCCAGGCCCTGGCCGAGCGGGGGAAACTGAACGCGCTGGTGTTCGAGTGCCTGGCCGAGCGCACCATTGCCCTGGCCCAGTTGCGCCGCCAGGCCGACCCTGCGGCGGGCTTTGACCCCTTGCTGGCCGCGCGTCTGCGCGCCGTGCTGCCCGCGTGTGTGGCCAACGGCACCACCATCGTCACCAACATGGGCGCGGCCAACCCCCTGGCGGCCGGGCAGGCCGTGCTGGCCGTGGCCCGCGAGCTGGGCCTTCCCCGCCTGCGGGTGGCCGTGGTCACGGGCGACGACGTGCTGGCCTGGATGCAAACCCACGACGTGCCCCTGCTCGACAGCCCCGACACCGTGCGCAGCCTGGACGGCCGCCTGATTTCCGCCAACGCCTACCTGGGAGCCGATGCCCTGCTGCCCGCCCTGGCCAGCGGGGCCGATGTGGTCGTGGCCGGGCGCGTGGCCGACCCGGCGCTGTTTCTGGCGCCCCTGATGCACCACTTCGGCTGGGCGGCCGACGACTGGCCCCGCCTGGGCGCAGGCCTGGTGGTGGGGCACCTGCTGGAGTGCGCGGCCCAGGTCAGCGGCGGTTACCTGGCCGACCCCGGCCATGTGGACGTGCCCGACCTCCACCGCGTGGGTTTCCCCCTGGCCGAAGTGGCGGCCAACGGCGAGGCCGTCATCACCAAACTGCCCGACACCGGGGGCCGGGTGGACCGCCTGAGCTGCACCGCCCAACTGCTGTACGAGGTGGAAGACCCCGCCCGCTACCTGCAACCCGATGTGGTGGGCGACTTTTCTGCCGTGCGCCTGACCGAAGCGGGCACCAACCGCGTGCGGGTGCAGGGTGCCACGGGCCACGCCCGGCCCGAGCAGCTCAAGGTCACGCTGGGTTACCGCGACGGCTTCATCGGTGAAGGCCAGATTTCTTACGCCGGCCCAGGCGCGCGGGCGCGGGGCGAACTGGCCCTGTCCGTCCTGCAGCACCGCCTGGCCGATGCGGGCCTGCCCCATGGGCTGGCCGGGCGGGAACACCGCGCCGAGTTGCTGGGCGTGAACGCCATGCACGGCCCCGCCGGTGAGCGCGCCTGTGCCCACGGCGCGCACGAGCCCCAGGAGGTGCGTGTGCGCCTGGCCGTGCGCTGCGCCACCCGCGCCCAGGCGGAAGCCGTGGGCCAGGAGGTGGAGGCCCTGTACCTGAACGGCCCGGCAGGCGGCGGTGGCGTGACGCAGTCGGTGCGCGAGGTGGTGGCCGTGGCCTCGGCCCTCATGCCGCGCGAGGCCGTGACCACCCAATGCCAGGTGCTGGAGCTGGTGCCATGAAACCCCCCCACACATTGCGCGACGTGGCCCTGGCCCGTTCGGGCGACAAAGGCAACCGCGCCACCCTGAGCGTGGTGGCGCTGGACCCCGCGCATTACCCGCCAATGGAACAGCTGCTGACCGTGGAGCGCATCAAGGCGCATTACGCGGGCGTGGTGCTGGGCGACGTGCAACGCCACACCCTGCCGCACCTGGGCGCTGTGCATTTTGTGATGCATGGCGCACTGGCAGGCGGCGTGACCCGCTCGCTGGCGCTGGATGCGCACGGCAAAACCCTGGCCTCGGCCATCCTTTCCCTGCCCTGGCCGGGCTGACGGGGCGCTGCCCACGCCCAGCCCGTTTCCACTCGCCAGACAACCACCTTTTTCCGCCCCACTTTTTTCTGCAACCTGCCTCACACCACCACCAGGAGACCACCCATGCGTTCAACGTTCCATCCCCACCGCCGCCTCACCACACTCGCCGCCGTGGCCAGTGTTGCCCTGGCCGTGCTGGGCAGCCCTGCCGCCCTGGCGCAGGCCTACCCCAGCAAGGTCATCAAGGCCGTGGTGCCGTTTGCACCCGGCAGCGCCACCGACCAGATTGGCCGCGCTTTCGCCACCAAAATGTCCGAGGTGCTGGGCCAAACCATCGTGGTGGACAACAAGGCCGGGGTCAACGGCATGCTGGGCGCCGACGCGGTGGCCAAGTCTGCCCCCGACGGCTACACCATCCTCATTGGCACCAACAGCACCAACGCCGCGCTGAAAAGCCTGATGAAGAAGCTCCCCTACGACCAGGACACCGCCTTCACACCCGTGGGCTACATGGGCTCGGTGCCGCTGATCATGTCGGTCAACAACGACGTGCCCGCCAAAACCCTGAAAGAACTGGTGGACCTGGCCAAGGCCAAGCCCACGCACATCACCTTCGCCAGCGCCAGCACCTCACAGCTGGTGTCCACCGAAATGATGGCCGGCATGGCCGGCATTCAGCTCACCAACGTGCCCTACAAAAGCGGGCCAGCGGCCATGACCGACCTCATTGGCGGCCAGGTCAACATGTTCAGCGCCGACTTTGCCGTGATGCTGCCGCAGGTCAAAGCCGGCAAGGTGCGCGGGCTGGCCGTCACGTCGGCCAAGCGCTCACCCGCCATCCCCGAGCTGCCCACCGTGAACGAAGCCCTGGGCCTGAAAGACTACGAGCTGATTGCCTACTTCGCCGTGTACGCCCCGGCCGGTACGCCATCCGACATCGTGAACAAGCTCAACCAGGCGGTGAACGCAGCGGCCAACAGCAAGGACATCCAGGACAAGTTCGCCGCCATCGGCTTCGCGGTGCAGCCCGGCACCCCCGAAGACCTTGCCAAGCGCGGCGCCATGGAAACCGCCAAGTGGGCCAAAGCCATCCAGGACGCGAAGATCGAGCCGCAGTGACACCTGTAGCCAAGTGACATGGACAGGGCCGTGGCGAATGTCCGCCATGGGCCACCCGTGCGTCACACCAACGACAGCACCGCTTTCAGGTTGGTGCCCACATGGGTGGGGGCGGGGCCAATGGCCTCTGGGGGCAGGTCCTGGCGGTTGACCCACAGTGTGTTCAGTCCAAACCAGGTGGCGCCCAACACATCCCAGGCGTTGCTGGACACAAACAGGATGTTGTTCAGCGCCAGCGCGGGCAAGGCTTGCGCCACCAACCCGTAGCTGGCCGGGGCGGTTTTGAACTGGCGTATGCCATCGACCGACAGCACATGGTCCAACCATTCGGTCATGCCCGCATGTGCCACCGCAGCGTGCAGCATGTCGGGGCTGGCATTGGACAAAATGGCGGTCTGAATGCCGCGTTGCTTCAGGGCACGCAGCACGCCCAGGTTTTCCTCGAACGCGGGCAGGTGCTTGTACTGGGCCATCAGTGCGTCCTCCTGGTCAGCCGATGCGCGCAGCCCGAGCCGCGCCAGGGTGTAGCGCAACGACAGGCGGGTCAGCTCCCAAAACGGCTGGTAGTAACGACTGCCGGAGACGGTGTGCGGGTCTGACAGTGTGATGAGCCGGGTGTACTCAATCTGCTTGTCCCGCCACAGGTTGGAAATGGCGGGGCCGTGGCCCGGGAAGAGCTTTTCGGCCAGCACACCCATGGCGTACACGTCGAAAAGGGTGCCATAGGCATCAAAAACCACGGCTTGGTAAGGCATGTTGGTGTTCCGTTGTGGGGGTTCAGCGCACGGTGCTGGCATCTTGGCCAAACAGCACGCTTTTGGATTGGCTGTCCACCGTGGGCGCGGTGTTGATGGTTTGTGCCAGCGCGTAGGCGCGCACGGTGGCCGGGCGTTGGGCCACGCGGGCCAGCCAGGCGGCCAGGGCGGGGAAGTCGACCAGGTGTTGCCGCTGGCGCTCGTGCGGCACCACCCAGGGGTAGCAGGCCATGTCGGCAATGGTGTAGCTGCTGCCGCAGATGTACTCGCGCCCATCGGCCAGGTGCTTGTTCAGCACGCCGTACAGGCGGGCGGTTTCTTTCACGTAGCGGTCCATGGCGTAGGGAATGCGCTCGGGGGCGTACTGCACAAAATGGTGGTTTTGCCCCGCCATGGGCCCCAAGCCGCCCATTTGCCAGAACAGCCACTGCAGGCACTCGTTGCGCCCGCGCAGCGTTTGCGGGATGAACTGCCCGGTTTTGTCGGCCAGGTACAGCAGGATGGCCCCGGACTCGAAGATGGACAGCGGGCCACCCCCGTCGGCCGGCGCGTGGTCCACGATGGCCGGTATGCGGTTGTTGGGGGCAATGGCCAAAAACGCTGGCGCAAATTGCTCACCCTGGCTGATGTTGACCGGGTGGATGCGGTGCGCCACCCCCGACTCTTCCATGAACAGGGTCAGCTTGTGGCCATTGGGCGTGGTCCAGTAGTACAGGTCGATCATGGCGGCTCCGGGGGGGCAGGGGGTGGCGTGGTGTCAGGCCTTCAAGCGGGCGTTCTGTGGGAACAGCACCTGGCGCGAGGCGTCGTCCATCTCGGTCTTGAAGGTGTACTGGGCCTTGATGGCCTCGGCACGTTGTGCAGCGGGCCGCGCGTTGATGGCGTCGAGCAGGCGCTTCACATGGGGCAGTTCGGCCCAGGCTTCAGCGCCCAGCACAAACGGAATCACCCGCGCCCAGCCCCACACGGCCATGTCCACCAGGGTGTAGTTGTCGCCCAGCATCCAGGTGCGCTCGGCCAGGTGGGCGTTGATGATTTTCCAGTGGCGCCAGGCTTCAAAGTCGTAGCGGTTGACGGCGTAGTCCTTGGGCTCGGGGGCGTAGTGCTTGAAGTGCACGGCCTGGCCGCAGTAGGGGCCGATGCCGGTGGCCACAAACATCAGCCACGAGTACATCTCGGCCCGCGCCTCGGGGGTGTCGGCGCACACAAACTGCCCCGATTTTTCGGCCAGGTACAGCAGCATGGCGGTGCTGTCGAACACGCGGGTGTCGCCGTCCAGCATGGCGGGGGTTTTGGCGTTGGGGTTGATGGCCACAAAAGCGGGGGCGTGCTGCTCGCCTTTGCGGGTGTCCACGGGCACCAGCTCGTAGGGCAGGCCGGTTTCCTCCAGGTACAGGGCAATCTTGAGGGGGTTGGGCGAGGGGTGGTAATAGAACTTGATCACGGTGGGGTCTCCAGTCAGAAAATGGCAGTGTATTGAACGGTATGATGCACATTGTTCCAATTCATTTGCCATTCGTACATATCCGCATGACGCCACACGTCCATTTGGACCGCTTGTCGGCCCTGTTGCAAGGCCTGTCGCCCCGCGTGGTGCTGTGCCAAACCCCTGCGTCCCACGCCCCAGGTGCTGCGGACCCGCCGCAGCACGGGGTGTGCCCACCGGCGGACGGCGGTGGCCGTGGGCTGGACCTGCACATCCTGTGCGACCCGGCGGCCACCCAGGGCGGTGCAGCGGCCACCTTGCGGGACCTGTCCCTGCTGGTGTGCCACGCTGGCCAGCGGGCGCAATGGGCCGCGCTGCAAGGCCAGGGCTGGCGGCCATGGGTGAGTTTTTCGGTGGTGTTCGACGGCCCGGTGGGCCCGCTGCTGTTGCGCGAGTTGCACCGTGCCGAGCACATCGCCCTGCACACGGCCGACACTTCGCTGGCGCAAATCGTGCAGCTCATGGCCGGCGAAATGCAGGCCACCCGCTGTGGCCAACCCCTGCTCATGGACCGCGCGGGCGACATTTTGCTGATTGGCCTGCTGCGCCACTGGGTCATGCACCCGCTGAACCCGGTGGGCCTCTTCGGCGGCCTGGCCGACCCGCGGCTGGCCAGGGCGCTGGTGGCCATGCACAGCCACCCGGCCCAGCCCTGGACGCTGGACCTGCTGGCGGTGGAAGCGGGCATGTCGCGCACGGCGTTTGCCACGCAGTTCAAGCAGGTCACGGGGGTGTCGGCGGGCAAGTACCTGGAAGGCCTGCGCCTGGCCATGGCGCAGCGGCTGGTGGCCACGGGCCAGGGCCTCAAGCGTGTGGCGCAGGAAACCGGCTACGCCAGCGCGGCCACGCTGTCGCGCGCCATGGGCCGGGCCGATGCGCGGCAGGCCTGTCCCGCCTGAGACGAAAACCCCCGCGCCGTGCGGGTGAGCCCCCTTGCCAAGGCGTGGCCAGTGACCACACTGGGGGGCCGGGCGGTGCCCCCTCTTGGCTGGCCCTTTGGTCCTTGCTGATGGCGGTGCCATCCCCGTTTTTCAAACAAACGTTTCAGTAGCAAACATTTCAATGCCAACAAGCGCCAGCCGCGTTTTTGGCTTCAAATTCACCATGACACTGCGCACCACCCTCGATTTTTTGCTGTACGACTGGCTTAACGCCCCCGAACTGAGCCAGCGCCAGCGCTTTGCCGACCACAGCCGCGACACCTTCGACGCCGTGCTCGACACCTGCGAGCGCATCGCCCGCGACAAATACGCCCCCTTCAACCGTCTGGTGGACACACAGGAGCCCCGCACCGAGGTGTGCCCCGACGGCAGCCTGCGCGTGGTGCTGCCACAGGCCACGCACGACGCGCAAAAAGCCTATGCCGACAGCGGCATGCTCAGCGCCGCGCAAGACTATGAAGTGGGCGGCATGCAGTTGCCCTACACCATCGAGGCGGCGGCCAACACGTTTTTTGCCCATGCCTCGGTCAGCATGGGCTCGGGCATGCTGACCACGGGCAACGCCAATTTGCTGATGGTGCATGGCACACCCACGCAAAAAGCCGTGTTTGCCGCGCGCGAATTTGCCGGGCAGTGGTCAGGCACCATGTGCCTGAGCGAGCCACAGGCGGGTTCGTCTTTGAGCGACGTGGCCACCCGCGCCGTGCCCGACGGTGACGGTGCCGAGTCCGACCCCCTGGGCCCGCGTTACCGGCTGCGCGGCAACAAGATGTGGATTTCGGCGGGCGAGCACGACCTGACCGAGAACATCGTGCACCTGGTGCTGGCCAAAATCCCCGATGCCGACGGCAAGCTGGTGCCCGGGGTGAAGGGCATTTCACTGTTCATCGTGCCAAAAAAGCTGGTGAACGCCGCCGGCGAGCTGACGGGGCAGCGCAACGACGTGGCACTGGCCGGGCTCAACCACAAATGCGGCTGGCGCGGCACCACCAACACGCTGCTGAACTTTGGCGAGGGCCAGTTCAAGAACCTGCCGGGGCAGGGCGCGACCTGCGGACCGGGGCTGGACGGGCAGGGCGCAGGGGCCATTGGCTACCTGGTGGGTGAGCCGGGCAAAGGCCTGCACTGCATGTTCCACATGATGAACGAGGCCCGCATTGGCGTGGGCCTGGCCGCCACCATGCTGGGCCTGGCGGGCTACCACGCTTCCCTCGACTACGCCAAAAACCGCCCCCAGGGCAGGCCCATGGGCATGGGCGGAAAAGACGCCGCCCGGCCGCAGGTGCGCATCATCGAGCACGCCGATGTCAAGCGCATGCTGCTGGCCCAGAAAAGCTACAGCGAAGGCGCACTGGCCCTGGCGCTGTACTGCGCCCGTCTGGTGGACGAGCAGCACACCGGCGAGCCCGCCGCCGCCGACGACGCCCGCCTGTTGCTGGAGGTGCTGACCCCCATCGCCAAAAGCTGGCCCAGCGAGTGGTGCCTGGAGGCCAACAGCCTGGCCATACAAGTGCACGGTGGCTACGGCTACACGCGTGACTTTCCGGTGGAGCAGTACTGGCGCGACAACCGCCTGAACATGATCCACGAGGGCACGCACGGCATTCAGGCCATGGACCTGTTGGGCCGCAAGGTGCTGATGGAGCAGGGCAAGGGCCTGCAACTGCTGGGTGCGCGCATGCTGGTCACCGCCGCCCGGGCCGAGGCGCTGGCCACCACCCTGGACCTCCCAGCCCAGGCGACCGAGCTGGTGCAACAGGCCGCCGCCCTCCGAGTCGCCTTGGCCGATGTGGGGGCCGCCACCCAGGCCGCCTGGGCCAGCGGCAACCCCGGCGAGGCGCTGGCCAACGCCGTGCCCTACCTGCAAGCCTTTGGCCACACCGTGCTGGCCTGGGTGTGGCTGGACGTGGCCTGCGCCGTGCTGGCCAAAGACCCCACATTGGCTGTAGCTGAGAACCTAGGCAGGACAAGCGCTGGCGCCTATTTTTATCACTATGAGTTGCCCAAAATCGGGGCTTGGCTGCAGGTGGTGAGCCAGCGCGACCCGCTGTGCGCCGCCTTGCCCGAAGACGCGTTCTGACGCTGGGTGCCCACGCCCGCGCTGGGCGCCGCGCTCAGTGCGCCGTTGGGGTCGGCTTCAGGGGGCCTGCGTCCAGCAGTTTGGCCAGCTCGGCGGCGGGGACCGGGCGGCTGAACAGGTAGCCCTGAAACTCGTCGCAGCCCCTGGCCCGCAAAAACAACGCCTGGTCGCTGGTTTCCACGCCTTCGGCAATGGTTTTCAGGCCCAGGCTTTTGGCCAGCTGGATGACGGCGGTGACGATGGCCTCGTCTTCCGGGTCTTTGTTCAACCCGTCCACAAAGGATTTGTCGATCTTGAGTTTGTCCACCGCAAACCGCTTCAGGTAGCTGAGCGACGAGTAGCCGGTGCCAAAGTCGTCGATGGACAGCAGCACCCCCAGGTGTTTGAGGCGGTTGATGGTGGCGATGGTGAACTCCGAGTCCTCCATGGCCACGCTCTCGGTCAGCTCCAGCTCCAGCATGCCTGCGGGCAGGCCGCTGCGGGACAAGGCCTGGGTCACGGTGTCCAGCAGGCCTTCGTGGCGAAACTGTGCCATGGACAGGTTCACCGCCACCGGCACCACGGGCAGGCCCGCAGCCTGCCACGCGGCCACGTCGGTCAGTGCCTGCTGCAGCACCCAGTCGCCAATGCCCCGGATCAGGCCGGCTTTCTCCGCCACCCCAATGAAGCGCCCGGGTGGCACCAGACCCCACTCGGGGTGCTGCCAGCGCACCAGTGCCTCCACCCCCACCACACGCTGCGTGTGGGCGTGCACCTGGGGCTGGTAGTGCACCACCAGCTGCTGGCGCTCCACGGCCAGTTGCAGGTCTTTTTCCACCGCCAGCGCCACCTGCAGTTGCTGGTGCAAGGCTGGCGAGAAGTGGCTGACCGTGTTGCGCCCGTCCCGCTTGGCCTGGTTCACCGCCGTCTCGGCGGCTTGCGACAACTGCACCCAGGTTTGCCCGTTGTCCGGGAACTCGGCCACGCCTATGCTGGCCGTGACACGCAGCACCTGCGTGCCCACGTGCAGCGGGGCCGCCACCGCCGCCAGCAGCCGCAACGCCACATGGCCTGCCGCCATGGCGGAGGTGGCGGGCAGCAAAATGATGAAGTCGTCACCACCCAGGCGAGAGACCGTGTCGCTGGGTTTTAGGTTGTTCACCAGTCGCTTGGCCAACTCCACCAGCACCGTGTCCCCGGCGTCGTGGCCGAACAGCTCGTTGATGTTCTTGAAATGGTCCACATTGAGCTGCATGGCCACCACATGGCCGTGTGTTTTGCGGGCCGTGGCCAGGGCCACCTGGGCACGGTCGCTCAGCAGCGCGCGGTTGGGCAGGTTGGTGAGGCCGTCGTAGTTGGCCAGGCGCTGAATGCGCTCCTCGGCGTCCTTGTGGCTGGAAATTTCGGTGAAGATGCCCAGGAACTGGCTGACCCGTCCGTTCTCGTCCTGGATGGCACTGAACGTGAACCAGGCCGGAAACAGCTCGCCGGTTTTGCGGGGGCTCCAGATCTCGCCCTCCCAACGGCCTTCGTGGGTGATTTGGGCGTACATGGCCTTGTAGAACGACCTGTCGTGGTGTTCAGACCTGAAGATGTTCGAGTCTTTGCCCTTCAAGTCGGCCAAGGAGTAGCCCGTGAACTGGGTGAACGCCCGGTTGACCGACACAAAGTGGTGCTGTGCATCGGTGATGAAAATGCCCTCCTGGCTCAGCTCAAACACCTGGGCAATCAGGCGCTGGCGTGCGTCGGCCTCGCGCCGCTGGGTGATGTCCTGGGCAATCACCATGCGCGCACGGCGGCCGTTGAATTCCACCGCATGGCCAGCGATTTCCACCCAGAACTCGGTGCCGTCTTTTTTGCGGTGCAGCCACTCGCCCACGGGCGTGCCCTGCGGCTGGCGCCTGGCGTGCTCGATGAACTGGTTCAGTCGGGCTTGTTCGGCGCTGGGGCGGATGTCGTGCAGCGTCATGTCCAGCATTTCATCCTCGGTGTAACCGTACTTGTCCAACGCGGCGGTGTTGACCGACAAAAACCGCAGCGTGTCCACGTCCACCACCCACATGGGGTAGGGGTTGGCGTGAAACAGCTGCTGGTAGCGGTCTTCGGAGGCCTGCCGGGCGAGTTCGGCCGACTTCAGGTCGGTGATGTCCAGCCACGCGCCCGTGATCTGGGTGGGGTTGCCCTGTGCGTCGCGCACCAGCACCACGTCATCGTGCACCCACCGCACCACACCATCGAGGTGGATGAACCGGTATTCGTGGCTCAGACGGCCCTCGGTCCTCAACAGGCGCTGGGCTGCCATGACCTGGTCCCGGTCGTCAGGGTGCACCCGACTCCGCCACAGTCCCGGCTGGGTCTGCCACTCCTGGGCGGAAAAACCGGAAATCCGCTCCACATTCCGGCCGACCAGGTCCAGGTGCCATGCCAAAGCTTGGTCACCCGACTGCCGGGCGTGCAATGAGTAGACAGCTGCCGGGCTCACATCCAACACCTGGGCCAGCCGGTCGCGTTCCTGCGCCGTTTCGGCCTGCAGGGCAGCGCGCGACCGCTCGGCCGACTTCACCAGCAGGTACACCAGCGCTGCGCTCAGTGCCACAAAGAGCAGGCCTTTGATGGACTGGATCTGGTTGCGCAACTGGTCATCGCTCACCAGGGCCAGCAGCACGTGGTCGGACAGCACGATCCACCCGAAGCCGAAGGCCAGAAAGAGCAGGGCGATGCGAAGTGCACTCATGGCCAAAGGGGGGTAGGGGGTGTGCGGGCTGACACATCATAAATCGGCCCGGCAGGCTCAGGGCGCCCCCCGGGCTTACCCTGCTTTATCGCCCTGGCGACAAGCGGCCCACACGGCGGCCTTTCACAATGCGCCCCAACACAGCCACCCGAGGAAGACCCACCATGACACGCACCATCCAACAACTGTTCGACCTGACCGGCAAAACGGCGCTGGTCACCGGCGGCTCGCGCGGCCTGGGCCTGCAGATGGCCCACGCACTGGGTGAGGCCGGGGCCCGCGTCATGCTCAGCTCGCGCAAGGCCACTGACCTGGAACAGGCCGTGGCCGAGTTGCAGGCCGCTGGCATCGACGCCCGCTGGGTGGCCGCCGATTGCGCGGACGAAGGCAGCATCACCCACCTGGTGGACGAAACCCTGCAACGCATGGGCGACATCGACATCCTGGTGAACAACGCCGGCGCCACCTGGGGCGCACCCGCCGAAGACCACCCCGTGGCCGCCTGGGACAAGGTGATGAACCTCAACGTGCGCGGCTACTTCCTGCTCAGCCAGCAGGTGGCCAAGCGCAGCATGCTGGCCCGCCAGGGCGGCGGCACGGGGGGGCGCATCATCAACGTGGCCAGCATCGCCGGGCTGGGCGGCAATCCGCCGGGCATGCAGACCATTGCCTACAACACGTCCAAGGCGGCGGTCATCAATTTCACCCGCACGCTGGCGGGGGAATGGGGGCCACGCGGCATCAACGTCAACGCCATCTGCCCAGGCTTTTTCCCCAGCAAAATGACGGCCGGACTGCTGAGCAAATTGGGCGAGGACAACCTCAAGTCCCACGCGCCGCTGCGCCGCCTGGGCGACGACGAGGACCTCAAGGGCCTGACCCTGCTCTTTGCGTCGGACGCGGGCAAGCACATCACCGGCCAGTGGCTGGCGGTGGACGGCGGCGTGAGCGCCCTGGTCGGCGGTTGAACCACAGGACACCTGCATGGAATTCAGCGTACACATCCCCTTTGTGGCCCACCTGGGCTTTGAGCTGTTGCGCATGGAAAACGGCGAGGCCGACATCCGCTTTGATGCGGCGCCCGAGCACCTCAACTCCTTCAACGTGGTGCACGGCGGGGCCAGCATGACGCTGCTGGACGTGGCCATGGCCCACGCCGCCCGCAGCGTGCTGAGCGGGCCCGACGCCGAGATGGGGGTGGTGACCATCGAAATGAAAACCAGCTTCATGGCCGCCGCCAAGCGCGGGGGCGGCCCGTTGCTGGCCACGGGCAAGCTGCTGCAGCGCACCACCACCATGGCCTTCACCGAGGGGCGGGTGCTGGACGCCAAAGGCCGCCTGTGCGCCCACGCCACCGGCACCTTCAAATACGTGCGCCGCCTGGCCGCCCCCGACCGCTCGGTGCAAGCGCTCAACGGCCCGGCCAGCGCAACCCCAGCCAGCCCTTCAATGGGTCCGTCAGTGGGTCCGTCAGTGGGCCCGATCCCCACGGACTGAGATTTTTAAAGCTTTTTCGCCACCCAGCGCTTTCCCTGATTGAACAGTTTGCTGCGCAATCAGGAAATTTCCATTTCTTTTTTGCAGGACTCCCCATGCCCCAGAACCAACAAATCGTGCTCGACAACCGCCCCATCGGCGAGGCCACAGTGGCCAACTTCAAACTCGTCACCACCGCCACCCCCGAGCTGGCCGATGGCCAGGTGCTGGTGCGCCACCACTACCTCAGCCTGGACCCCTACATGCGTGGCCGCATGAACGACGGCAAGAGCTACGCCCAGCCCCAGCCCCTGGGCGAGGTGATGATCGGCGGCACCGCCGGTGAGGTGGTGGAGTCCCGCCACCCCAAGTTCGCCGTGGGCGACACCGTGGTGGGCATGGGCGGCTGGCAGGAATACAGCGTGGTCGATGGCAACGCCGTGGGCATGCTGCGCAAGGTCAGCACCACCCATGTGCCGCTGAGCCACTACCTGGGCGCTGTCGGCATGCCTGGCGTGACGGCCTGGTACGGGCTGGTCAAAATCATCGCCCCCAAGGCGGGCGAAACCGTGGTGGTCAGCGCCGCCACGGGCGCGGTGGGCAGCGCCTTTGGTGCGCTGGCCAAGGCACGCGGCTGCCGCGTGGTGGGCATTGCGGGCGGGCCAGACAAATGCGCCTACGCCGTCAACGAACTGGGCTTTGACGCCTGCGTGGACTACAAGGAGCACGCCGACGCCATCGGCCTGTCCAAGGCACTGAAGGTGGCCTGCCCCAACGGCATTGACGGCCACTTCGAGAACGTGGGCGGCATGGTGCTGGACGCGGTGATGCTGCGCACCAACGCGTTCGCGCGCATCGCGGTGTGCGGCATGATCGCGGGCTACAACGGCGCGCCCCTGCCCATGGCCAACCCGGCGCTGATTCTGGTCAACCGCATGAAGATCGAGGGCTTCATCGTCAGCGAGCACATGGAGGTGTGGCCCGAAGCCCTGACCGAGCTGGGCACCCTGGTGGCCACCGGCCAACTGCGCCCCCGCGAGAGCGTGGCCTTGGGGCTGGCCGCCGCGCCCGAGGCCTTCATTGGCCTGCTCAAGGGCAAAAACTTTGGCAAGCAGCTGGTCAAGCTGGTCTGAGCGAGGTCCCCCATGTCTGAAGCCTTGCCCGACATTTACCTGCACCACTACCCCATGTCGCCCTTCGCCGAGAAGGTGCGCCTCATGCTGGGCCACAAGCGCCTGACGTGGAAGTCGGTCATCGTGCCGTCCATCGCGCCCAAGCCCGACGTGGTGGCCCTGACCGGCGGCTACCGCAAGACGCCGTTTTTGCAAATCGGCAACGACGTGTTGTGTGACACCGCGCTGATTGCCACCGTGCTGGAGCACCTGGCCCCCACGCCCTCGCTGTTCCCCGAGGGGCAAAAAGGCCTCAACCGCACGGTGGCCCAGTGGGCCGACAGCACGCTGTTCTGGACGGCCATGGGCTACAACTTCCAGCCCGCCGGGCTGGCGCAGGCGTTTGCCGGTGTGGCGCCCGAGGCGGCCAAGGCCTTTGGGGCCGACCGCGCCGCCATGACCCACAACATGACGCGCATCCGCCCCGCCGATGCGGCTGCCGCCTACAAAAGCTACTTGCGCCGCCTGTCCGACATGCTGCACGAGCAGGGTGGCCCCGCGCCCTACCTGCTGGGCAGCGCACCCAGCCTGGCCGACTTTGCCGCCTACCACCCCCTGTGGTTCACCCAGAACCGGGTGCCCACCTTGGCCACCATTTTTGACGCCACCCCTGCGGTGCAAGACTGGCTGGCCCGTATGGCGGCCATTGGCCATGGCGACATGGTCAAAAGCACTGCTGCGGAGGCCATAGCTGCCAGTGCAAGCGCATCAAGCGCTGGAGGCCCAAAAAGCTTGAACTTTTTTCCCGACGACGAGGTGTTTCAGGACGAACACGGTCTGGCGCTGGGCGCGGAAGTCACCATCGCCGCCGAAAGTTTTGGCCCCGAGGCCACGCTGGGCACACTGCTCGCCGCCACCCGCACCCGCTACACCCTGCTGCGGCAGGACGAACGCGCGGGCACGGTGCGCGTGCACTTCCCCCGCGTCGGCTACGTGTTGAAAGCCGCATGAACGGCGGCACCCCGCTTCCGGTGCAGTGGCGCTGCCTACCCTTTGACCAGTTGGCTGGGCACGATGTGTACCGCCTGCTGCAACTGCGTTCGGCGGTGTTTGTGGTGGAGCAGGCCTGTGTGTTCCAGGACATGGACGGCCTGGATGCCCAGGCCTTCCATTTGCTGGGCGCGGTGGACGTGGCCGATGGCAGCGGCCCCGTGCACCTGCGGGCCTGCGCCCGTTTGCTGCCAGCGGGCGTGGCGTTTGCCGAGGCCAGCATAGGCCGCGTGGCCACCGCCGCCACCGCACGCGGCACGGGTCTGGGGCACGACCTCATGGCCCAGGCCTGTGTGCGGCTGGCCCAGCTGTGGGGGCCACAGCCCATCCGCATCGGCGCGCAGGCGCATTTGCAGGCTTTTTACGCGCAACACGGCTTTGCCACCGCCAGTGAGCCCTACCTGGAAGACGGCATCTGGCACGTGGAAATGCTCAGGCCCGCCTGATGGGCGGCCACCCACCAACTTTGTTTCACCCGGGAGACTCCCCATGATGGTTGATTTCAGTGGCAAAACCGCCGTTCTCACCGGCGCAGGCTCAGGCTTTGGCCTGGAATGCGCCCGCATCGCCGCCGCGCGCGGCATGAACCTGGTGCTGGTCGATGTGCAGGCCGATGCGCTGGCTGCGGCCGAGGCCGAACTCAGCCCCGAGTGCCAACGCCACGGCGCAGCCGTCATGGCGCGGCGCGTGGACGTGTCCAACGCCGAAGCCATGGATGCGCTGGCCACCGAGGTGGTGGCCCGTTTTGGCGCGCCGCACTTTGTGTTCAACAACGCGGGCGTGGGCAGCGGTGGCCTGGTGTGGGAAAACTCCGTGGCCGACTGGGAATGGGTGCTGGGTGTGAACCTGTGGGGCGTCATCCACGGCGTGCGCTGCTTCACGCCGCACATGCTGGCCGCCGCCCAGGCCGACCCGGCGTGGCAGGGCCACATCGTCAACACCGCCAGCATGGCCGGGCTGCTGACCGCGCCCAACATGGGCATTTACAACGTCAGCAAGCATGCCGTGGTGGCGTTGAGCGAAACGCTGTACCAGGACCTCTCGCTGGTGACGAACCAAGTGGGGGCCAGCGTGCTGTGTCCTTACTTTGTGCCCACCGGCATTGCCCTGAGCCACCGCAACCGTCCCGACGCCCTGGCAGACGAGCGCCCCACCCAAAGCCAGCTGATTGGCCAGGCCATGAGCGAAAAAGCCGTCAACAGCGGCAAGGTGTCGGCGGCCGATGTGGCCGAGAAGGTGTTTGCGGCCATGGAGGCCAACCAGTTCTACATCTACAGCCACCCGCAGGCATTGGCCAACGTGACGCAGCGCATGCAGGCGATGGTGGAGGGGCGCAACCCGCCCGATCCGTTCGGGCAGCGGCCCGATGTGGGCGCCAAGCTGCGGGCGGCGCTGCGGGGCTGAGCCCACCACCACCGCACCCCGCCTCACGCCACGGTGGTCAGCGCCGGTGGCGGCAGGGGCTGTGCCATGCGCACGCAGTGGCGGCCTGCGGCCTTGGCGCTGTAGAGCGCCGTGTCGGCGGCCAGCAGCAGCTCGGCCGACGTCTGGCCGTGTTCTGGCATGACGGCCATGCCAAAGCTGGCGGTGACGGGTTCGACCCCAGGCAGCCCGTCCATGGGCAGCGCGGCGAACTCGGCGCACAGCTTCTGGCCCAGTTTCAGCATGTCGCCCACGCCCAGGCCGGGGACCAGCAGCAGGAATTCTTCGCCGCCCCAGCGAAACAGGGCGTCGGACCCGCGCAGGGCCTGGCTCAGGTGCCGTGCCACACGCACCAGCACCTGGTCGCCCACCAGGTGGCCGTGCACGTCGTTGATCTGCTTGAAGTGGTCCAGGTCAAACAGGCACACGCCCAGGGCCACACCCAGACGCTGGCAGGTGGACAACTGGGCCAGCAAGGCCTGCTCGGCCTCGCGCCGGTTGCGCAAACCGGTCAGGCTGTCGTGTGAGGCCTGCAGCATCAGCTCCATTTCCAGCATTTTCTGGTCGGTGATGTTGTGCACCATGCCCACCACCCGGGTCGGGGCCAGCTGGGGGTCGCGCTCGCACACCCGGCCACGGTCATTCACCCACAGGTAGTGGCCGTTGCGGTTTTTCAGGCGGTATTGCGCCTCGTAGCGTTCGCGCTCACCCCTCAGGTGCTGGTCCAGCACCTGGAAAACGCGGGTCTGGTCCTCGGGGTGCACGTTGGCGGTCCAGCTCTCCACCGTGGGGGACAGTTCGTGCGGACCATAGCCCAGCATGCGCTTGAGCTGGGGGCTGAAGTACACGTTGCCCGAGGGCAGGTGCCAGTCCCACATGCCATCGGAGGCTTCGTTGAGGGCGAACAGCAGGTGGGCCTCGCGGGACAGGATGTCCTTATCCAGCAGGGTGCGGTTGCCGATGTTGCGTGCCGACGACAAAAAGTAGGGCTGCCCGTCGAACTCGAAGGTGTTGGTGACCACCTCCACGCTGATTTCGTGGCCGTCGCGGTGGCGGTGGCGGCCCACGAAGACGTAAGGGCTGGACTGGCGGATGACCTCGGCAATCTGGCCCCACTGCGGCAGGCCGGTGACGTCTTTTTGCAAGCTCAGCACCGAGTGTCCCACCAACTCTTCTGCTGCGTAGCCCAGCTCCTGGTGGGCCGCCCGGTTGCAATAGAGGATGTTGGAGGTGTCCGGGTCCAGCAGAAACAGGCTGTCCGGTACCGCGTTGAGCAAGGCCTCCAAACCCTGCAAACTGACTGGGAATTGCATGCTGGTCCCTGAATATTTTTGAAAACCCATTTTACCCAGAGGGGTACCGGGTGGTTGAGGCGCCGCCCACGCCGTCGGTCAGCGTTGCGCCCACTTGAGGGCGGAGGGTGCTGGGCCCTGTGGCACACTTTGCGCCCTTTGCTCCCACCCTGGGGGGCCAGGCTGGCAGCTTGGCCGACCCCCGCACTTTCTCCCGAGTACATGCACCACATCGTCACGCAGATCGCGCAGGAAATCCATGTTCAGCCCCGCCAGGTGCAGGTGGCTGTGGAGTTGTTGGACGGCGGGGCCACCGTGCCCTTCATTGCCCGCTACCGCAAGGAAGCCACGGGCGGCCTGGACGACATACAGATGCGCGAGATCGAAGCCCGCCTGTCCTACCTGCGCGAGCTGGAAGACCGCCGCGCCACCATCCTCAAGGGCATTGAAGAGCAGGGCAAGCTCACGCCCGAGCTGCGCGCCGCCATCGAGGCTGCGCCCACCAAGCAGGAGCTGGAAGACCTGTACCTGCCCTACAAACCCAAGCGCCGCACCAAGGGCATGATGGCCCGCGAGGCTGGCATCGAGCCCCTGGCCGACCGCCTGTTGGCCGACCCCACGCTGGACCCCCTGGCCCAGGCCCAGGCGTTTGTGCGGCCCGTGGGCGACCCCGAGGGCACCGACTTTTCCACCACGATGGCGGTGCTCGATGGTGTGCGCGACATCCTGTCCGAGCGCTGGGCCGAAGACGCCGCACTGGTGCAGACCCTGCGCGAATGGCTGTGGGCCGAGGGCCTGCTGCGCAGCAGCCTGGCCAGCGGCAAGGACGAAAACCACCCCGACGTGGCCAAGTTCCGCGACTACTTCGACTACGACGAGCCCCTGGCCCGCGTGCCCTCGCACCGGGCGCTGGCCGTGTTCCGGGGGAGGGCGCTGGAGATTTTGGACGTGAAGTTGCAGGCCCCCGATCTGCTGCCGGGCACCGCTGCGACAGGCGTTTCAGATAAAAAACAGGCCCCATCGCTTGATGGTATTGAAAAGTCTGCTACAGCCAAAAGGACCGCTGCCGTGCCCACCCTGGCCGAGGGCAAAATTGCCCAGCACCTGGGCTGGCGGCACCAGGGCAGGGCGGCCGACGACCTGCTGCGCAAATGCGTGGCCTGGACGTGGCGCGTCAAGCTGAGTTTGTCCACCGAGCGCGACCTGTTCGCCCGCCTGCGCGAGAGCGCCGAGGCCACCGCCATCAAGGTGTTTGCCGACAACCTGCGCGACCTGCTGCTGGCCGCACCCGCCGGCCCCAAAACCGTGATGGGGCTGGACCCCGGCATCCGCACCGGCGTGAAGGTGGCCGTGGTCGATGCCACGGGCAAGCTGGTGGCCACCAGCACCGTGTACCCGCACGAGCCCCGCCGCGACTGGGACGGCTCGCTGCACACGCTCGCCAAGCTGTGCGAGCAGCACGGGGTGAACCTGATTGCCATTGGCAACGGCACCGCCAGCCGCGAAACCGACAAGCTGGCCGCCGACCTCATCAAGCTCATGGTCAAGGGCACAGAGCCCGGCCACCCCTGCCACGCCATGCAAAAAGTGGTGGTGAGCGAGGCGGGCGCTTCGGTGTACAGCGCCAGCGAATACGCCAGCCAGGAAATGCCCGACGTGGACGTGAGCCTGCGCGGCGCGGCCAGCATCGCCCGTCGCCTGCAAGACCCCTTGGCCGAGCTGGTCAAGATCGACCCCAAAAGCATTGGCGTGGGCCAGTACCAGCACGACGTGAACCAGAGCGAGCTGGCCCGCACCCTGGAATCCGTGGTGGAGGACTGTGTGAACGCCGTGGGCGTGGACCTGAACACTGCCAGCGCGCCGCTGCTGGCGCGGGTGTCTGGCCTGAGCGGCACGGTGGCCAAGGCCGTGGTGCGCTGGCGCGAGGCCAATGGTGCCTTCCAGACCCGCCAGCAACTGATGGACGTCAGCGGCCTGGGGGCCAAAACCTTTGAGCAGAGCGCGGGCTTTTTGCGCATTCGCGGTGGCAGCAACCCGCTGGACATGACCGGCGTTCACCCCGAAACCTACCCCGTGGTGGAGCAGATTTTGGCCAAAACGGGCAAGCCCATCACCGAGGTCATGGGCCGCAGCGACGTGCTCAAAACCCTGCGCCCCGAGCTGTTGGCCAACGACAGGTTTGGCGTCATCACCGTCAAAGACATCCTGACCGAGCTGGAAAAGCCCGGGCGCGACCCCAGACCCGACTTCAAGGTGGCCCGCTTCAACGACGGCGTGGAGGACATCCAGGACCTGCGTGAAGGCATGATTCTGGAAGGCACGGTCAGCAACGTGGCGCAGTTTGGTGCATTCATCGACCTGGGCGTTCACCAGGACGGGCTGGTGCATGTGAGCCAGCTCAGCCACAGGTTCGTGAACGACGCGCGCGAGGTCGTCAAGACCGGCGACATCGTCAAGGTGAAGGTGATGGAGGTGGACGTGGCGCGCAAGCGCATCGGCCTGTCCATGAAGCTGGACGCCGCCCCCGCCCGCAAGGACGGTCCCGGTGGCAGGGCATCGGGCGACAACCGGTTTGAACCCGCCAACCGTCACCAGCGCGGTGGGGCTGGGCAGTACCGGCCCGAGCGCGAGCAGGCGCCGTCGGCCATGGCGTCGGCGTTCTCCAAGCTGCAAGGCCTCAAGCGGTGATGCGCGGTGGCCGCAGGCCATCAGTTTGCGCGGCATCAATCCACGGCTTGGCCGGGTTTTTGATGTAACGTCAGCGGTATCCCAGAATTCAAAGACCGGAAAGAGCACAGACCATGGAACTTCAGGCCCTGCTGGACCATCCCCGTGCGTTGCCCAGCATCCCCGAGGCCGTCTCCGGCCTCATGACCGAGCTGGACAAGGACGATCCCGACCTGCGCCGCATCGGTACCCTGCTGGCGTCCGATCCCGCCCTGACCACCCGCGCCCTGCGCCTGGCCAACTCCAGTTTCTTCAACCTGCAGCGCCAGGTGGCCAGCGTGCAGGAAGCGGCCTCTGTGCTGGGGCTGAACCACGTCCGCACCATGGTGATGGGTGCCGCGCTGGGGGGGGCGTTTCGCAAGGTGCAAGGGGTGAACCTGGAGCAGTTCTGGCGCTACAGCCTGAACGTGGCCAAAATTGCCCGCACCCTGGCGGGTGTGGTGAAGCAGGACGGGGGGCTGGCCTTCACCGCCGGGCTGGTCCACGCCCTGGGTGACCTGGTCATGCACATGGGCATGCCCGATGAAATGCGTCGCCTGGACTTCAGCGTGCCGCCCCTGGCATTGGACCGCTCGCAGGCCGAGCGCAGCGCGCTGGGCTACACCTATTCGGACGTCAGTGCGGCTTTCGCCGCCAAGTGGAATTTTCCCGATGCCATCGTGCGCTCATTGCAGTACCTGGATGCCCCCTTCGAGGGTGAGCACTACGAGATGCTGGCGGGTGTGCTGCACATCGCCGTGTGGCGTGCAAGGGCGCAGGAGGTCAAACTCGACGCCAACGGCCTGGCCGCCACGTACCCCGACATGGTCGGCCTGGTCATGGGCCTGGACCTGGACACCCTGCTGGAAAAAGACCCCGACGAATGGACCAGCAAGGGCGACCTCGGCGCCTTCCTCGATTGATGCCCTGCGCTGCTGTCCATGAAACTTGATGCACTCCTCGCCCAACCCCACGCCCTGCCACCGGCACCCAAGGTGGCCGGTCGCCTGATTGAAACCCTGGATGACCCCTCGGCCGATCTGAACTCGTTGGCGCAGCTCATCGAGACCGATCCGGTGCTGACGGCCAAAATCATCCGCCAGGCCAACTCCGCTTTTTTCGGCTTGCTGCGCCCGGTGGCCCACCCGCGCGAGGCCATTGCCATGCTCGGTCTGGTCAAGGTCAGGGCCATGGCCCTGGCGGCCCTGCTGCAGGACGGGTTCCACCACACCTCCGGCATCGACCTGGAAATGTTCTGGCGCTACAGCCTGACCACGGCCAACCTGGCCCGCTACGTGGCAGCGCCCCTGGGGGTGGACGACAACGCGGTGTACACCGCCGGGCTGATCCACGCCATCGGTGAGCTGGTGATGCACGTGGGCATGCCCGAGGCCATGGTGGCCGTCAACGCCCGGATTTCCCCCTTCCACTTGCGCCGCTCCAAGGCCGAGGTGGCGCAATTCGGCTACCACTATGCCAACGTGGGTGCGGCACTGGCCCGGCAGTGGCGTTTCCCCAAACGCATGGTGGCGGGGCTGGAGAACCACCTGGATCCCTTCGAGCACGACACCATCGAGCCCATTGCGGCCGTCATTCACCTGGCCGCCTGGCGCGCCCGGGTGGAGTTCAGCGACATGGAGCTGAGCGAACGCATCGGCTCCTACCCCGATGCGGTGGGCGTGGCCCTGGGCGTGGACCCGGATGCCATCTCGGGTGACAACATCCCTGCGCTGCAGCTGGCGCGCGAAGGCTTTTTGGGCTGATGCGCCTGCAGGCCCTGCGCATCTACGCCGCCCCGGGTGCGCGTGCGCACCTCGCCGCGCATGGGTTGCAGGCGGCCGATGTGTCGTGCATACCCGCCGCGGCGGGCGGGCCCAAGGGTCTGGTGCTGGGTCGGCTGGACCAGTTTCTGTTCGGTCAATGGCTGGCGCAAAGCGCACAGGTCGTGGACTTGGTGGGCGCCTCCATCGGTGCGTGGCGCATGGCCACGGCCTGCCTGGACCAGCCCGTGGCCGGGTTTCAGCGCCTGGAGCGCGACTACATTGCCCAGCACTACGAGCTGGCCCCCGGGCAAAGACGCCCGCCAGCGGCGCAGGTGAGCCAGCGCTTTGCCGACAACCTGCAAGCCTTCTACGGCGGGCGCGTGGCCGAGGTACTGAACCATCCGCGCTACCGGCTGCACATCCTCACGTCCCGCGGGCGGCACGTGTTGCGGCAGGACGGGCGCTGGCGCACGCCACTGGGTTACGCAGGGGCTTTTTTGGCCAACGCCGTACACCGTAAGGCCCTGGGCGGTTGGCTGGAGCGGGTGGTGTTTTCCAACGCCGACCTGCCATTTGCCACGCACGACATGGTCACCCGGCGGGTGGGGCTGAGCGCGCACAACTTCATGCCCGCGCTGCAGGCGAGTTGTTCCATTCCTTTTGTGCTGGAGCCGGTCACGGGCATACCCGGCGCACCGGCCGGTTGCTACTGGGATGGTGGCATCACCGACTACCACCTGCACCTTCACTACACCGTGCCCCAGGGGCGGGCACCGGGCCTGGTGCTCTACCCACACTTTCAGAAGGCTGTGGTCCCTGGCTGGCTGGACAAAGGCCTGAAATGGCGGCACCGCCCCACCGGCGCGCTGCACCGCATGCTGGTGCTGGCACCCAACCCCGAATGGGTCAGGACGCTGCCCAACGGCAAGTTGCCCGACCGCACCGACTTCACCCGCTACGGCAACGACCTGGCGGGCCGCATGGCCGTGTGGCACACCGCAGTGGCCGAAAGCCAGCGCCTGGCCGATGAATTTGCCCAGTGGCTGGCACGGCCCGACATGTCGCAGGTGCTGGACCTGTGAGCACCGGCTGAGCCCTGGGCGACTCGCTGCGCCCCAGGCGGCCAGCCCCACGGCCACGGTGGACCCGGCTTTGGGTTACAACCCCCGCATGAACCCAGATTTTCACCGCCAGTGGCTGGCACCCCAATGGGCATTTGCCGTGCTGTTGGCGGTGTTGGGCATGTTGGGCCCGTTTTCCATCGACACCTACCTGCCCGCGTTCGCTGGCATTGCCCAGTCGCTGGGTGCGTCGGCCGTGCAGATGCAGCAGACCCTGTCGGCCTATTTGTTCGGCTTTGCCTTCATGGCCTTGTTCCACGGGGCGCTGTCCGACAGCTTTGGCCGACGGCCGGTGGTGCTGTGGGGGCTGGCGGTGTTCACCCTGGCATCGGTGGGTTGTGCACTGTCGCAAAACATCGGGCAGCTCATCTTTTTCCGCGCGGTGCAGGGGTTGTCCACGGGCGCGGGCATTGTGGTGGCCCGGGCCATCATCCGCGACGTGTACCCGCCCGACCAGGCACAGAAGGTGATGAGCCAAGTGACCATTTTCTTCGGCGTGGCCCCGGCCATCGCCCCCATGATCGGTGGCTGGTTGCTGGTGCACACCAATTGGCATGCCATCTTCTGGTTTCTGGCCGCCGTGGGCTCGGCCATGTGGGTGGTGAACCTGCGCATGTTGCCCGAAACCCTGGGGGTGGCCCACCGCCAGGCGTTCCACCCGCGCCACCTGCTGTCGGGTTACTGGCAACTGGGTTCTGACCCCCGGTTTTTGTTGCTGGCGCTGGCCAGCGGCATCCCGTTCAACGGCATGTTCCTGTATGTGCTGAGTGCGCCCGTGTTCCTGGGCGAGCACCTGGGCCTGGCGCCGGGCCAGTTTTTCTGGTTTTTTGTGTTGACCATCGGCGGCATCATGGGTGGTGCATGGCTCAGCGGGCGCCTGGCCGGGCGTTTGCCACCCAAGCGGCAGATCCGGGCTGGCTTTCTGATCATGTTGGGCATTGGGGTGCTCAACCTGCTGGCCAACCTGGTGTTTCCCGCCCACGTGGGCTGGGCGCTGTGGCCCATTGCCATTTTTGCCTTCGGCTGGTCGCTGATGGTGCCCGTGGTCACGCTGCTGGTGCTGGACCTGCACCCCACGCGCCGGGGCATGGCCTCATCGCTGCAAATGTTTGTGAGTTCGGCGGCCAACGGGCTGGTGGCGGGCGTGGTGGCGCCACTGGTCATGCACAGCACCGTGGGGCTGGCGATCGCCTCGTTGCTGATGATGTGTGTGGGGTTGGCAGCCTGGGTGGTGATGCGCAAGCGCTGGCCCGCCATCGGGCAATGCGTGGTGCGGCCCTGACGGGTCTGCGCTCACCTCACATGGCGGCGTCCAGCATGGCGGCGTAGTCGTCGGCGGTGGCCAGGCGGGGGTTGGTTTTGTGGCAGTGGTCGGCCAACGCGCCGTCAATGACCTTGCCAAACCAGGCCCGCTCCACGCCCATGGCGGCCAAGCCGCTGGGCAGCCCCAGGCGGGCGTTCATGTCGGTGATGGCGGGACCAATATCCGAAGCATTTTTCAGTCCCATCGCTTGTGCCATGCGCTCCAGCCGCTTCTCTTTTTGCACAGTGGGCGCGGTGGCGTTGAAGGCAATCACCGTGGGCAGGAACATGGCATTCAAGGTGCCGTGGTGCAGCCGGGGGTTCACGCCACCGAGGCTGTGGCTCAGGCTGTGCACGCAGCCCAAGCCTTTCTGGAAGGCCATGGCGCCTTGCATGCTGGCGCTCATCAGGTTGAGGCGGGCCTCGCGGTCCTGGCCGTCGCGGGTGGCCCGTTCGATGTGGGTCCAGGCCCGCGCCAGGCCATCGAGGGCGATGCCGTCGGCCGGCGGGTTGAAGGGGGCGGCCATGAAGGTCTCCATGCAGTGGGCCACCGCATCCATGCCCGTGGCGGCGGTCAGCAGGGGCGGCAGGCCCAGGGTCAGTTCGGGGTCGCAGATGGCCGCTTTGGGCACCAGGTGCCAGCTGTGAAAACCCAATTTCCGGCCGTCGTCCACGATGACGATGGCACCTCGGGCCACTTCGCTGCCCGTGCCGGCGGTGGTGGGGATGGCGATGATGGGCGCCACCCGTTCGGTGATGCGCGGCGAGCCGCCCTCGATGGTGGCGTAGGTTTTGAGCGGGCCTTCGTGCGTGGCGGCAATGGCCACACCTTTGGCGCAGTCGATGGCGCTGCCACCGCCCAGGGCCACGATGCCGTCGCAGCCATGCGCACGGTACAGCTCGGCGGCGGCGCGCACCGCGGCCTCGGTGGGGTTGCTGGGGGTCTGGTCAAACACCGGGCCGGCAAAGTCCTTGCCGAGGACACCCAGCAGTTGGTCGAGCAAACCGGCGGCACGCACCCCTAGGTCGGTGACCACCAAGGGGCGGCGCAGCCCCAAACGTTCGCACTCGCCAGGCAGGGTGCGGAGCGCGCCAAAGTCAAACTGGATCTGGGTGATGTAAAA
This sequence comes from Polaromonas sp., assembly GCA_013823635.1. Lineage (GTDB taxonomy): Bacteria > Pseudomonadota > Gammaproteobacteria > Burkholderiales > Burkholderiaceae_C > UBA2334. The sequence goes on along the minus strand of PNML01000018.1, from coordinate 11,799 downwards.
AATCTGGGCCATGGTGGTGTTGCAGGGGCGTCTGGGTGGTGTACGGGTTGACCACACTCTATACACTGGCGGCCCCGTGCACCATGTGCCAAACCCTGAGCGAGTCACCTGGGTGGCACACCGCCCAACCGCCTTCAGTTCCGCATGAGCCACGCCCCCCATCCCCGCAGCCTCTTGACCCCGTTGATGCGCGGGGTGATCGACCGCATGCAGCGCGCTGCCCGCACCCCCATGCACGCCATGACGCCGCGCCAGGCCCGCGCGTTTTATGAGCAGGGCGCCGGTGTGCTCGACCTGCCGCCTCACCGCATGGCGCGTGATGAGGCGCTGAGCCTGCCCACCCGTGACGGACACTGGTTGGCGGCCCGCCTGTGGGTGCCGCACGGCGCCCCGGACGACGCAGCCCTGCCGGTGTTGCTGTATTTCCATGGCGGGGGGTTCACCATTGGCAGTGTGGCCACGCACGAGTCCCTGTGCCGCCACCTGGCGCACCTGGCCCATTGCGCCGTGGTCTCGGTGGACTATCGGTTGGCGCCTGAGCACCCGTTCCCCACCGCGGTGCACGATGCCTGGGACAGCCTGGTGGCCTTGCGCGCACAGGCCCCCGGTCTGGGGCTGGACGCCAGCCGGGTGGCGGTGGGCGGAGACAGCGCGGGCGGAACGCTGGCGGCCGTGGTGGCACTGATGGCGCGTGACGCGCAGGTGCCGCTGTGCCTGCAGTTGCTCTTTTACCCAGGCACCACGGCACACCAGGACACCGCCTCCCACCAGCGGTTTGCCCACGGGTTTGTGCTGGAGGCCGCATCCATCGCCTATTTTTTTGACCAGTACATCCCCCGCCACGCCGACCGGGAACACTGGTGGTTTGCCCCGCTGCGGGTGCCTGAGGTGGACGGCGTGGCCCCTTGCTGGATGGGGTTGGCCGAGTGCGACCCCCTGGTGGACGAGGGGCTGGCCTATGCCGACCGGCTGCGCATGGCGGGTGTGCCCACCGACTTGGAGCTGTACCGGGGCGTGACCCATGAGTTCATCAAAATGGGGCGCGCCATACCCGAGGCCCTGCAAGCCCACCAGGATGCCGCCCGAGCGTTGCGGGGGGCCTTTGGCACGGGCTGACGGCAAAGCCGTGTAACATTTGTTCGCGCTCCCACACACAATCCCTGTCACGGGTGTGGGGCCAATGGGAGGCGATACTCAAGGCCGGTACAGGTCTCGGTCGCCGTTGTCGCAAGCCAACTCAATGAGCGTCACTGTCGACGCCAAGTGCTCATGCTGTATGCGAGATGGCTGTTTTGGTGGTGTCTGTTTGCGTGGATGCCCGTGTCTGGGGCGCAGACATCTGCCATGGTGGTGGACGTGCTCGACCAAGCACGCATCAACCTGTCGCCTCATGCTTACATCCTCGAAGACCCCTCGGGTCGGCTGACCTTCGATGATGTGCGCCAGCCCAGCCAGCAAGACCGCTTTGCGGCGCATGCCTTCGGTGAGGCACCCCTTCATTTTGGATTGACCGCTTCCGCCATTTGGGTGCGCCTGCAGCTGCGTGCAGGCTCCAGTGAGCCTCAGCAACGCTTGCTGCACGTCGGTTTTCCGCTGCTGGACGACGTGACCTTGTACGAATACACCCCCATGGGCGGCGTGGTGCAGGTGGCGACCGGCGACACCCGACCCTATGCACAACGCCCCGTGGCGCACCGCCATTTCGTGTTCCCGCTTCAGCTGCAGCCTGGCAGCGACCGGACCCTGTACCTGCGGGTGGCGTCTGGTGGGACGGTGTCCATCCCCCTCATGCTGTGGCACCCCGACGCGTTTTGGCAGAACGACCAGGTGAGCCTGGGCATCAGTGCGCTGTATTTCGGGTTGCTGGCGGGGCTGCTGCTCTACAACCTGTTTTTGTACTTCTCCACCCGTGAACGCCAGTTTTTGGTGTACGTGTGTTTTTCCGCGAGCATGGGCGTTGGCCAACTGGGGCTGACGGGCCTGGGCGCCCAATTCCTCTGGACAAAATCCTTGTGGCTGGCCGAGTACGCGCCCAGGGCCAGTCTGGCCGTCACCGCCTTTTTTGCCGCCATTTTTGTGCGCGGGCTGCTGGAGACACGGGTCCGTTTTCCCCGAATGGATGTGTTGATCAAGGCCATGGCGGGGGCGTCTTTGCTCACCTTGTTGGCCGTGTTCGCGTTGCCCCAACTGGTGTCGGCCTGGATGATCAACCTGCTGTCCCTGTCGGTGGCGTTCACCATGGTCGGCATTGGTGTGTGTGCCTACCGCCTGCACCAGCCGGGCGCACGGTTCTTCCTGCTGGCCTGGTCGGCGCTGCTGCTGGGGGCGGCCGTGCTGCCAATGCACAACCTCGGGGTGTTGCCAGCCAACGTGTTCAACCGCCACGGGCTGATGCTGGGTTCGGCCATTGAAATGCTGCTGCTCAGCATCGCGCTGGCCGATCGCATCAACACCGCGCACCGGGAGAAAGAGGCTGCCCTGGCGCAGGCCGCGGAAAGCGACTTCGCCCGGCTGGAAACCCTCAAGGCCAGCGAAGCGGAGCTGGAGCACCGAGTTCGGCTGCGCACCCTGGAGCTGGAGGAAGCCAACCGCCGGTTGCTGGAAAACGAGCGGCTGCTGGAATTTCGCGCCAACCACGATGCGCTCACAGGCCTGGCCAACCGCGTGCTGCTGGCCAACCGCGTGCAGCTGGCCATGCAACGCAGCCAACGCTCCGGCCAGGGCTTTGCGCTCCTGGCGCTGGATCTGGATGGTTTCAAGGCGGTCAACGACACCCACGGCCATGCCTGCGGTGACGACCTGTTGCTGGTCATTGCCAAGCGACTGGAGGAAGCAACCCGCGGCATCGACACCGTGGCCAGGGTGGGTGGCGACGAGTTTGTGTTGCTGCTGGAGGGGTTGACGCAGCCTGCGGATGTCTGGGCATTTGCCTCCAAGCTGCTGGACCGACTGGAGTTGCCGGTGCGTTTGTCCAGTGGGGTGGAGGTTTCCGTCAGTGCCAGCATTGGCCACGCCACCTACCCGCAGGATGCGAGAGACTACGATGCCCTCATGAAAATCGCGGACGCGGCCATGTACACCTGCAAGCAATCGCGCAAATCCCAGGCCTCTGCCCCCATGCCCTTGACCTGAACCCTTGACATCCACCCATGACCCATCCCGACCAATACCGACTGCTCCACCGCCTGCGCGTGCGCTGGTCGGAAGTGGACATGCAGTCCATCGTGTTCAACGCCCATTACCTGGCCTACCTGGATGTGGCCATCACCGAGTACTGGCGGTCGGCAGCGCTGCCGTTTGCCCAGGCCATGGCGCAGCTCAATGGCGACATGGTGGTGCGCAAAGCCACCGTGGATTTTCTGCGCAGCGCCCGCATGGACGACTGGCTGGACGTGGGCATGCGGTTTGTCAAAACCGGGCGTTCGTCGCTGGTCTTCGAGGGCGCCATCTTCCGGGGTGACGAACTGCTGGCCACCGGTGAGCTGCTGTACGTGTTCACCACGCCCCATGCCCAGGCCTCACAACCCGTGCCAGCGGTCCTGGTGGAGGTGTTGCAGGCCTTTGAAGACCGCATGCCCATGACCGAACGCCACAGTGGCACCTGGCTGACGCAACAGCGCCACGCCCTGGCGGTGCGGGAGCAGGTGCTGGGTCAGGAGCAAGGTGTGCCCACCCACCTGCTGACCGACGCCGCCGATGCCGACGCCTTCCATGTCACCCTCACCAACCGGTTGGGCATGCCTTTGGCCACCGGTCGGCTGGTGAGCCAGGGCGACACCGCCCAGGTGGGGCGCATGGCGGTGTTGCACCCCTTGCGCCAGCAGGGCATGGGCGAGCGGGTGCTGCAAGCCCTGGTGGCGCAGGCCCGGGCCATGGGTTGCAGCCAGGTGCAGCTGAATGCCTTGCGCAGTGCCGAGGCGTTTTACCGCCACCAGGGGTTTTCGCCTCTGGGACCGGTGTTCGAAGAAGCCGGGCTGGCGCACCAGGCCATGGTGCTGTCGCTGGCCGCCACCCCTGCGGTGGCGTTGGACGAGTGAGTGCCCATGGCCATTGAAATTGAACGCAAATTTCTGGTGCGCAACGACCATTGGCGCGGCACGCCGGGGGTGCGCTACACACAGGGCTACCTCAACCGCGACGTGGCGCGCACGGTGCGCGTCCGGGTCGCGGGCGGGCAGGGTTGGCTGACCATCAAGGGCCGCAGCGAGGGTGCCACCCGCCAGGAATTTGAATACCCCATCCCCCTGGCCGACGCCCAGGCCCTGCTGGCACTGTGCGACGGTCCGCTGATCGACAAAACCCGCCACACCCTCACGCACGGGGGCATGGTGTGGGAGGTGGATGAGTTCCACGGCGACAACGACGGACTCGTGGTGGCGGAAATTGAGCTGTCCTCGCCGGACCAGGCCTTTGAACGCCCCGACTGGCTGGGCGAGGACGTGACACACGACACCCGCTACTTCAACTCCGCCCTGGCCACCCGCCCTTACCGCACCTGGTTTGTGGTCTGAGCGCCGGCGCGGCCGTCCCAGTGCCACTGGGCACTGGCCCAGCCGGCCTGTTCGGCGGGGCGCCAGGTGCGCTCCAGCAGGTGGGCATGCCATTGGCCCGCGTCCAGCTGGAATTGCATCAGCAGGCTGCTGCGGGTGCCGTAGGCGGCGGTGCGGCCCGGCATGTCCACCCACGCGGCCGACAGTGCGCGCTCCCATGCCCACGGCACGCCGGTGTGCGGCAGCTGGTCATCGGGGTAGACCTGTGGGTTGGCCAGGGCCTTCCACAGGGCTGAATCGGCGGCGGGCGGGGCGGGCACGCCGTCGGGTGCATCCGCCAGGTGCTGCTCCAGGGCCTGGCGCAACGCCACTGTCTTGGGCCAGATGGTGTCCAGTCCGGCGTTGGACAGGCCATACACCCCCGGTGGCAGCGTGGCCTCCAGCAAGTTGGCGTGGCGCTGGTGAACGGCACGTTGCCATTGCAGCGGCAGGCTGGGCCAGACCGTGCCGGGACGGTTGTTCAGCCACACCCAGTGGCCTTGGGCCACATCGCCCAGCACCAGGTTGAACCCCCCATAGTCATCTGCCCTGGGCTGCAGCCACTGGGTGAACTGGCGCACAGCCCGCCGGGCATCGGGTTCATGGGCACTGGTGTCCAGCCAGTGGGTGACCAGCTCACCCCGGCTGCGGGGAAACACCGGTGGTTGCGCCGTGTGGCCAGCCACCGACGCGGGGTCGCGCACATTGGTCAGCAAGCCCACCCGCCCGCCCGGGGTACTGCCCAGCCAGGTGCCCCCTTCGCGCACATCGCGCCCCGCCCACACGGCTGTGCCGACTGGCGTGTGCCACTGGTGCAGGGGCAAGGTGGGGCGGTCCAGCGACTCGTCCCGGTTGGCGGCCAGCACCAGGCCCAGCGTTGGCCGGGTGTGCAGCGCAAACGCCATCAGGCACATGGCGGATCAGACGTCTTCCAACAAGGCGTAGGGCAGTGGCAGCAGGGTGAGGGCAGGGCCCGTTGGGCCGGAGGCCGTCAGTTGCCCCCCGCCCGCGGCCGAGGTTTGCATGGACACCAGGGCCTCGCAGCGGCCACCCAGGCAGGCCGCGGCCACCACGGTGCCACAGGGCTGCTCGGCGTCGCCGCTGTGGAACACATCCTGGCCCACGGTCAGCGCGTCTGCCGTGGCAACGCGGTAGGTGCGCCGCTTCAGGGTGCCCCTGAACTGGCTGCGGGCCACCACCTCCTGGCCGGGGTAGCAGCCTTTTTTGAAATTGACCCCCCCCACGGACTCGTAATTCAGCATCTGGGGCACAAATGCCTCCACCACCGGCAGGCTGACCATGGGCACGCCGCTTTGCACCTCCAGCCAGGCCCAGGCGGCGCTGTCCAGGGCGGGCACATCGGCGGGCAGGGCCTGCCCGGCGGGCACGCAGGCCAGCAGGCGCGTGACGGCCTGTGGCCCTTCGCCGGCCCGGGGCAGGCGCACCAGGCTGCCCGCCACCCCACCGGGCAGGTCGGCCTTGGCCCAGGTGGCGCCATCCAGGCCAGCCGAGGCCGCCAGGGCATCGGCGCTGGCGCCGGCCAGTCCGTGCAGGTCAAACGCCGCCGACGCATCGCTGAGTTGGCACTTCGCGCGCATCACAAACATGGACAGGCGCTTGAGGGTCGCGGGCAGCACATCCACGGGGCACAGCAGCAACAGGTCGTCGGCAGACAGTTTGAAGCCGATCATGCTGGCCAGCATGCGGCCCTTGGGTGAACAGAACGCGGCCAGCCGCGCTTGCAACAGGCCCAGCAGCGAAAAGTCCTGTGTCAACTGGCCGTGCAGGAATTTGGCCGCATCGGCCCCTTGTGCACGGATGACGCCCCAGTGGGGCAGGCGGGTCTGTCCATGGGTGACGCTGGTGGTCGCGGGAAGAGCGGTGGTGGTTGACATGGTGGGGGCCAAACGTGAGAACAAAGCGGGGGGGCGCCAGGCAAGGGCAGGGACCCGACCTTACCGTGAAGGGGGGCGGCCGAATTATCATGCGACGCTTTGTTGACTGTTTCCCAAGGGGCTCTGTGAACGTTTCAAAAACCGGCCGCGGGTGGCGTTGGCTGCAATGGCCACTGTGGGCCTTGCTGGTGGCCGCAGCGGCCCTGGCGTGGTGGGTGAACGCCCCGCTGGCGCTGCGTCTGCCGCCCGACCAGACGGTGCTGGACCTGCGCGTGGTTCCTGGTGCCGCAGCACCGCGCGTGGTGCGTGACGCCACCACTGCGGGTTTGGATGAGCCGGCATGGCTGCTGCTGTGGGGCCTCAGGGCATCCGGGCAGGCCCACCTGATCAAGGCCGGCAGCTACGAGGTGACACCCGGCACCACCCCCTGGCAGTTGCTGGACAAGCTGGTGAAGGGTGACCAGGCCCTGCGCCGCGTCACGCTGCTGGAGGGCTGGACCTTTGCCCAGATGCGGGAGGCCATGCGAAAAGCGGAGCACATTACCCTTGATGATCAAGCGCTGGATGGCGATTCGATCATGAAAATGCTGGGCAAAGGTGGCCAGCACCCCGAAGGCCGCTTTTTCCCGGACACCTACGTTTACCCCAAACACGCCAGCGAGCTCGACGTGTGGCGCCAGGCCGCCCAAGCCATGGACAAAAAGCTGGCACAGGCCTGGGCCATGCGGCAGCCGGGGCTGCCACTCAACACCCCGGACGAGGCGCTGATACTGGCCAGCATCGTGGAAAAGGAAACCGGCCTGGATGCCGACCGGGCCCAGGTGGCCGGGGTGTTCATCAACCGCCTGCGCCTGGGCATGAGGCTGCAGACCGACCCCGCCGTCATCTACGGGGTGGGTCCGGCGCTGCAGGGGCGGTTGCGCCGCCACCACCTCGACACCGACACCCCCTACAACACCTACACCCGCGCGGGCCTGCCCCCCACCCCCATCGCCATGCCCGGCTGGGCCTCGCTGCAGGCGGCGGTTCAACCGGCTGCCACCCGTGCCCTGTACTTTGTGGCCAGGGGCGATGGCTCCAGCCAATTCAGCGCCACCCTGGCCGAACACAACCAGGCCGTGCGCCGCTACATCCTCAACAAGCCATGAGCCACTCCCCCCCCCCCACACACCCGCCTTCCAATGTCGGCAACCCGGGGCAGACTGGCCTGTTCATCAGCTTTGAAGGCATAGATGGTGCGGGCAAGTCGTCGCACATCGGCGCATTGGCCGACGCGTTCAAGGCACAGGGCAGGGCGGTCACGCTCACCCGCGAACCCGGCGGCACGCCGTTGGCCGAAAAGCTGCGCGCCCTGGTGCTGTCGGATGCCATGGACCCACTGTGCGAGGCGCTGCTGATGTTCGCGGCCCGCCGCGACCACCTGCAGCAAGTGATTGAGCCCGCGCTGGCCCGGGGCGAGGTGGTGATTTCTGACCGTTTCACCGACGCCACCTTCGCCTACCAGGGAGGTGGCCGGGGTTTTGACCTGGGGGTGCTGCACACGCTGGAGCGCTGGGTACAGGCCGTGCCGCCGCTGGCGACCGGTGCCGATGCCCACGCACCCACCCACCAGCTGCGCCAGCCCCACCTGACCCTGTGGTTTGACCTGCCCCCCGAGGTGGCAGCGGCCCGGCTGGCGGGCGCCCGTGCGCCCGACAAGTTCGAGGCCGAAAGCGCGGCCTTCTTTGCCCGCGTGGTGGGCGGTTATGCCCAGCGTTGCCAGGCGCAGCCCCTGCGGTTTGCGCGCATTGCCGCCGACCAGCCCATGGACAGGGTGTGGGCCGACGTGCTCGCCGCCGTTCAGGCCAAGGGCTGGTTGCCTGGGGAGCGGTCGTGAGCGCCGTCCCTGCACCCTGGATCGCGCGCCAGCTCCAGCAACTGCTGGCGCAGCGCGGCCATGCCCTGCTGCTGGCGGGACCATCCGGCCTGGGCCAGTACGAGCTGGCCCTGGCGCTGGCACGGGCCTGGCTGTGCGACCAGCCCACCCCGCACGGTGCCTGCGGCCAGTGCGTCAGCTGCCACGCCATTGACGTGCGCACCCACGCCGAGCTGCTGGTGCTGATGCCCGACACCCTGGCCCTGGCCTTGGACTGGCCACTGGACGACAAAACCCGCGACAAGATCGAGAAAAAGGAAGCCAAACCCAGCAAATGGATACGGGTGGAGGCCGCCCGGGCCGTGGTGGAGTTTGCGCAGACCACGCGCTCGCGGGGGCACACCAAGGTGGTGCTGGTCTACCCCGCCGACCGCCTCAACGTGGAGTCGGCCAACACCTTGCTCAAAACCCTGGAGGAACCGGCCGGTGACCTGCGCTTTGTGCTCGCCACCGAAGCCGCCCACAGCCTGCCGGCCACCATCCGCAGCCGCTGCCAGACCCACGCGCTGCAGTGGCCGCCCCAGGCCGAGGCGCTGGCCTGGCTGGCGCAGCAGGTGCCCGGCCAAGACGACGCCACCGTGCGCATGTGGTTGCGTGCCGCCGGGGGACGCCCCAGCGACGCCCTGGCCCTGGCGCAGCTGGGCCTGACGGCCGCCCACTGGGCGCAGCTGCCCAAGGCGCTGGCCCAGGGCGATGGCAGCGTGCTGGCCAACTGGCCACCGACCCAACAGCTGGATGTGCTGCAAAAGCTCTGCCACGACCTCATGGCGCTGGCCAGCGGTGCGCCCCCCCGTTTTTTCGAAGCGGCGCATTTGCCCTCACCCGCACACACCGCGGGCATGCCCGCCCTGCAGGCCTGGGCGCAGACCCTGATGCAGGCGTCCCGCTCCGTGGAGCACCCCTTCAGCCCAGGCCTCACGCTCGATGCCTGGGTGGCTGGGGCACGGCAGGTGTTGGCTGGCCGTGCCAGGGGCGAGCAGCACCGCGCCACGGATCGCCAGCCCGCGCATACACTTCGGCCATGAACACAGAATCCTCCAGCTCCGGTCCAGGCGCCTTGGGTGTGGCGGGGGCCCCCAGCGCCAGTGGTTCCAGGCCCAGCGTCATCCAGCTGTCCATCAAGGAGAAAGCGGCCCTGTATGCGGCCTACATTCCGCTGTTCACCGATGGCGGCATTTTTGTGCCCACCACGCGTGAATACCGGCTGGGTGACGACGTGTACGTGCTGGTCAGCCTGCCCGACGATCCCCAGCGCTACCCCGTGGCGGGCAAGGTGGCCTGGATCACCCCCGCGCACGGCACGGGCAACCGCACCCAGGGCGTGGGCGTGCGCTTTCCCTCGGACGACAAGTCGGTGCAGCTCAAACACCGCATCGAACAAATCCTGGGGTCCCGCCTGGCCTCCGACCGCCCCACACAAACCGTGTGAGCAGGTGCGGCCAACGGGTCGCCTTGAGCTTTTCAAACCATAGCTGAAAACCCAATGTATAAAAGCGCTGATGGCGCTTTTGATTGATATTTTTGATGTTCACCGATTCCCACTGCCACCTCAACTTTCCCGACTTCCAGGGCCGCATGGACGCGGTGCTGGCCGACATGGCGCAGGCCCAGGTCAGCCGTGCGCTGTGCATCTGCACCACGCTGGAGGAATTTCCCGCCGTGCACGGACTGGCCCTGGCCCACGCCAACCTGTGGGCCACCGTGGGCGTGCACCCCGACAACGAAGGTGTGCACGAGCCCACGCTGGATGACCTGCTCAGCCGCGCTGCCCTGCCAAGGGTGGTGGGCATGGGCGAAACCGGGCTGGACTATTACCGCCTGGGCGAGCGCACCGTGGCCGACATGGCGTGGCAGCGTGACCGCTACCGGCTGCACATCGACGCGGCCCGCCGCACCGACCTGCCCCTGGTCATCCACACCCGCAGCGCCTCCGACGACACCCTGGCCATCCTGCGCGAGAGCGGGGGATGGGCGTCGGCCAGCGCCGGCGATGGCTTGCCTGCGGCGCGTGGGGTGTTCCACTGCTTCACCGAGAGCATGGCCGTGGCGCGTGCGGCGCTTGACATGGGTTTTTACATCTCGTTTTCCGGCATCCTGACCTTCAAAACCGCCGCCGATTTGCGCGAGGTGGCCACTTTTGTCCCCATGGACCGCCTGCTCATCGAAACCGACAGCCCCTACCTGGCACCGGTGCCCCACCGGGGCAAAACCAACAGCCCGGCCTTTGTGCCCCACGTCGCCACCCAAATCGCGCAGCTCAAAGGGCTGGATGTGGCCGAGGTGGCCCACACCACCAGCGCCAACGTGGACGCCCTGTTCACCCGTGTGGGCGTCCCCGCCCAGCCCGTCGGAGGGGTGCAGCCATGAAGTGGCCAGGCCAAACACCCTTCGCCGCGTGCTCCCCCCATGTGACCCGCCGCCGGTGGCTGCTTGCCGTGGGAGCAGGGGCCGTGGCCCTGGGGCAGGGCGGTACCGCGTGGGCCCAGTCGTTTGACGCGTTTTTCACGGCCGTGCAGCGCGACGACCTCAGCACCCTGCTGCTGCTGGACCTGCGCGGCTTCGACCTCAACACCATCGACCCGCGCGGCCAGCACGCCTTGCACATTGCCTTGCGCGTGCCCTCGCCCAAGGTGGCCGAATACCTGGCCAAGCACCCCCGCGTCAATGTGGACCTGCGCAACCCGCAGGACGAAACCCCTCTCATGCTCGCCGTGCTCAAGGGGCAGACCGCCGTGGCCCGCACCCTGGTGGGCCGTGACGCCGACATCAACAAAACCGGCTGGACACCGCTGCACTACGCCGCCACCTACGCGGGGCCCCAGGCTCCAGAGCAGGTGAGTTTGCTGCTGGAGCACCATGCCTACATCGATGCCGAATCCCCCAACGGCACCACCCCCCTGATGATGGCCGCCCAATACGGCAGCGAGGCGGTGGTCAAGCTGCTGCTGGAGGAGGGGGCCGATGTGCGGCTGACCAACGAGAAGAAGCTCAGCGCCATCGACTTTGCCCAACGCGCTTCACGGCCAACCGTGGCCGAGCTGATCGCCAACCACGCCCGACAGGCCTTGCCCCGTGGCAAGTGGTAGTCGGGCTATAATCGCGGGCTTCGCCTTGCTGCACCCCATTTAGACGCTGGGGGCAGCTACCTACCTAGGGTTTTAGGAAATCACAAGGAGTGTGTATGCGTCATTATGAAATCGTCTTGCTGATCCACCCGGATCAAAGCGAGCAGGTTCCAGCCATGCTGGAGCGTTACAAGGGCATGATCACCGCCGGTGGTGGTCAGATTCACCGTGTGGAAGACTGGGGCCGTCGCCAGATGGTGTACCAGATCAACAAGCTGAGCAAAGCCCACTACCTGTGCGTCAACATCGAGGCCGACCAGGCTGTGATGGCCGAGCTGGAGCATGCCTTCAAGTTCAACGACGCTGTGCTGCGTCACCTCACCGTGCTCAAGAAG
>PNML01000017.1 GCA_013823635.1 Polaromonas sp. | reverse complement strand
GCACTGCTCATGCACAGGCGGGAGTTGGTGTCGATGTTGTTGGTGCCCAGCAGGCCTTTGGCCAGCTTGTTGAACACGTAATAGTCTTCCGTCAGCAGTTGGCCGCTGACGTACAGGCCCACCGCGTCGGGGCCATGCGTGCGCACGGTGTCGGCCAGGCGCTGGGCGAGCAGGGTCTGGGCGGCATCCCAGCTGATGGGGCTGGTGGGGCCACCGCGCTGCAGCCGCTGCAGGGGTTGCAACAGGCGGGTCTGGCGGTAAATGGGGGCGCTGGCGGTCAACGCCAGGGTGGAGCCTTTGCTGCACAGGCGGCCGCGGTTGGCGGGGTGCTCGGGGTCGCCCACGACGTTGACGATGTGCTCACCCCGCGACTCGATCAACACGCCACAGCCCACGCCGCAGTAGGGGCAGGTGGAACGGGTGGTTTGCAACGGCATGGTGGGTGTCTCCAGTGGGTCGTGCATGGGCAACGGGGCGCGCGGTGAATCGGGTGGACTGCGGTGGGGCGGGGGCTGGCGTGTGCTCGGGGTCAGGCGCAGGCGCTGCGGCAGGGCTTGGGACCTGCCTCGGGGCGGGTGAGGTCGGTGCCCACGCTGGCCAGTTCTTCTTCGCTCAGGAACACCAGGCCGTTGTCCACCTTGACGGTGAAGGCGGAGGTCTGGCCTTCATCGGGGGCGGCGGCCTGGCCGGTGCACAGGCCGATGGTCCAGTTATGCAAGGGGCATGCCACGCTCTGGCCAAACACAATGCCCTGGCTCAGGGGGCCGCCTTTGTGGGGGCAGCGGTCGAGCAGGGCAAACACCTCGTTCTCGCTGTTCCTGAAGACGGCCACATCGAGCCCCACGGCGCGCGCCACGCGGCGCGAGCCCAGGGTGGGGATGTCTTCAACCTTGCAAATGGCTTTCCAGGTGGTCATGGTGGTTTCCTCTGTTTATGTAGCTGACTGTTGAATGAATAAAAGCGTTGGAGGCCGATTTTTCGTAAAAATCAGGCGCTGATGCCGCTGTACAGGCCCGTGACCATGTCCATGACGCTGAGCAGGTTCTCGCTGGTCACAAACACCTCGCTGCCCGCTTTGGCGCTGCGCGGTTGGCCGTGCAGGCGTTGCAAGGCGGCGTCGAAGAACACCCATTGCCCGTCGGCCAGTTGCAGGGCGTCCTGGATGCGGGCGGTGGTTTGCGGTGCCTGGCGCAGGGTGGCCATGGCGGTGACGAACTCGGTGCGCGACTGCGCCATGTCGGCCGCCGCCGCCGGGGTCTGTCCGGCCAGGCTGGCGGCCAGGTAGAGCTTGGCCATGCGCTGGCTGAGCATGCGCTGGCGCCCGGCCAGGTTCACCAGCTTGCCCACGGGTTTGGCCAACACCGCCTCGTACTGCACCGTGCCCTGGTGGGCCAGGGCCAGCACCGTGGCGTCGGCGGCCAGCACGGCGTTGGCCTGTGCCTTGCGCGGTCCACCGGCGGCATCGTGGCCGAGCAGCACGCGCTGGTAGTCGCGCCAGGCCGCGTCCAGTTGCTGGTAGGTCTGGCGCAACTCGGTGGTGGGTGCCTGGGCCTGCAGGTCTGCCAGCTGGCGCTCGAACAAGGCCATGGACTTGTTCAGCACCGCCTTGGCCGCCACCGGCTCGGTGCCCTGCGCCAAAGCCAGCCATGCCTTGGCCATGCGCTGGCTGAGCATGCGCTGGCGACCGGCCTGGTTGATGGCATCGGCCAGGTCCATTGCCTGGGCCCGCAAGGGCAGGGCCAGGGCACAGGTGGACAGGAGCAGGTGTCGGCGCAGCATGGTGGGTGTGGGCAGTGGCGCGACGCCATCAGCTGGCGGGCTGCAGGACCTCGAACTGGCGGGTGTCCACGCTGGCTTTGTCGAACTCGAACCAGGGGTCTGGCTCGCCGTCCAGCGCAAACTGCAGTTGGGCCCACAGCGCTTTGCGGCCGGCTTCGTCTTCCAGGATGCGCTTTTTCACGTAGTCCAGGCCCACGCGGTTGACGTAGTGCACCGTGCGCTCCAGGTACCAGCCTTCCTGGCGGTACAGCTCGCAGAACGCGCCGGTGTACTCCAGCACCTCTTCGGCGGTTTTCACCTTCACGAAGAAGTGCGCCACCTCGGTCTTGATGCCGCCGTTGCCAGCGATGTACATCTCCCAGCCGCTGTCCACGCCGATCACGCCCACGTCCTTGATGCCGGCCTCGGCGCAGTTGCGCGGGCAGCCCGACACCGCGAACTTCACCTTGTGCGGGGCATACATGCGCCACATGGCGCGCTCCAGGTCTTTGCCCATCTGGGTGCTGTCCTGGGTGCCCATGCGGCACCACTCGGAGCCCACGCAGGTTTTGACGGTGCGCAGCGCCTTGGCGTAGGCGTGGCCGCTGGGCATGCCGATGTCCTTCCAGACGTTGACCAGGTCTTCCTTTTTCACCCCCAGCAGGTCGATGCGCTGGCCGCCCGTGACCTTGACGGTGGGGATGTTGTACTTGTCCACCGCGTCGGCAATGCGGCGCAGCTCGCTGGCGGTGGTTTCGCCGCCCCACATGCGCGGGATGACGCTGTAGGTGCCGTCCTTCTGGATGTTGGCGTGGCTGCGCTCGTTGATGAAGCGGCTTTGCGGGTCGTCCTTGGCCTCTTTGGGCCAGGTGCTGATGAGGTAGTAGTTGACGGCGGGGCGGCAGGTGGCGCAGCCGTTGGGGGTTTTCCACTCCAGCAGCTTGAACACGTCGGCAATGGTCAGGATCTTGCTGTCGCGGATGGCCTCGCGCACCGCCTGGTGGCCGTGGGTGGTGCAGCCGCACATGGCCTTCATCTTGGGGGTGGCCGAGTAGTCGCCACCGGCGGTGAACATCAAAATTTGTTCCACCAAGCCCGTGCACGAGCCGCAGCTGGCGCTGGCCTTGGTGTGTTTGCGCACCTCGTCCAGGGTGAACAGGCCTTTGTCCTTGATGGCTTTGCAGATGGCGCCCTTGGTCACGCCGTTGCAGCCGCAGACCTCGTCGCTGTCGGCCATGGCGGCGGCCTTGTTGTGGCCCTGGTGGCCCACGTCGCCGATGTTGGACTCGCCGAACATGAGCTTGTCGCGGATGTCCTTGACGCTGCGGCCCTCGCGCAGCAGCTTGAAGTACCAGCTGCCGTCCACGGTGTCGCCGTACAGGCAGGCGCCCACCAGCTTGTCGTCCTTGATGACCAGCTTTTTGTACACGCCACCGGCGGGGTCGCTCATGACCACTTCTTCGGTGCCCTCGCCCCCGGTGAAGTTGCCCGCGCTGAACAGGTCAATGCCCGTGACCTTGAGTTTGGTGGACGTCAGTGAGCCGGTGTAGCGGCCAATGCCAAACTCGGCCAGGTGGTTGGCCAGCACCTTGCCCTGCTCGAACAGCGGGGCCACCAGGCCGTAGGCAATGCCCCGGTGGGCCGCGCACTCGCCCACGGCGTAGATGCGGGGGTCGGTGGTGGTTTGCATGGTGTCGCTGACCACGATGCCGCGGTTCACGTTCAGCCGCATGGACTCGGCCAGCTCGGTGTTGGGGCGAATGCCCACGGCCATGACCACCAGGTCGGCCGGCAATTCGGTGCCGTCCTTGAAGCGGATGGCCTTGACGCGGCCATCGTCGCCGCCCACCAGCTCCTGCGTTTGTGCACCGATCAGGAAGTTCATGCCCCGCGCCTGCAGCGATTGCTGCAGCATCTTGCCGGCCACGTCGTCGAGCTGGCGTTCCATGAGCCAGGGCGCCACATGCACCACGCTGACGGTCATGCCGCGCTTCATCAGGCCGTTGGCCGCCTCCAGCCCCAGCAGGCCGCCGCCGATGACGACCGCGTGCTTGTAGGTGCGGGCGGCGTCGATCATGGCCTGCGTGTCGGCGATGTCGCGGTAGGCCAGCACCCCTTGCAGGTCTTTGCCCGGAATGGGCAGGATGAAGGGGTTGGAGCCCGTGGCCATCAGCAGGCGGTCGTACTCGGCGCACAGGGTCTCGCCAGCGGCGTTGGTGGCGTGCACCTGGCGGCGCACCCGGTCCACCGCCGTGACTTTCCAGCCCGCGTGCAGCGTGATGTGGTTGTCGGTGTACCAGCTCCAGTCGTTCAGGACGATTTCGTCGAGCGTCTGCTCACCCGCCAGCACGGGCGACAGCAAGATGCGGTTGTAGTTGGGGTGGGGCTCGGCACCGAAGACGGTGATGTCGTACAGATCGGGGGCAATTTTCAGCAGCTCTTCGAGGGTGCGCACGCCGGCCATGCCATTGCCAATCATGATCAGTTTGGGTTTTTTCATGAGAACTGCTCCTAGAAGGAAAAAAAGGGTGCGCGCAAGCCCGTGCTTGAGCCGCAGATCAAAAAAAATGAGGAATGGCGAACCAGCCCAGAATGACTCTGGGTGAGCACCAGGGGTCTGGTGCCACACAATCCCCAGTGAACACGCCGTTGTGCCCCTGGTCTCGGATGGTGTCGATGGACGAACGCTTGTCGCGCTGTGCACGTTGCAAAGCAAGCGCTGTGCCAGGTTTTCGGCGTCTGTGGTGTTTCTGGGCGTTGGGTGAGGTTTTGGTTGTGTCGGGCTTGAAAAGAGGGGTGTGCGCATGAAAAACGTGGTGCTTTTGTCGCCCGATGCGGGTGTGGGTATCGATTCCGCCGTGGCCGAGTGGTGCCAGCGGCTGACCGCGGCAGGGGTGTCGGTGCCCTGTACGCTGACCGATGGCAGCGAACTGGTGCATGCCGTCACCCAACATGCACCAGATGGGGTTGTCGTGTGGGTGCGTGCGGTGAGCGACGGGCTGCTGCAGGCTCTGCGCCAACTGGCCGAACAGGCGCCCCGGCCGGTGCTGTTGCTGGTGGCGCAGCCCGAGCCCGCCGCCCTGGCACAGGCGGTGGCCGCCGGTGTGCACGACTGGCTGGTGCCGGGTGAACCGGTGGCGGCCTGGCCGGCTCGCCTGGCCGCCGCCCAGGCCAGGTTTGGTGCAGAACAAGGCCTGCGCCAACGCTGCGCCGACCTCACCCACCGCTGGCAGGAGCGGGTGGCGGTGGACAAGGCCAAAGGCCTGCTGATGCAATCGCAGGACATGACCGACGAACAGGCCTTTCGCCTGCTGCGCAACGCCTCCATGAACCACAGCCAGCGGCTGGGGGAGCTGGCCCGGCAGGT
Organism: Polaromonas sp.; assembly: GCA_013823635.1. GTDB lineage: Bacteria > Pseudomonadota > Gammaproteobacteria > Burkholderiales > Burkholderiaceae_C > UBA2334. The sequence goes on along the minus strand of PNML01000017.1, from coordinate 39,112 downwards.
GTTGGGTGCGGCGCAGCACGCTGAACGGGTCAACCGCTGTGCGCAACTGCGCATGCTGTCGCAGCGTTTGGCCAAATGGCAGGTGCTGCGCCAGACAGGCCGCCGGGGTGCGGCCAGCCGGGATGCTCTCCAGCGCACCGCCGCGCGCGTGCAGGACACGCTGGACCAGCTGGACCAGCACCTGGGTGCACCCGCCCAGCGCGCCTCATTGGCCCAGGTGCAGCGCGCCTGGGCACAGCTGGAGGAAGCGGTTCGTCCGCCACCACCGGGGCAACGCCGGACCCCCGAGCCCACCAGCGGCGAGTTGCTGCACCTGAACGAGTGCTCGGAGCGCTTGCTGGCTGCCGCCGACGCTTTGACCGCCCTGTTGCAGCCCGAAGGTGGGGCTGGCCCTTTCCAGTGGCTGACCACCGTGGGCCGCCAGCGCATGCTCAGCCAGCGCTATGCCAAGCTGGCGCTGCTGCGTTGCTGGTGGCCCGTGGCGCTGGCACCACTGTGCGCCAGCGAGCAGGCGGCCACCCAGGCCGAGTTCGAGGGGGTGATGCGCGACCTCAACCGCCTGCCGCTCAGCAACCCCGACATCCAGGCCGCCCTGGCCGCCGCAGGGGCCAACTGGCTGGCGCTGGTGCATGCGTGTGATGGCCTGGTGCCGGGCGCCGGGCGAGCCCAGCCTGCGGCGGGGCTGGCGGTGATCGAGGACAGCAGCGAGACCGTGCTGGATGCCTTTGAGCAGCTGGCGAGGCACTACGAGTCCAGCCTGGAGCTGTTGTTGGGCACCGGGCATGCACCGTGATGTTGCGGTGCACCATGGCTGGGCACATTCGTTGCTTGGGTTTGGTGCATGAACTTTGACCTGGACATCGGGTTTGTCACCCGCGCCGGCCGCAAGGCCACCAACGAAGACTACTGCGCCGCCCAGGTGCCCCCGCCCGGACAGACCGGCAGGGGGGTGGTGCTGGCCATTGCTGACGGGGTGAGCACCGGTGGCAAAGGCCGGGAGGCCGCCCAACTCACCGCCACCAGCGTGGTGCGCGATTTCTTCGGCACGCCCGAGACCTGGGATGCCACGGTGGCGCTGGACCGCGTGATCGCGGCACAAAACTCGTGGCTCTCCAGCATCAACCGCCGTCGCCACCCGGTGCTGGGGCTGACCACGCTCACCGTGTTGCTGTTGCGCGACCAGTCTTATGTGGTGGCCCATGTGGGGGACACCCGTTGCAACCTGTGGCGCGATGGCGAATGGCGGGTGCTGACACAGGACCATGTGGTGGCCCACCCCGATTTCCAGCACCAGTTGCTGCGCAGCATGGGGGCAGAAGACCACGTGGTGGTGGACTACCTGCAAGGCGATGTGTGTGTGGGAGATGTGTTTGTGCTCACCTCGGATGGGGTGCACGGCTCACTCAGTCCCGCCGCCACACGCGCCGCGTTGACCGAAGGGGACGCCCGGACCATGGCCACGGCATTGGTCGACGCGGCACTGGCGGCGGGCAGCAACGACAACGTCACCGCCATGGTGGTGCGTGTGCAAGGCCTGCCGCCGCCCAGCACCACCGACGCCCAACGCCGTTCCCAGGCCCTGCCGGTGCCACCCGCCCTCAAGGTGGGGGAGCGGCTCGACGGTTGGGTGGTGACGTCCAAGGTGGCGGACAACGGCATCAACCTGCTCTACCAGGTGCGCGATCCCGTCAGCCAGCGCCTGTACGCGCTGAAAACCCTGCACCCGGCCCGTGCCCACGACCCCGACGAGCGCGCCATGCTGTTGCACGAGGCCTGGCTGTCGCAGCGCATGCAGCGCACACGGGCCATGCGCCACCTGGTCACCACCCACGACCCGTTGCCCAATGGCGAGCAGCAAACGGCGTTTTATGTGCTGTTCGACTGGCACAGCGGCAAAACCTGGCAGCAGATGCTGGACGCCCGTCAACCCCTGGCGCCAACCGACGTGGTGGGCTGGGCGCTGCAGGTGCTGCAGGCGCTGGGCCAGTTGCACCGGCAGGGCATCATCCACCGCGACATCAAGCCGGCCAACCTGCACCTGGGCGAAGATGGCGTGGTCAGGGTGCTGGACCTGGGGGTGGCGCTGAGCGGGCGCGAGCCCGAGTCCATGCGCCGTCTGCACGCAGGGACCCCCAGCTACGTGAACCCCGAACAATGGGGCTACCGCGCTTCGGGCGTTGCCGGCATCGCCACCGATGCCGCCGAGCGCGAACTGGCCAATGCGCAGAGCGATCTGTTTGCCCTGGGCGTGACGCTGTACCAGATGGTGACGGGGCGATTGCCCTATGGCGAGGTGTTGCTGCACCAGGTGGGGCGCTACCACAGTGACCCCAAGCCCCCGCACCGGCTCAACCCCCAGGTGCCCATGTGGCTGAACCACGCCATCCTGAAGGCCGTGGCGCGCGACCAGCGGCTGCGCTACGAAACGGCGGAAGAGTTCGCGTTGGTGCTGGAGCGGGGTGCCTCCAGGCCATTGACTGCGCCCACGGGTTCCCCGCTGCTGCAGCGTGACCCCACCGCACTGTGGAAGATACTGCTGGCCACCAGTGTGTTGTTCAACCTGCTGCTGGTGGTCTGGCTGCTGTTTTTGCCGCGCTGAGTGTCAGGGGCCAATGGCCCCTGACATGGCTCAATGGGTGGTGCGGGCGCGGCCACCCTTTTCGGCCCAGGTGCGGGTCCAGCGGATTTGCATGACGCGCAGCATGATGATCATGGCCACCGCCACCAGGGCAAAGGCCACAAACCCCCACAGGTAGGTGCCCGCGTACTGCTTGCTCAGCCCCATGGCATTGGGCACAAAGCCGCCGCCCAGGGCGCCCACTTCCCCGATCATCGACCCGGCCACTGCGGTGGAAACGGGCCAGCGCAGGGGCACCAGCTGGAACAGCGCGCCGTTGCCCGCACCCATGGCGGCAAAACACACCATGAACAGCAGGGTGGTGGCCACCAGCGAACCCTCCGCCAGACCACACAGCACCAGCGACACGGCAACGATCACCAGCACCCCGCTCAGGGTGTTGATGCCGCCCACGCGGTCAGACACATAGCCCCCCACCACCCGCACCGCTGACCCCATGAGGGCGGCGAGCATGGTCAGTTGCCCCGCTTCGATCTTGGTGACGCTGAACTGGTCGTGGAAGTAGGTGGGCAGGAAGCTGGACAGGCCGATGAAGCCGCCGAACGTCACCACATAAATCAGGCTGAAGGCCCAGCCGTCTTTCTCGAACAGGCAGGCGATGTGCTCGCGAAAACTCTGGTGCTCGATGTCGGGCGGCTCTTTGGCGAACACCACCATCACCACCATGGGGATGAGCATGAAGAATGCGGCAATGCCATACACCGTTTGCCAGCCGTAGGCCGTGGCCAGAGGGGGGGCAAACAGCACGGCCAGCACGGTGCCCGAGTTGCCCGCACCCGCAATGCCCATGGCCAGGCCCTTGTGCTGGGGCGGAAACCAGCCCGAACCCAGCGACAGTGCCACGCCGAAGCTGGCCCCTGCGATGCCCAGCAGCACGCCCATGGCCAACACGTCGTTGAAGCTGCTGATGAAGAAGAAGCCCCACAGAAGGGCCAGCAGGATGAGGCCCATTTCGGTGAGTGCCGCGTTTTTGCGGCCAATGTACTGGGCCAGTATCCCCAGTGGGAAACGCATGAAGGCACCGGCCAGGATGGGCACCGAAATCATGAAGCCCTTCTGGGCGGGGGTGAGCTGGAAGGCCTCGCTGATGTAGGGCGCCATGGCCCCGTTGAGCACCCAGACGGCGAAGCAAAAGTCGAAGTACAGGAAGGCCGCGAACAGCGTCGGTGCGTGGCCCGATTTCAAAAAGGTGCGAAATCCCGCCATGGGAAGACCTCCGGAAGGTTGTTTGAACGTTGGATGGGGAGGCTGTCGCAGCGGCCCCAGGGAGGGGTGTGCGCTCAGCGAGACGTGCGTGGGCCCGTGGGGTCCGCGCAATCGGTGGGAAACAAAAAGGCCGCCGTTGACCTTTGGCGAATAGAAGCACAATTCATGCCTGTTATTCGGATTGGGGTGGCGAACAGCGGTGGCTGCGCCACCCACCGGTGCACCAGATGGGTGAGGGTGCGCCACAAAAAAAAGGGCGCATCCGTCGATGCGCCCTTTTTTGGGGAGGGGTCTGGGGCCTCAGGCCGCTTTTTCCACATGCGCCTGGCGCGTGTACAAAAAGTCGATCACGGCCTTGCGGTAGCCCAGGTAGGCCGGGCTGTCGGCCAGCGCCACGCGGTTGCGGGGGCGGGGCAGGTCCACGCTGAGCACCTCGCCTATGGTGGCGGCGGGTCCGTTGGTCATCATCACAATTTTGTCGGACAGCAGCACGGCCTCGTCCACGTCGTGCGTCACCATGACCACGGTGCTGTGGGTGCGGGCGACGATGTCCAGCAACTCGTCCTGCAGCTTGGCGCGGGTCAGGGCGTCCAGGGCACCGAAGGGCTCGTCCATCAGCAGCACCTTGGGCTCCATGGCCAGGGCGCGGGCAATGCCCACGCGCTGTTTCATGCCGCCCGAAATCTCACCGGGGCGCTTTTGCGCGGCATGGGTCAGGCCGACCAGGGCCAGGGCGGCGTCGGTGCGTTCTTTCAACTGGGCCTTGGTCTCGGCGGGCGCACCGGTGCTTTTGCTGCCTGCACCGAACACACGCTCCACGCCCAGGTATACGTTTTCAAAACAAGTCAGCCAGGGCAACAGCGAATGGTTCTGGAACACCACCGCGCGCTCGGGGCCGGGGCCTGCAATTTCGCGGTTGGCGCACAGCAGGGCACCCTGCGTGGGCGTGGTCAGCCCGGCGATGAGGTTGAGCAGGGTGGACTTGCCACAGCCCGAGTGGCCGATGAGCGCCACAAACTCGCCCTTGGCGATGGTGAGGTTGATGTCGCGCAGCGCCGTGAACGGGCCCTTCTTGGTTTTGAAGGTCTGCTCGACGCCCTGGATGTCGATGAATTTGGTGGACTGGGCGGGGGACAACAGGGTGTCGGTCATGATTTCACCTCTTCGAAGGTAAAGGCGGTGGCCAGTTTGATGAGGGCGAACTCCAGGATCAACCCCACGATGCCGATCACGAAGATGGCGATGATGATGTTCTTGACGTTGAGGTTGTTCCACTCGTCCCACACCCAGAAGCCAATGCCGACGCCGCCGGTCAGCATTTCGGCCGCCACGATCACCAGCCAGGCGGTGCCCACGGCCAGGCGCACGCCGGTCAGCATGTAGGGCAGCACCGAGGGGAACAGGATTTTGGTGAGGATCTTCCACTCGCTCAGGTTGAGCACCCGGGCCACGTTCATGTAGTCCTGTGGCACGCGCTGTACGCCCACGGCGGTGTTGATGATCATGGGCCAGATGGAGCAGATGAAGATGGTCCAGATGGCGGCCGGGTTGGCGCCCTTGAACACCAGCAGGCCAATGGGCAGCCAGGCCAGGGGCGACACCGGGCGCAGCAGGCTGATGAGGGGATTGAACATGCGGCTCAGGAAGGTGAAGCGCCCGATGGCAAACCCGGCGGGAATGCCCACCGCTGCGGCCAGGCCGAAGCCCACGGCCACGCGCTCCAGCGACATCAGCACGTTCCAGCCCACGCCCTGATCGTTGGGGCCGTTGCGGTAGAAGGGGTCGCTGAACAGTTCCACCGCCTGCGTCCACGTCTCCAGCGGACCGGGGATGCTGCTGCCGGTGGACACCGACACCAGCGCCCACAGCCCCACCAGCAGGGCCAGGCCCAGCAGTGGCGGCACCACCTTCAGCGACAGACCGGCCCAATCCACGGCGGGAGCGCTGCTGGCAACCTCTGATTTTTGATCATTTTGCTCATTTGAGCTTGCATTCATTGATGTGTTAGCTATGTATTTTTTTGCCAATGCAGCGGCATTGGCGGGCGAAGGGGCGGAGCGCTCGGGCAATCCCGAGCCTTCCAGTGGAGAGTGAAACACGGCGCTGACCATGGTCGTACCTCTTGGGGTTGGGTGCAAAAAGGGGGTGACGCGCGTCAGGCGCGGACCTTGAAGCTGTCGGCGTACTTGGCGGGGTCTTTGCCGTCCCACACCACACCGTCGATCAGCTTGCTGCTGCGCATGTCGCTCTTGGGCAGGGGCGTCTTGCTGGCGGCGGCGGCGTCTTTGTAAATGCCGATTTGGTTGACCTGCTTGGCCAGCGCCAGGTAGTCGGGGTGGTCTTTGATGAGGCCCCAGCGCTTGTGCTGGGTCATGAACCACATGCCGTCGCTCAGGTAGGGGAAGTTCACCGCGCCGTCGTTGTAGAACTTCATGTGGTTGGGGTCGTCCCAGGTCTTGCCCATGCCGTTCTGGTAGCGGCCCAGGATGCGCTCGTTGATGGCGTCCACGCTGGTGTTGATGTAGGACTTCTGTGCCACGGTTTCGGCCATCTTCATCTTGTTCTGCAGCCCGGAGTCGATCCACTTGCTGGCCTCCAGGATGGCGGCGGTCACGGCGCGGGCGGTGTTGGGGTACTGCTTGACAAAATCGGCCGTGGTGCCCAGCACCTTTTCGGGGTGGTCTTTCCACACGTCCTGGCTGGTGGCTGCGCTCACGCCAATGCCGTCGATGATGGCGCGGTGGTTCCAGGGCTCGCCCACGCTGAAGCCGTCCATGTTGCCCACGCGCATGTTGGCCACCATCTGGGGCGGAGGCACCACAATGGATTTCACGTCTTTCATCGGGTTCACGCCCGCAGACGCCAGCCAGTAGTACAGCCACATGGCGTGGGTGCCGGTGGGGAAGGTCTGGGCAAAGGTGTATTCGCGGGGTTCTTTCTTCATCAGGCTCACCAGGCCTTCGAGGTTGCCCGCGCCTTTGTCGGCCAGTTTTTTCGACAGGGTGAGGCCCTGACCGTTGTTGTTCAGGGTCATGAGCACGGCCATGTCTTTTTTCGGACCGGCGGTGCCCATGTGCACGCCATAGATCAGGCCGTACAACACGTGGGCAAAGTCCAGCTCGCCGTTGACCAGTTTGTCGCGCACGCCGGCCCAGCTGGCTTCCTTGCTGGGAACGATCTTCACGCCGTACTTCTGGTCAATGCCCAGCACGCTGGCCATGACCACGCTGGCGCAATCGGTCAGCGGAATGAAGCCGATCTTCACTTCCTTCTTTTCGGGGGCGTCCGAGCCGGCGGCCCACACGCCGCTGTGGCCCAGGCTGGCAAACAGGGCGGTGCCCGCCACGGCGGCGCCCTGCTTGAGCAGGCCGCGGCGGCTGAGGGTGGGGGTGGCGTCCGCCGGGGTGTCGGTGGTCACGTTGTTGGAGGGGATGGCTGGCTGGGTCATGATCGGCTCCTGGTGTCAAAAAAGCGGTCAGAAAACAAAACGGCGCCCATCCCCCAACTTCTGGTGCAAAGCCGGGTGATGGACGCCGTTGTCCGTGTGTCTGGGAAGACTTGAGGCCAGGACCGCCATTGGTCCGGGCTGCTGGTATCTGATCAAGCAGAAACCATGCCAGATGTTGGCTGAGGTGGATGTGCCCGGTGTGTGCTGGTCAAATCGCAGCGTCTCGCCCATTTGGCGCACGCGAGCCCGGTGGGTGCGCCAGGTGTGCACCTTACCGGTGCGTTTTGTGCATTGCTGCGGTGCAGCAGGATGCGCGCGATGTGCTCAGCGGGCAGGAGGCAGCATTTCAGCCATGGCCAAGACGGTTTGCGCCACGTCGCTGAGGCGGCGGTTCTGGTTCATGGCGGTCTGGCGCATGAGTTTGTGGGCCTCCACCTCGCTGAGTTGGCGGTGGGCCATCAGCAGGCCTTTGGCGCGCTCGATGAGTTTGCGCTCGGTCAGGCTGGCGCGCACGGTGTCCAGCTCAGCTCCCATGGTTTGCAGGCGCAGGGATTGTTCGCGCACCAGCTGCAGGATGGAGCGCTCCACCTGCGAACTGTGGCCGCCCGCCACGGCGGGGAGCGCCGCGTCCAGCAAGGTGTGGGGGTCGGACAAGGGGGCCGGCAACTCATCAAAGAACACCATGGCCTGTCGGTCCTCGTCCTCGGCTGATGGGTTGGCGGCGGGGGGCTGCTGCCATTTGTTCCAACCTTGGAGGGTTTGCTGGGCGGCGTCGATTTTTTCCTGGCACAGGGTCATGAGGTCGTGGGCCAGTTGGGTTTCCACGTTCATGAGCTCGTCCATGCGGCGTGTGCAGCAATGGAACCAGGCGGGCCCCAACCCGCAGTCCAGCGCCCCTGATGTGGGGGTGGTGCAGGCCAGGCGGCGCATGCGCTCCAGTTCGGCCAGGTTCATCGGGTCCTGCGACTGCGCACACAACTGACGCAGGGCGGGGCTGGCAAAGTCGTTGAATATTTGGAAGCAGCGGTCCTGTGACTCGATGAGGTGGAGCAAACGCTGCTGACCGGCTGCATCGGGTTTGCCAGCGGCCAGCAGCGCCGCGCCAGTGGCGCGCTCCTGGCCGGCCAGTTCCTTGCCTTGCATGAAGTTGAAAAACGCCACCAGCAGGCGGGACACCTGGGGGTCGCTGGCGCTGTCGGCGGCCTCGAACACCACCGCCAGCAGGCCGGCAATGAGCTTGACGTAGGCGGCGGTTGCCTGCGGTGCGCTCCATTGGCGCTGGAGGACGCGCTGGCGCAAGTGGGGCAATGCGTCAAGGCCGTGCAGCACGTAGGCGATGCGGCTGAACAGGCGGGCGCCGTGGCCCACATGGGCTGACACCTGGTGGTTGGCCTGGTCGTGCAAGGTGTCAAAACACGCCAGCAAGGCCTGCACCGTGCGTTGGCACTCGCCCATTTGGTCGCGCAACGGTTGACTGTCGGGTTCGGTGGGAGTGGCCAGGTAAAGATTGGACAGACCGCGCTCATGCTGAAGGCCGTGCACCAAGCGAGCGGTCACGTTGACCAACTCGCTGGTGTGGGCCAGTTGTTGCAGCTCGGCGATTTCACACCGCGTGGCCGCCATCAAAAAGCGCAAACCTGATTTCATGGCAAGGGGGATGGGGGAGTGGGCAGGCTCAAGGCAGTGTGTTGAAGCAACAAGCGTGCCTTGTCACCTTACACTGCCGACCATGCGCATTCTAGGAATTGAATCATCGTGTGACGAAACCGGTGTGGCCTTGGTCGAGGTGACGCCAGGTGCGTCGACGCCACCGTTGCTGCGGTCGCACGCGCTGCACAGCCAGATCAGCATGCACCAGGCCTACGGCGGCGTGGTGCCAGAGTTGGCCAGTCGCGACCACATCCGCCGGGTATTGCCCCTGACCGACGAGGTGCTGGCGGGGGCCGGGTGCACACTGTCCGACGTGGACTTGGTGGCGTATACCCAAGGGCCAGGCTTGGCCGGTGCGTTGCTGGTGGGTGCCGGGGTGGCGGTGGCCCTGGGCGCGGCCTTGCAGCGACCGGTGCTGGGCATTCACCACCTGGAAGGCCATTTGCTGTCACCGTTCCTCAGCGCCGATCCTCCGGCTTTTCCGTTTGTGGCGTTGCTGGTGTCGGGTGGGCACACCCAGTTGATGCGGGTGGATGGCGTGGGCCACTACACATTGTTGGGCGAAACCATTGACGACGCGGCGGGCGAGGCGTTTGACAAATCGGCCAAGCTGCTGGGTTTGCCCTACCCGGGTGGGCCAGGCCTGTCCCGCTTGGCGGAGCACGGCAACCCTCAGGCGTATGCGTTGCCGCGCCCCCTGCTGCGCAGTGGCGATTTGGACTTTTCGTTTGCAGGCCTCAAAACGGCGGTGCTGACGCAGGTGAAGCGGCTGTTGTCTGCCGATTTGTCCGGCCCTTTGCCCGCTGATGCGGCGCTGGTGCTGGGGGATGCCGTGCGTGCGGATGTGGCGGCGTCGACCCAGGCCGCCATTGTGGATGTGCTGGTGGCCAAGTCGCTGTCGGCACTGACACAGACCGGGCTGCAGCGGCTGGTGGTGGCCGGAGGGGTGGGGGCCAACCGGCGCTTGCGTGAACAACTCAACGCGGCGTGTGCGCGCCAGGGCATCCGCGTTCACTACCCAGAAATGCACCTGTGCACCGACAACGGCGCCATGATTGCCATGGCCGCTGCCATGCGCGTGCAAGCGGGCTTGTGGTGCCCATCTGACGGTGTGCCGGGCCACAGTTTCGCGGTGCGTCCACGTTGGCCCTTGTCTGAACTGTCTGCCGTGGGCGTTTGATCCCTACCACACCAAAAGCCTTTTTCAAGGCAGGGATACGCTGACCCGGAAATTGTTGCTCTGCAACATAATCGCGCGGCCTGACGCCGACCGGCGCGGCGGAGCCCCGCAGGCTGACAGCGGGCGTGGGCTTTTTGTTCTCCACATCAAAGACAACAGACATGAAAAAACCATCTTCTTTGACGGCGCCGTGGCGCGTCCTGCAGGCCATCGCCACCGGTGGGCGAGCCTGGTGTACCCGCTGGTGTTGGGTGTTGCTGGCCGTGGCGGCGTCGGGTGCCCATGCCCAAACGGCCGCCACCGCTCCACTGCCGCCCATTCGGCTGGGCATGATCGAGGGGCTGTCGGGTCCGTTTGCCAACACGGGCGAGGCGGTCTTCCGCAACCTGGTGTGGGCCACAGAGCGCGTGAATGCCCGTGGTGGCGTGAATTTGCCTGGCGGCAAGCGTCTGCTGGCGCTGGAGCGTTTTGACAGCAAAGGTCAGAACGAAGAGGCCCTGTCAGCCCTGCGCTCCGCCATCGATGGCGGCATCCAGGTGGTGCTGCAGGGCAACTCTTCTGCGACGGCAGCGGTGCTCATTGATGCCATCAACAAGCACAACGAACGTGATCCCGCGCGCCAGGTGCTGTTCCTGAACTATTCGGCGGTGGACCCCGTGCTGACCAACGAGAAATGCAGCTTTTGGCATTTCCGCTTCGATGCGCACGCGGACATGCGCATGACCGCGCTCATGAGCGTGATCAAGGACGACAAAGCGCTGCAAAGCGTCTACCTGATAGGGCAGGACTACAGCTTTGGCCAGGCGGTGTTGCGAGAGGCCAAGCGCCAGCTGGCCGTGGAACGGCCCGACGTGCGCATCGTGGGCGACGAACTGCACCCCATGGCGCGGGTGAAAGACTTTTTGCCTTACGCGGCCAAAATCAAGGCCAGCGGAGCCCAGGCGGTGCTGACGGGCAACTGGGGCAATGACCTGACCCTGCTGGTCAAGGCCGCGCGGGAGGTGGGCTTTGACGGCACGTTCTACACGTTTTATGGCAACGCCATGGGGGCGCCCGCGGCCATCGGCGATGCCGGCGTGGGCAAGGTGATTGCCGTGGCCGATTGGTTTCCCAATGTGCAGGGAGCAGAGTCCGCTGCCTTTTACCAGTCGTTTCGCCAACGCTTTCCCAAGCCCGCGGACGATTACGTGCACCTGCGCATGCAGTTCATGATCGAGGCGCTGGCGCAGTCGCTGGAGCGGGCTGGCTCACGGGCGCTGCGCTCGGCTGAGCCGCGCCCTGTGTTGAATGTGGGTGCGCTGGCGTCGGCCATGGAGTCCGCTCAGGTCAGCATGGCAGGCCAGACTGGGCGCATGCGCGCGGCCGACCACCAGTTTCAGCAACCATTGGTGGTATCGGTGATGGATCGGCAGGGTCAGCCCGGTGTGCAGTTTGACGTGGAAGGCTCTGGCTATGGCTTCCGTACCCTGCGCACGGTCACCGCAGCCAAGGCTGAGCAGCCGCACAGTTGCCAGATGCAGCGACCCTGACCGGTTGCCCCTTATAATGTTGGGCTGGCCGCCATTTGGGGTGGTCGGTTTTCACGCCCGGTGCGGCTGGCGACACCCCCTGGAAATGGGTTCACTGGCTGCGTCGGGACGCAAGTTGTAAAGAGAGAATCATGATTGCTAAATCCATCAAGGCCGAAGTGGTGGCCTCCAATGCCCGCTCTGCCGGCGACACCGGTAGCCCTGAGGTTCAAGTAGGTCTGCTGACCGCTCGCATCAACGAGTTGACACCACACTTCAAAACCCACGCCAAAGACCACCATGGTCGCCGTGGCTTGCTGCGCATGGTGAGCCGTCGTCGCAAACTGTTGGACTACCTCAAGTCCAAAGACGCCGACCGCTATGTGGCACTGATCGCCAAACTGGGTCTGCGCAAATAATTGCCAATGTGCATGCAAAACGCCTGAGTTAGTTGCCTAGCTCAGGCGTTTTGCGCTTTAAGCGTCCACGAAAGTGGGGGCGAGGGGTGTGGCCCGAAGGGGTTGCGCCGAATTTCAGGGGCGACATTGTTCAGAGCGAAGCTGTGTCATTCCATCAAGGTTCAGGGCCCGGAGCTTTGTTGGAATGGCATCGTGTTCTGAGGTGTACCCCGGGCTGTTGAGGGTGGCCTTTCACCTTTCACCCGTTTGGCGTGTGGCTGAGTACCCGCCGGACTTTTCAAGGAATAACCATGACGATGTTCAACAAAGTAACCAAAACCTTCCAATGGGGTCAGCACACGGTGACCATGGAAACGGGTGAGATTGCCCGCCAGGCCACGGGCGCCGTGCTGCTGGACATGGACGGCACCGTGGTGTTGGCCACCGTGGTGGCCAAAAATGAAGCCAAGGCAGGGCAAGACTTCTTCCCGCTGACGGTCGACTACACCGAAAAATCTTACGCCGCAGGCAAAATTCCCGGCAGCTTCTTCAAGCGCGAAGGCCGTCCCAGCGAGTTGGAAACGCTGACCTGTCGCCTGATCGACCGCCCCATTCGCCCGCTGTTTCCTGAGGGTTTCTACAACGAAGTCCAGGTCATTGTTCATGTGGTCAGCCTCAACCCAGAGGTGCAGGCCGACATCGCCGCCATGATTGCCACCAGTGCGGCGTTGTCCATTTCCGGTATCCCATTCAACGGCCCCATCGGCGCGGCGCGCGTGGGTTATGTGAATGGCGAGTACGTGCTCAACCCCGGTCAGACCCAACTGAAGGACAGCCAGCTGGACTTGGTGGTGGCGGGCACCCAGGCCGCCGTGCTGATGGTGGAGTCCGAGGCGCAGCAGCTGACGGAAGAGGTCATGCTGGGCGCTGTGGTCTACGGCCATGAGCAGGGCAACATCGCCATCGCCGCCATCAACGAGCTGGTGCGTGACGCCGGCAAGCCGGTTTGGGATTGGCAAGCACCCGCCCGCGATGAAGCCCTCATTGCCAAGGTGGAGGCCTTGGGCGGTGACAAGCTGGCAGCCGCTTACCAAATCCGCAACAAACAGGCACGCACACAAGCTTGCCGTGACGCCTACGCCGCCGTCATGGCTGGTCTGAAGGCCGAAGGTGTGGAGTTCGATGGTGTCAAGGTCGAATCCATGCTGTTTGACATTGAGGCACGCATCGTCCGTGGCCAAATTCTGGCGGGCGAGCCACGCATTGACGGACGCGACACGCGCACGGTGCGCGCCATCGAGATCCGCAATAGTGTGTTGCCCCGGACCCACGGTTCGGCTTTGTTCACGCGCGGCGAAACCCAGGCTTTGGTGGTGGCCACGCTGGGCACTGACCGAGATGCCCAGCGCATTGACGCACTGGCCGGCGAATTTGAAGACCGTTTCATGCTGCACTACAACATGCCTCCCTTTGCCACTGGCGAAGCAGGCCGTTTTGGCAGCCCCAAGCGCCGCGAAATTGGCCATGGCCGTTTGGCCAAGCGTGCCCTGATTGCAGCCCTTCCCAGCAAGGAAGATTTCCCATACACCATGCGTGTGGTGTCGGAAGTCACCGAGTCGAACGGCTCATCGTCCATGGCGTCTGTGTGCGGCGGCTGTCTGGCGCTCATGGATGCAGGCGTGCCGCTCAAGGCGCATGTGGCAGGCATCGCCATGGGGCTGATCAAGGATGCCAATCGTTTTGCCGTGCTGACCGACATCCTGGGTGATGAGGATCACCTGGGGGACATGGACTTCAAGGTGGCCGGGACCACCGACGGCATCACCGCACTGCAAATGGACATCAAAATTCAGGGCATCACCAAGGAAATCATGCAGGTCGCGCTGGCCCAGGCCAAGGAGGCGCGCATGCACATTCTGGGCAAGATGCAGGCCGCCATGGGCGAGGCGAAAACCGAAGTGTCGGATTTCGCCCCCAAGCTGTTCACCATGAAAATCAACCCTGAAAAAATCCGCGACGTGATTGGCAAGGGTGGTGCGGTGATCCGCGCGCTGACCGAAGAAACGGGTTGTCAGATCAACATCGAAGAAGACGGCACGATCACCATCGCCGCCACGGACGGTGCCAAGGCCGATGAGGCCAAGCGCCGCATTGAACAGATCACGGCTGAAGTGGAGATCGGCAAAATTTATGAAGGCCCGGTCACCAAAATCCTGGATTTCGGCGCACTGATCAATTTGCTGCCTGGTAAAGACGGACTGTTGCACATCAGTCAGATTGCCCATCAGCGCGTCGAGAAGGTGACCGACTTCCTCAGTGAAGGTCAGGTTGTCCGTGTCAAGGTGCTGGAAACAGACGAGAAAGGGCGCGTCAAGTTGTCCATGAAAGCGCTGATTGACCGGAATTCAGAAGGCGCTGAGCAGGCTCAGCAACAGCAGTAAAGGGCAAGCATTCCATGGTTGCCGACACCATGCAAGCGGTTGAAATTTCTGCCCCAGGTGCGGCGGGCATGCTTCGCCTGTGTGAAAGACCAACGCCGCAGGCCGGTCCAGGGGAGTTGCTCATACGGGTGAGCGCATCAGGCGTCAATCGTCCCGATGTGCTGCAGCGAATGGGCAAGTATTCGCCTCCCACAGGCGTATCGGACATACCTGGCCTGGAGGTGGCGGGGGTGGTGGTTGCCGGTGACAAGGCTGCCATGGAGAAAAACCGCATCTCGTTGGGGGACCGTGTGTGTGCCTTGGTGGCTGGCGGAGGCTACGCGCAGTACTGCGTGGCACCTGTCGGACAATGCTTGCCGGTGCCCAAAGGCTTGTCGGACATCGAGGCGGCCTCGCTGCCGGAGACGACGTTCACTGTGTGGAGCAATGTGTTTGATCGCGCTCGGCTCTTGGCAGGAGAGTCTTTGCTGGTTCACGGTGGTTCGAGTGGGATAGGTGTGACTGCCATACAGATGGCCAAGGCATTGGGCGCCACAGTGTTGGTCACGGTGGGTTCTGCCCAGAAAGCCGAAGCCTGTCTGGCGTTGGGCGCTGACCACGCCATCCATTACCGGGAACAGGATTTCGTGACCGAGGTGCAGCGACTCACCGCCGGCGAAGGCGTCGATGTGGTGCTGGACATGGTGGCTGGCAGTTATGTGGCGCGCAATGTCCGCTGTCTCGCGGAAGATGGCCGCTCGGTGATCATTGCGGTTCAGGGCGGTGTCCATGCAGAGGTGGACGCGGGGTTGGTGTTGCGTCGGCGTTTGACCATCACGGGTTCCACGCTGCGACCGCGGTCAGTGGCCTTCAAAGCGGACATTGCCAGGCAACTCCAGTCGGTGGTGTGGCCGCTGTACGAAAGCCACGTAATCCGTCCCGTCATCCATCAAGTGTTTCCTGCTGGATGTGCCGCTGACGCCCACGCGCTGATGGAGTCGAACCAGCACATCGGAAAATTGGTGTTGGCTTGGCAGCCCCAGCCTTGATCTGGGAATACGAGGAGCGAGCATGAAAAAATTGATTGCAGGCAACTGGAAAATGAATGGCAGCTTGGCCATCAATCGGGATTTGTTGGCCGCGTTGGTGTCTGGCATGGCGGGTGGGGACTCCGTTTGTGACGTCGCGGTTTGTGTGCCATCCGCGTACTTGCAGCAGGTGCAAGATGCATTGGTCCGTACGCCCATCAAATGGGGGGCGCAGGATGTATCCGCTCACGATCAAGGCGCGTTCACTGGTGAGATCAGCGCCAACATGTTGAGAGATTTTGCATGTCGCTACACCTTGGTGGGGCATTCTGAACGTCGCCAGTACCACGGTGAGTCGGATTCAGTCGTGGCTGCCAAAGCTCAGCGCGCGCTGGCCGCTGGCATCACCCCCATTGTGTGCGTGGGAGAGACCTTGGCAGAGCGTGAGTCGGGTCAAACCATGATGGTGGTGAAGCGTCAATTGGCGGCAGCCATTCATGCCGTGGGGCACTGCGCAACAGAGATTGTGGTGGCCTATGAACCTGTTTGGGCGATTGGCACCGGACTCACGGCCAGTCCTGAACAGGCGCAAGAGGTGCATGCGGTTTTGCGGACTCAGTTGTTGGCTGCGTGTGGGCGGTCTGCGTCTTTACCTCGGATTTTGTACGGGGGCAGCATGAATGCGTCGAATGCGGCGCTGTTGCTGTCCCAGCCTGACATCGACGGCGGCTTGATTGGCGGCGCATCGCTCAAAGCGGCCGATTTTCTGGCCATTGTGGCTGCCGCCAGTGCGGTGTGAATGAACTTGATTTCTAGGAGTGAATGTGAATATTTTTTCCAACATCATGCAGGTGCTTCAGTTGGTGTCTGCGGTGGTCATGATCGGTCTTATTTTGGTTCAGCACGGCAAGGGCGCGGATGCGGGTGCGGCTTTTGGCAGCGGTGGAGCTGGTTCAGCCAGCTTGTTTGGTGCCAGCGGCAGTGCCAACTTTCTTTCGCGCAGCACAGCCGTGCTGGCAACCTTGTTTTTGGTCAGTACCTTGATGCTGGCTTCACTGGGCGGTCACCAGCCCGCCTCATCCGGAAGTGTGCTGGAGTCCGTTGCACCAGCCGCAACGGTGCCGGTGAGCGAACCTGCCGCGCCTGTCACCGGCGCTGCGCAGATACCCGGAAAGTGACCTGACGCCCCAGGGCTTGCTGGTTGGTTTTTATCCAGGGAAACCCTCATTTTTCAAGTTACAATAAAAGGCTGGTACCCGACGAGATCGGCTACCTTGCACATCAGCCGACGTGGTGAAATTGGTAGACACGCTATCTTGAGGGGGTAGTGGCGAAAGCTGTGCGAGTTCGAGTCTCGCCGTCGGCACCATCAGTGACAAGTCAAAGCGCAAGCATGCGCCATGCGGAGCCAAAGAATGGAGCTTGAACAGTATTTACCGGTTCTTTTGTTCATTCTTGTTGGTATTGCGATCGGTATCATTCCTCAGGTTTTGGGGTATGTCCTTGGACCAAACAGGCCTGATGCCGAAAAAAATTCCCCCTACGAGTGTGGATTCGAAGCGTTTGAAGACGCGCGCATGAAATTCGATGTGCGCTATTACTTGGTTGCCATTCTTTTCATACTGTTCGATCTGGAAATCGCATTTCTGATTCCCTGGGCTGTTGCCTTTTCGGATATCGGTTTGACGGGCTTTCTGGCGGGTGTAGTCTTTCTTGCCATTCTGGTCGTTGGGTTTGCTTACGAGTGGGCAAAAGGTGCTCTTGATTGGGAATGACGGAAGGATTTGCACATGATTGAGGGCGTATTCAAAGAAGGCTTTGCCACCACCAGTTATGACTCGGTGGTGAATTGGGCCAAGACGGGTTCGTTGTGGCCAATGACTTTTGGGTTGGCGTGTTGTGCGGTGGAAATGATGCATGCCGCCACCGCCAGGTACGATTTGGCGCGTTTTGGTGCGGAGGTTTTCAGAGCCAGCCCTCGGCAGTCTGATCTGATGATTGTTGCGGGTACGCTGTGCAACAAAATGGCGCCGGCACTGCGAAAGGTGTACGACCAGATGGCGGAGCCGCGGTGGGTGCTATCCATGGGATCTTGCGCGAATGGCGGTGGTTACTATCACTACAGTTATTCAGTGGTTCGCGGATGTGATCGCGTGGTTCCTGTGGATGTTTATGTACCAGGTTGTCCGCCGACCGCGGAGGCTCTGTTGTACGGAATCATTCAGTTGCAGCAAAAAATTCGACGGACCAACACCATTGCGCGTGTTTAATCATCCATGCTCAATATCATGTCTGAAAATGCTCGCACACCTGAAGAATTGGTGAATTCTATTTCGACGGCACTTGGGGCAATGGTGGCCGATCTCCAGGTTGCTCGGGGTGAAGTGATGTTGACGGTGGGGGCGTCCGACTATTTGGAAGTCATGCGACTTCTGCAATCCCACAAGGACTTGGCTTTCGATCAGCTGATTGACCTTTGTGGTGTGGATTATTCGACATATGAAGGCAAGTTTTCGGCGCCCTTCCGTTACGCGGTGGTTGTTCACTTGCTATCAGTCACCCTGAACCATCGCTTGCGTGTGAAGGTGTTTGCGGTGGATGATGACTTTCCTCGCGTGCAGTCTGTGACGTCAATTTGGGCTTCAGCATCATGGTTTGAGCGGGAGGCCTTTGATCTGTATGGGGTGGTATTTGATGGTCACAGTGACCTTCGCCGGATTTTGACTGATTACGGATTCATCGGTCATCCGTTCAGAAAAGACTTTCCTTTGTCAGGTTACGTGGAAATGCGCTACGACGCAGATCGCCGTCGTGTGGTTTACGAGCCGATCACCATAGAGCCTCGGGAAAATACACCACGTGTGGTGCGTGAGGACAATTACGGAGGATTGCACTGAGAATTATTGGTGCTTGAATCAAATGGCAGAAATCAAAAACTACACGCTCAACTTCGGCCCGCAGCACCCTGCGGCACACGGCGTTCTCCGGTTGGTGCTTGAGTTGGACGGCGAAGTGGTCCAGCGTGCAGACCCTCACATTGGTTTGTTGCACCGTGCCACCGAGAAGCTGGCAGAATATAAAACTTTCATTCAATCGCTGCCTTACATGGATCGACTGGACTATGTGTCCATGATGTGCAACGAACACGCCTATTGCCTGGCCATCGAAAAGCTGTTGGGCATAGACGTACCGGTTCGTGCTCAATACATCCGGGTGATGTTTTCTGAAATCACTCGGTTGCTGAACCACCTCATGTGGTTGGGCTCACACGGCAATGATTGTGGTAGTTCCACCATCTTGATTTATGCCTTCCGGGAGCGGGAAGATCTGTTCGACATGTACGAGGCGGTCTCGGGTGCGCGGATGCATGCGGCGTATTTCCGTCCGGGTGGGGTCTACAGGGACTTGCCTGAGACCATGCCGCAATACAAACCGAACAAGGTGAGGAATGCGCGTGGTATTGCCGAGTTGAACAAAAACCGACAAGGGTCCTTGCTCGATTTCATTGATGACTTCACCCAACGCTTTACCGGATACCTGGCGGAGTACCACACACTCCTCACAGATAACCGAATCTGGAAACAGCGAACCGTTGGAATTGGGGTGGTGAGTCCCGAGCGCGCATTGAACCTTGGCATGACCGGGCCGATGTTGCGTGGCTCCGGGATTGCGTGGGATTTGCGGAAGAAGCAGCCCTACGATGTGTACGCGAACATGGATTTCGATATCCCTGTGGGCAAAACTGGGGACTGCTATGACCGGTACCTGGTCCGCATGGAGGAAATGAATCAATCCAACCGCATCATTCGCCAATGCGTGGCTTGGCTGAAGGCGAATCCTGGTCCAGTCATCACCGACAACCACAAAGTCGCACCTCCTTCACGTGAATCCATGAAGTCGAGCATGGAGGAGTTGATTCACCATTTCAAATTGTTCACTGAGGGTTTTCACGTGCCAGAGGGTGAAGCTTATGCAGCAGTTGAGCATCCGAAGGGTGAGTTTGGTATTTATTTTGTCAGCGATGGGGCCAATAAACCGTATCGCATGAAGATTCGTGCCCCAGGATTCGCGCACTTGGCCACCATGGACGAACTCGCCAAGGGTCACATGCTGGCGGATGCCGTGGCCATCATTGGGACCATGGATATTGTGTTTGGAGAGATTGACCGATGATCTCAGAAGCAATGATTGCCCGTTTCGCGCGTGAGGTGGCCAAATACCCTGAGGAACAACGTCAGTCTGCTGTCATGGCTTGCTTGGCGATTGTTCAGGACGAACTGGGTCATGTCAGCGTTGAGAGTGAGATAGCGCTGGCCCAGTACCTTGGTATGCCTCCCATGGCGGTGCACGAGGTCACCACCTTTTACAACATGTACAACCAGCAGGCGGTTGGCCGTTATAAATTGAACGTCTGCACCAACCTGCCGTGCCAGTTGCGGCGGGGCAACGAGGCTTTGAACCATCTGGCCAACAAGCTCGGCGTGGCGGTGGGTGGAACCACACCGGATGGGCTCTTCACTCTCCAACAGAGTGAGTGCCTGGGCGCATGTGCAGACGCGCCAGTGATGTTGGTGAATGACCGGCACATGTGCAGTTTCATGAGCAACGAAAAGTTGAATCAACTCATTGATGGATTGAAGGCTGCAGAGGTAAACCCATGAACGCGCAGCAAGTGCTGGCTCAATTTGCCGCTTCTGGCCACGAAACGTGCTTCCACGGTCGGCACATCAACCCGCAGATTTATGCTGGCCTTACCGGTGCCAACTGGCATCTGGCGGACTATGTTTCCAGGGGGGGTTATCAGGCCTTGAAGAGAATACTCGGTGCCGATGGCGGTCCCGGGATGACGCAGGATGAGGTGATTGCAACCGTGAAAGAGTCCGCTTTGCGCGGGCGGGGTGGCGCAGGCTTCCCGACGGGATTGAAGTGGAGCTTCATGCCCAGGCAATTTCCTGGTCAGAAATATTTGGTTTGCAATTCAGACGAAGGCGAGCCGGGCACCTGTAAGGACAGGGACATCCTCCATTTCAACCCACATGTGGTGATTGAGGGAATGGCGATTGCAGCCTATGCCATGGGTATCTCTGTTGGATACAACTACATTCATGGGGAAATATTCAGCACCTACGATCGGTTTGAGGCAGCGCTTGAGGAAGCACAATCTGCGGGGTTTCTGGGGGATGCCATATTGGGCAGCTCTTTCAGTTTCCAGTTGCACGCTGCCCATGGGTTTGGTGCGTACATCTGTGGCGAGGAAACCGCTTTGCTGGAGTCTCTGGAGGGGAAAAAGGGCCAACCCAGATTCAAGCCGCCATTTCCAGCGAGCTTTGGTTTGTACGGCAAACCGACCACCATCAATAACACAGAGACATTTGCTGCTGTGCCCTGGATCATCCGAAATGGTGGTGCCGCCTACCTTGCTTGTGGGAAACCCAACAACGGTGGCACAAAAATCTTTTCTGTCAGTGGCGATGTGCAACGCCCAGGCAATTACGAGGTGCCCATGGGCACGCCGTTTGCGCAACTCTTGGAATTGGCAGGTGGAGTGCGGCCGGGTAGAAAACTCAAGGCAGTGATTCCTGGTGGTTCTTCCATGCCCGTGCTGCCTGCCGATGTGATGATGTCCACGGACATGGACTATGACTCAATCTCCAAAGCAGGCTCCATGCTGGGCTCCGGTGCGGTGATCGTGATGGACGACAGCCGTTGTATGGTCAACAGTTTGCTGCGGTTGTCGTATTTCTACATGCATGAGTCTTGTGGGCAATGCACGCCTTGCCGAGAAGGGACTGGCTGGCTATGGCGTTTGGTGGACCGAATTGAGCACGGTCATGGCAAACCCGAAGACCTTGAATTGCTGAACACGGTGTCTGACAACATCCAGGGGCGCACCATCTGCGCACTGGGTGATGCTGCCGCTATGCCTGTTCGCGCCATGATCAAGCACTTCCGGCATGAATTTGAGCACCACATTGAGCACAAGACCTGCATGGTCTCAGCCAATGCCTGAGGACCTTTGAATATGGTTGAAATAGAACTCGACGGACAGAAGGTTGAAGTCGCACCGGGCAGCATGGTCATGCATGCGGCTGAGCAAGCAGGCGTCTACATTCCCCATTTTTGTTATCACAAAAAGCTCTCCATTGCCGCCAGCTGCCGCATGTGTTTGGTTGATGTCGAGAAAGCGCCCAAGCCCATGCCAGCGTGTGCCACGCCGGTCACCCAAGGCATGGTCGTTCGGACGAAAAGCGACAAAGCCATCAAGGCGCAGCAGTCGGTGATGGAGTTTTTGCTCATCAATCACCCGCTCGATTGCCCAATTTGCGATCAGGGAGGCGAATGTCAGTTGCAAGACCTCGCGGTGGGTTACGGTGGGTCCAGTTCCCGCTATACAGAAGAGAAGCGGGTCGTTGCCAACAAGAACGTTGGACCGTTGATCTCCATGCAAGAGATGAGTCGGTGTATTCACTGCACCCGTTGCGTCCGCTTTGGTCAAGAGATTGCTGGCGTGATGGAGTTGGGCATGTCCCACAGAGGAGAACACGCAGAAATTGAAACTTTTGTGGGTGCTTCCATCGACTCTGAACTGTCGGGCAACATGATTGACATTTGCCCTGTGGGAGCATTGACGAGCAAGCCTTTCAGGTACAGCGCCAGAACCTGGGAGATGTCGCGACGTAAATCGATCAGCCCCCATGATTCCACCGGTGCCAACGTAGTTGTGCAGGTGAAAAACCACAAGGTGATGCGCGTTCTTCCGTTGGAGAATGATGCCGTCAATGAATGCTGGATTGCAGACAGAGACCGCTTCTCCTACGAGGCACTCAATGGCCCTGAGCGCCTGACGCAGCCCATGCTCAAGCAGGGTGGAGAATGGCGGACGGTTGATTGGGCCACCGCCCTGGAGTATGTGGCCAACGGTTTGAACGATGTCAGGAATAATCACGGTGCGCAGTCCATCGGATTGCTGGCGAGCCCACACAGCACGGTGGAGGAGCTGTACCTTGCAGCCACGTTGATGCGCGCACTGGGCTCTGACAACATTGACCACCGTTTGCGTCAGCAGGCGCCAGGTAGGTCTTCGGGTGTGCACTGGTTGGGCAGGAGCATTGCCTCTCTGTCCTCTCTTGACAGGGTGCTTGTTGTCGGAGGCAATTTGCGCAAAGAGCATCCGTTGTTTGCGCTCAGAATTCGACAGGCGGCGCGTCGCGGCGCACAGGTGCATGCCATTCATTCGGCGACTCCCCAGTGGGCCATGCCCCTGGACACGACGATTGAAGAGCCCGCCACCACCTGGGTTGCGGCGTTGGCAAGGGTGGCGACAGCGGTTGCCCGACTATTGGACGTGCCACCACCCACCGATGTCCCTGCGGATGCCCAGTCGGCGCGAGTCGCGGAATCCTTGCTCTCGGGTGACCGCAAAGCCATTTTGTTGGGTAATGCCGCCGCACATCATCAACGGGCCGCCAGCTTGTTGCAGCTTGCTCAATGGATAGGTTCCAGGACGGGGGCCACGGTTGGCTACCTGACAGAAGCGAGCAACACCGTGGGGGCCCAACTCGTTGGGGCACAGCCCATGTCGAACGGTCTCAATGCTGTCCAGATGCTGGATGGAGGCATGAAGGCGTTGCTGCTGCTCAATGCAGAGCCCCGTTTTGACACCTGCAAAGGGTCAGAGGCGGTTTCTGCCGTTGCTTCTGCAAAAATGGTCGTTACCTTGAGTGCTTTCAAGGCCAATTTGGACTGTAGCGATGTGCTGTTGCCGATTGCCCCGTTCACAGAAACCGCAGGGTCGTTCGTGAATGCGGAAGGACGGTTGCAGAGCTTTCATGCCGTTGTCAAACCTTTGGGGGAAACCCGTCCGGGCTGGAAAGTCCTGCGTGCTCTTGGCAGCATGCTGGGGTTGCCAACCTTTGTTCACGAGACTCAAGCGGAGGTTTTGGCTGCTGCATTGCCAAAAGCCACCCTTGGCGACGTGATTCCTTTGGATGGGGCGGTCGTTTCGGATGTCAGTGCCATCGATCTGAATCCTGCGGCTGCACAACCGTGCACGACGGGCGCGTATCAGTTGGATGCCATCGTTCGGCGTGCGCCTTCATTGCAGGCAACCGCCGACGGTCGTCAAGGCTCGCAACAGATTGGGGTTTCGGCAACATGATTGATTCGATTTACAACGCTGGGCTCGGGCTGAGTGGGGCCACTTGGTGGGTCGGTGCGGTCTGGCCCGTTTTGTGGATATTGCTCAAAATCGTGGTCCTGCTGGCGCCGCTCATGGGTGCTGTCGCCTACCTGACGCTGTGGGAGCGTAAGTTGCTCGCGTGGATGCAGGTGCGGCACGGCCCCAACCGCGTGGGGCCCATGGGCCTGTTGCAGCCCATCGCAGATGCGGTGAAGCTTCTGACGAAGGAGATCATTCAGCCGTCAGCTGCGGCCAAGGGGCTGTTCGTGCTGGGTCCCGTGATGGCCATCATGCCTGCACTGGCCGCTTGGGTGGCGGTGCCATTCGGTCCTGAAACCATGTTGGCCAACGTGAACGCAGGACTTCTGGTGATTTTGGCGATTACCTCCATTGAGGTGTACGGCGTAATCATCGCCGGGTGGGCATCAAACTCCAAATACGCGTTCTTGGGTGCATTGCGAGCATCTGCGCAAATGGTCAGTTACGAAATTGCCATCGGCTTCTGTTTTCTGGTGGTGGTGATGGTGTCGGGTAGCTTGAACCTTGTCGACATCGTTTCGTCTCAGGGCCGCGGCATGGGTGCCAACATGGGCTTGACCTTCCTGTCATGGAACTGGTTGCCCTTGTTGCCCATTTTTGTGGTGTATGTCATCTCAGGCATCGCCGAAACCAATCGCCATCCATTTGACGTGGTGGAAGGTGAAGCCGAAATTGTTGCCGGGCACATGGTTGAGTACTCAGGAATGGGATTTGCCATCTTTTTCCTGGCCGAGTACGCCAGCATGTGGTTGGTGTCCATATTGGCCGTGCTGATGTTCCTTGGCGGTTGGCAATCTCCCATCGACAGCCAGGTGTTCAATTGGGTGCCAGGATGGATCTGGTTGGGCGCTAAAACATTCTTTGTGGTCTCACTTTTCTTGTGGGTGCGAGCCACGTTTCCGAGGTTCCGGTATGACCAAATCATGCGCTTGGGCTGGAAAATTTTCATCCCCGTCACCTTGGTTTGGTTGCTTCTGGTGGGTGCGCTCATGCAAACCCCCTGGAATATCTGGAAATAAACAGGCCACTTGCAAATGACTACAGCAACCGTTGCCCCTTTTTCCTTCAGGGACTTTGTCAAAAGTTTTCTGTTGGTTGAGCTCCTCAAAGGCATGGCGTTGACCGGGCGTTATGCGTTCAAGCGCAAGGTCACCATCCAGTTCCCGGAGGAAAAGACGCCGTTGTCCCCCAGGTTCAGGGGGCTGCACGCCTTGCGCCGTTATGAAAACGGGGAGGAGCGCTGCATTGCCTGCAAATTGTGTGAGGCCGTGTGTCCAGCCATGGCCATCACGATTGAATCGGACGTACGGGATGACGGCAGCCGACGGACCACCCGTTACGACATCGATTTGACCAAGTGCATTTTTTGTGGCTTTTGTGAAGAGAGCTGCCCCGTTGATTCCATCGTGGAGACACACATCCTGGAGTACCACGGTGAAAAACGAGGCGATCTGTACTTCACCAAGGAGATGCTTCTGGCCGTTGGCGACAAATTTGAGAGCGAGATAGCGCAGGCCAAGGCCGCCGATGCGCCGTATCGCTGAGTCCAACAACGTCAAGCTTATTTCTTATGGACTACCAGACTGGTTTTTTTTATCTTTTTGCAGCGGTGTTGCTGTTTGCTTCGGTGCAGGTCGTCACTGCCCGTAACCCTGTGCACGCCGTGCTGTACCTGATGCTGGCTTTTTCTCAGGCGGCGGGTGTGTGGTTGATTCTCAAGGCTGAGTTCTTGGGTTTGACACTTGTGCTGGTGTACCTGGGCGCTGTGATGGTGCTGTTCCTTTTTGTCGTGATGATGTTGGATGTGCGCATTGATGCGGTTCGCAAAGGGTTTTGGGTACACGCGCCTTTGGCGCTCATTTTGGGCGGCTTGGTCGCCGCTGAACTGACGGCTGTGGTTTGGGTCGGTTTTGAGCAGACATCCGCACAGCTGCCTTCAGTTGGTGGAGGGATCGCACAGTCCAACACCCATCAGTTGGGCCTGTTGCTCTACACGGAGTACCTTTATCCCATACAGGCTGCTGCTGTCATCTTGTTGGTGGCGATGATTGCTGCCATTGCACTCACCCTGCGGGAGCGCAAAGACAGCAAAGCCATCAGCCCCAGTTTGCAAGTCCACGTTCGAGCCAAAGACCGTTTGGTGGTGGTTGCCATGCCCGCCACTGGCCAATCCGGTTCCGCGGGTCTGGGCAACACGGTCGGTGACAAGGGGGGTAAATCATGAGCTTGACGCTTGGACATTTCCTCGGGTTGGGGGCCATTTTGTTTGCCATTTCCGTCACAGGCATCTTCCTGAATCGCAAGAACCTGATCGTGCTGTTGATGGCCATTGAACTGATGTTGCTCGCCGTCAACATGAACTTTGTGGCGTTCTCCCACTATTTGGGCGACATGCATGGACAGGTGTTCGTTTTTTTCATCCTGACTGTGGCTGCGGCTGAATCTGCCATCGGACTGGCGATTCTTGTGCTGTTGTTCAGAAACAAATCCTCCATCAATGTCGATGAGCTCAATGAGCTCAAGGGCTGAACAGGGAAACACATAGCCATGAGTTCGACGCTTTCTGCCAGTACCTTGCTGGCTGTTCCCCTCGCCCCCTTGATTGGGGCTGTGCTGGCCGGTGTGTGGGGCACCCGTTTTGGCAGCAATTGGTTCGGGCGGCGGTTGTCGCACACCTTCACCATCTTGGGCGTGACCATCGCATTTGTGCTGTCCGCCTTGACGCTGAGAGACGTGGCGTTGGACGGGGCCCGATTCAACGCCACCATCTATGAGTGGATGGTGGTTGGCGGTCTCAAGATGGAAATCGGCTTCATGGTCGATGGATTGACCGCCATGATGATGTGTGTCGTCACCTTCGTGTCGCTGATGGTCCACATCTACACCATCGGTTACATGGAAGAGGACGAAGGCTACAACCGCTTTTTCTCCTACATTTCGTTGTTCACATTCGCCATGTTGATGCTGGTGATGAGCAACAACCTGCTGCAGTTGTTTTTCGGATGGGAAGCGGTTGGGTTGGTGTCCTACTTGCTCATCGGCTTTTGGTACAACAAGCCAACGGCCATTTTCGCCAACATGAAGGCGTTTCTGGTCAACCGTGTTGGTGACTTTGGATTCATCCTTGGTATCGGCCTGATCGTGGCGTTCACGGGCACGCTGAACTATTCGGAGGTGTTCGCGAAGTCCGACACCTTGGCCGGTGTGATGCTGCCAGGTACGGGGTGGATGCTGATCACCGTCATCTGCATTTGTTTGTTCGTGGGTGCCATGGGCAAGTCGGCCCAATTTCCCCTGCACGTTTGGCTGCCAGACTCCATGGAAGGTCCGACACCGATTTCTGCGCTGATACACGCAGCGACCATGGTCACCGCCGGCATCTTCATGGTGGCCCGCATGTCGCCATTGTTTGAGATGAGTGATGTGGCACTCAATTTCATTCTGGTGATCGGTGCCATCACGGCTTTGTTCATGGGCTTTCTTGGCATCATTCAAAACGACATCAAACGCGTGGTGGCCTATTCCACGTTGTCTCAATTGGGGTACATGACCGTGGCATTGGGCGCCTCTGCGTATTCAGTGGCTGTGTTCCACCTGATGACCCATGCGTTTTTCAAGGCCCTCCTGTTTCTGGGGGCCGGCTCAGTCATCATGGGGATGCACCACAACCAAGACATCCGTTGGATGGGCGGGCTGCGCAAGTACATGCCCGTCACTTGGATCACTTCCCTGCTGGGGTCGCTGGCGCTGATCGGCACGCCGCTGTTCTCGGGCTTTTACTCCAAGGACAGCATCATCGAGGCGGTGCACTTCAGCCAATTGCCTGCAGCCGGCTTCGCCCACTTCGCGGTGCTGGCCGGTGTGTTCATCACTGCCTTTTATTCATTCCGCATGTACTTCCTTGTTTTTCACGGCAAGGAGCGTTACGACCAGAATCCAGATGCCCACCATGGTCACCACGACGCCCATGGGCACCACCACACTGATGACAAACCCCACGAGTCTCCCTGGGTGGTCACTGTGCCTTTGGTGCTCTTGGCGGTGCCGTCGGTGGTCATCGGGTTCATGACCGTCATGCCCATGTTGTTCGGTGATTTCCTCAAGGACGCTGTCTTTGTCAATGGGGCATTGCATCCTTCCATGGAAAAGTTGGCGGACCTGATCCACGGTCCAGCCGAATTGGCGCTGCATGCGTTGGTGACGCCAGCTTTCTGGCTCGCCGTGAGCGGTGTGGTGGTGGCCTGGTACATGTACCTGGTCAACCCGGCCGTGCCAGCGGCATTCAAGCGTGCGCTGGGGCCAGTGAACACCATCTTGGAAAACAAGTATTACCTCGATTGGTTCAACGAGAACGTGCTCGCCAAAGCAGCTCGGGGATTGGGCATCGGCTTCTGGAAGGGCGGCGACCAGGGGTTGATTGAGGCCGGTGTGGTGAATGCCAGTTGGAAGCTGGTGGGGTGGGTGTCCAAGGTGACCAAATACGCCCAGACCGGGTACCTTTACCACTACGCATTGGTCATGATCGCTGGATTGTTCCTGTTCCTGACGTATTTCGTTTGGCTCGCCAAGTAAGGAGAAGAATTAAATGGGTTTGTTGAGCCTTGCGATTTGGGTGCCGATTTTTTTTGGCGCCCTCCTGTTGGCCATGGGCCGTGACGACCAAGCGCATGTGGTGCGCTGGATTGCGCTGATTGGTGCGGTGGTGAGTTTGTTTATCACCGTGCCGCTGTACACCGGGTTTGTGGTTGACACAGCCGCCATGCAGCACGTCGAAAAAGTGTTGTGGGTTGAGCGCTTCAACATTCACTACCACCTCGGTGTGGATGGGATTTCTCTGTGGCTGGTGCCTCTGACGGCTTTCATCACGGTCATCGTGGTCATTTCCGCGTGGGAGGTCATCACCGAGCGGGTCAACCAGTACATGGGCGCTTTCCTGATCCTGTCGGGCTTGATGATCGGCGTGTTCAGTGCCCTGGATGGGATGCTGTTCTACGTGTTCTTTGAGGCCACGCTGATACCCATGTACCTGATCATCGGTATCTGGGGTGGGTCCAACAAAATTTATGCGGCCTTCAAGTTCTTCTTGTACACCCTCATGGGCTCCTTGCTGATGCTGGTGGCGCTGGTTTATTTGTACAACCAGTCCGGCGGCAGTTTTGACATCCAGGTCTGGCACAAGCTCCCGCTGGACGGCAAATCGCAAACGTTGTTGTTCTTCGCTTTTTTGGCCGCTTTTGCTGTTAAGGTGCCCATGTGGCCGGTGCACACCTGGCTGCCCGATGTGCACGTGGAAGCGCCCACCGGTGGTTCTGCGGTACTGGCCGCCATCATGTTGAAGCTCGGCGCCTATGGTTTCCTGCGCTTTTCACTGCCCATCGCTCCTGATGCGTCCCACCAGTGGGCTGGTTTCATGATCACGCTGTCCTTGATCGCGGTGCTGTACGTCGGCCTCGTGGCAATGGTGCAAAAGGACATGAAAAAGCTCGTGGCGTATTCCTCGGTGGCTCACATGGGTTTTGTGACACTGGGGTTCTTCATCTTCAGTGACCTGGGTGTTTCGGGCGCCATTGTTCAGATGATCGCGCATGGATTTGTGTCTGCTGCCATGTTCCTGTCCATTGGTGTGCTCTACGACCGCATGCATTCCCGTCAAATCGCCGACTACGGTGGGGTGGTCAACAGCATGCCCAAATTCAGCGCCCTGGTGCTGCTGTTTGTGATGGCCAACTGCGGGTTGCCCGGTACGGCCGGCTTCGTGGGTGAATGGATGGTGATCCTCGGCGCCGTGAAGTTCAACTTTTGGATTGGCATGATGGCTGCCTCGGCGCTCATTTTTGGTGCGGCATACAGCCTGTGGATGTTCAAGCGCGTGTACTTTGGTGCCCCCGGCAATGACCATGTCAAGGAGCTGGTGGACATCAATGACCGCGAGTTCTTCATGCTCGGTTTGCTGGCTGTGGCCGTTCTGTACATGGGTGTCTATCCCAAGCCGTTCACCGACGTCATGAACACCTCAGTGGCTCAACTGTTGCAGCACGTGGCTGTGTCCAAGTTGCCTTGACCCCTCATCTACCAACAAGACAATGATTGACAACCTCAGCTGGGTGGTTGCCTACCCTGAAATCCTGCTCCTGATCATGGCGTGTGTCATCGCGCTGGTTGATTTGGGTGTCAAAACGCCGCTGCGCGGTGCCACACATGCCTTGACGTTGCTGACGCTGGGGGCATTGACCATTCTGTTGGCCATGTATGCCCAGACCGGCCACACGGTGTACGGGTTTGGTGGCATGGTGGTTTCTGACCCAATGGGCAATTGGCTCAAGTGTTTTGCCAGCCTTGCCCTCATGGTCACTCTCGTGTACGGGCGCAGTTATGCCGCCAACCGCGACATGATGGGCGGGGGCGAGTTGTTCACGTTGTCGCTGTTCGCGCTGCTGGGCATATTCATCATGATTTCCGGTCACAACTTCCTGGTCATTTACCTGGGCTTGGAGATGTTGACCCTGTCCAGCTACGCGCTGGTGGCCCTGCGCCGGGACGATGGTCGAGCCACCGAGGCGGCCATGAAGTACTTCGTGCTGGGTGCTTTGGCCAGCGGTTTCCTGCTTTACGGCATGTCCATGATGTACGGCGCCACAGGATCGTTGGACGTGTCCAAGGTCATGCAGGTGATTGGCTCGGGTGAACACAACAAGCAAGTGCTCATGCTGGGTGTGGTGTTCATGGTGGCTGGACTGGCCTTCAAATTGGGCGCAGTGCCATTCCACATGTGGATACCCGACATCTACCAGGGTGCACCCACCGTGGTCACCTTGCTCATCGGTGCAGCGCCCAAGCTCGCTGCATTTGCCATCGTCATCCGCTTGCTGGTGGAGGGCATGATGCCATTGTCGGCCGACTGGCAGCAAATGATGGCGGTGCTTGCGGTGGGTTCCTTGCTGGTGGGCAACTTGGCCGCCATCGCGCAGTCCAACCTGAAGCGCATGTTGGCCTTTTCCACCATTTCGCAAATGGGTTTCCTGCTGCTGGCTTTTGTCGCTGGCAACGTGGGGGGGAGCTTGGGCAATGCGTCCAATGCCTACAGCGCAGGTATGTTTTACGCCGTGACCTATGTGCTCACCACTTTGGGCAGTTTCGGGGTCATTTTGGTGTTGGCGCGTCGCGGCTTTGAGTCTGAGGACATCGCGGATTTCGCGGGATTGAACCAGCGCAGCCCCATGCTCGCAGGGGTGATGGCGATTTTCATGTTCTCGTTGGCGGGTATTCCACCGCTGGTGGGCTTCTATGGCAAATTGGCGGTGCTTCAGGCTTTGGTGGTGTCTGGGCAGGCCTTCCACATCGGTCTGGCTGTGTTTGCCGTGATGATGTCGCTGATCGGTGCTTTCTATTACCTCCGCGTGGTCAAGGTGATGTACTTTGACGCGCCCACGCAGACAGCCGCCATTGAGGCACCTGCCGATGTCCGCGCAGTGTTGTCCCTGAATGGGCTGCTGGTGCTGGTGTTGGGTGTCTTGCCGGGTGGCCTGATGACGCTGTGCACGCAGGCGGTGGCCAACCTGTTCAACTGAGCCGGGAACACAGATGTCTTTGGCTGCGTCCGTTTGGTCGGTGATTGTGTTGGCGGTGTTGGGCGCCAACCTGCCTTTTTTCACCGACCGCTGGTTGGCGGTGTTGCCGTCTGCCAAACCCAAAACGCTGGGTAACCGGTTGGTGGAGCTGGTGGTGCTTTATCTGGTGGTGGGCGGCATCGCGTTGCTGCTCGAGCAGGCCGTGGGGCAAATCTACCCCCAGCGGTGGGAGTTTTACGCCACCACAGCTGCGTTGTTTTTGACCCTGGCCTTTCCTGGCTTCGTGTTCAGGTACCTGCGCAAATCCTGACCTGGGTGCTTGGATGTCCAGCATTTCCCTGGCCGACACCCGGCGCATTGGCCTGTTCTTCCGGATGGGCAAAGGACCCACGTGACCGGCCCACACTCACACCTGACTGAAACCGGTCTTCGACGAGATACCCTGCTGAGGGGACGTTTCTTGCACGCCGTCAGGGACGATGTGTTGTTGCCGTCCGGTGCAACCGCGAGCCGCGAATTTGTGATTCATCCTGGTGCGGTGATGGTGGTGGCCGCTCTCGACGATGGCCGCCTGGTCATGGAGCGGCAGTATCGATACCCCATGGGCAAGGCGATGGTGGAGTTTCCCGCTGGCAAGCTGGATCCCGGTGAGCACAGTCTCGCGTGTGCCCAACGGGAACTGCAAGAGGAAACCGGCTATGTCGCCCGCGAGTGGGCCCATGCCGGTGTGATGCACCCTGTCATCTCCTATTCAACGGAGCACATCGACGTGTGGTTCGCCCGTGGGTTGACCGCAGGTGAGCGCCGGCTGGATGACGGGGAGTTTCTCGACGTGTTCATGGCCACTCCCGCTGAGCTCCTGGGGTGGGCCCGGGAGGGGTTGCTCACCGACGCCAAAACCCTGGTTGGCCTGTTGTGGTTGCAAAATGTGGCGTCCGATGCGTGGTCCTTGACCTGGCGGGACGCCAGCGACCCTGGCCATGTGCGACCTGCTGGCCCTTTTGTGCCGTGTGTGCCGGCCCTGGCAGGCGTGTCGGATGTCAAGGAGTTCTGAACCATGAAGGTGCTGAACCTGACCTGCCAACGTGACCACAGCTTCGAGGGCTGGTTCGGCAGCGAAAGTGACTTTCAAGACCAGCTGCAGCGTGGTTTGCTCACCTGCCCCTTGTGTGGGGATGCCCACGTGGTCAAGCTCCCCAGCGCGCCGCGCTTGAACCTGAAGGGTGGCACGGGTCCCGACCAATCGCCTACCATGGCGACCAAAGAACCAACTCCCACCCCCACGTTGCCTTCAGGGGCGACAGGCGCGTCTTCTGCTGTCCCCCCTTCGAACGCCGAGGGGCAGCCGACTGTGCCGCAGGGATTCTCGCGGGACATGCAAGCGGTGTTCCTGAAAGCCTTGCGCGAGGTGATGGCGCACACCGAGGATGTGGGTGATCGTTTCCCCGAACAGGCCCGCCGCATGCACCACGGCGAACTGGAGCCCAAGGCCATTCGGGGTGAAGCCACGCTGAAAGAAACCCTGGAGCTGCTGGATGAGGGCATAGATGTGGTGCCCATTCCCCTGTTGTCTGGCACCAAAAACACCTTGCAATGAGGCGGGGCTGCTGAGCGCTGTGGGGCGTCGCCACACAGCGCATGTCCCGGCGTCAGGGGTACAGGCCGCGCATTTCGCGCGAGTGCAGTATGCGTTTGCAGGCCACGATGTAGGTGGCGGTTCGCAGGCTCACACCGTGGGTCTGTGCCACGATCCAGATGGACGAAAACGCCTCCCGCATGATTTTGACCAGGCGGGCATTGATTTCGTCTTCGCTCCAGAAAAAGCTGGAGAAGTCCTGCACCCATTCAAAGTAACTCACCGTCACGCCGCCAGCATTGGCAATCACATCGGGCAGCACCAGCACGTTGCGCTCGTGCAGGATGTCGTCCGCCTGGGGGGTGGTGGGCCCGTTGGCGCCTTCGATGACCATGCGGGCCTTGATTCGACCGGCATTGGCTTCCGTGATCTGCTGCTCCAGCGCGGCGGGAATGAGGATGTCGCAGTCCACATCCCAAAACTGATCGTCTGGCAGCACCTCTGCGGGTGCAAAGCCAGCCACACTGCCACTCTGTGCCACATGTTCCAGCAAGGCGTTCACGTCCAGTCCGGCTTCGCGGTAGACCGTGCCACCATGGTCCTGCACCGCCACCACGCGGGCCCCTTCGTTGGCGAACAACCTGGCGGCGACGCCACCCACATTGCCAAATCCCTGCACGGCCACGCGGGCGTGTGTCACATCCAGCCCAATGCGTTGAGCGGCCTCACAGCCCACGGTGAAGACACCACGCCCAGTGGCCTCGCGGCGACCCAGTGATCCGCCCAGGTCAATGGGTTTGCCGGTGACCACCCCGGTGGCGGTGGAGCCTTGGTTCATGGAGTAGGTGTCCATCATCCAGGCCATGATCTGGTCGTTGGTGTTCACATCGGGCGCCGGGATGTCTTTGGTGGGGCCAATGATGATGCCGATTTCGCTGGTGTAGCGGCGCGTGATGCGTTCCAGTTCACCGCGCGAGAGTGTTTTCGGGTCCACACGGATGCCGCCTTTGGCTCCTCCGAACGGCACATTGACGGCGGCGTTTTTGATGGACATCCACGCCGACAGCGCCATCACCTCGGACAGGGTCACGTCCTGGTGAAAACGAATGCCGCCCTTGCCGGGGCCGCGGGACGTGTTGTGCTGCACCCGGTAGCCCTCGTAGTGCGCAATGGTGCCGTTGTCCATCTGGATGGGCACATCC
The DNA here is from genome assembly GCA_013823635.1 of Polaromonas sp. Taxonomy (GTDB): domain Bacteria; phylum Pseudomonadota; class Gammaproteobacteria; order Burkholderiales; family Burkholderiaceae_C; genus UBA2334. The sequence goes on along the minus strand of PNML01000017.1, from coordinate 5,072 downwards.
ACAATCAGCGCCCGCTTGGGGCGCTTGAGGGTCTCGACCCAGCGCGCGAGGTCGCCCAGGTAGGGCACCACGCGGTCCACCTGCTGCAGGTAAATGCCCCAAGGTCCCAGGTTGTTGGCCTGCAGGTAGGAGGGCAGCGTGTGCTGTACCAGGGGGGTGGTTTGGGGGGGGGTGTGGCCGTCACCGGTGGGTGACATGGGGTTGCTGGTCATGCGAGGGATCTCCTGTGGTGTCTGAGCCAGCGCGCACTGTAAGCACTGCCTGCGGCCGCGTCCAAGGCCAGTTGCACAGGCCCTGATGCGCGCCGCGCATAACCCTGCGTGGCTTCAGGTCAGGCCTGAAACTGCAAGGCCGCCAAGCCTGCGTACACCCCGCCCCGGGCCACCAGATCGGCGTGGGTGCCTTGCTCGATCAAGTGCCCGTGGTCCAGCACCACGATGTGGTCGGCGCGTTGCACCGTGGCCAGCCGGTGGGCAATGACCAGGGTGGTGCGCCCCCGCATGGCCGACTCCAGTGCCGCCTGCACCATGCGCTCGCTGTGGGCGTCCAGCGCACTGGTGGCTTCGTCCAGCAGCAGCAAGGGCGGGTTCTTGAGCAGTGCCCGCGCAATCGCAATGCGCTGCTTCTGTCCGCCCGACAACCGCACGCCGCGTTCGCCCAGAAAGGTGTCGTAGCCCTGGGGCAACTGCGCAATGAACTCGTCCGCGAAGGCTGCGCGGGCGGCGGAGCGCACCTCGTCGTCGCTCGCACCGGGGCGGCCGTAGCGGATGTTCTCCAGCGCCGAGCTCGAAAAAATGACCGCATCCTGGGGCACGATGCCCACCTGGCTGCGCAGGTCCGTCAGGCTGAGTTGGTCGGTCCGCTGGCCATCCAGCTCGATGTGGCCCGTGCTGGGGTCATAGAAACGCAGCAGCAGGCCAAACACCGTGGTTTTGCCCGCACCACTGGCCCCGACCAGCGCCACCGTTTGGCCGGGGTGAACCTGCAGGCTGAAGTCGTTGAGCGCGGGCTGCTGGGGGCGCGAAGGGTAGTGAAAACCCAGCTTGTGGAACACCACGGTGCTGCCCCCCTCGGTGCGGTGCAGCGTCAGTGGCTGCGAGGGGGATTGCACGGGCGACTCGCTGGCCAACAGCTCCATCAGCCGCTCGCTGGCACCGGCGGCGCGCAGCAGGTCGCCGTACACCTCGCCCAGCACCGCCACGGCGCCGGCAAAAATGACCACATACAGCGCTGCTTGGCCCAGTTGCCCTGCGCTGATGTGGCCGGCCAGCACGGCTTGTGTGCCCTGGTACAGGCCCCACAACACCAGCGCGGCGTTGGCAATGATGATGAACGCCACCAGCACCGCCCGTGCGCGGCTGCGGCGGGTGGCGGTGTCGAAGGCCTGCTGGGTGGACGCCTCGAACCGCCGGGCCTCGCGGGCTTCAGCGGTGTAGCTCTGCACCGTGGGGATGGCGTTGAGCACCTCGGCGGCCAGGGCACTGGCGTCGGCCACCCTGTCCTGGCTGGCTCGGGACAGTTTGCGCACCCGCCGCCCGTACCACATGGCGGGCAATACCACCAGGAACACCACCATCAGCACCTGCACCATCACGTACGGGTGGCTCCACACCAGCATGGCCAGCGCCCCCAGCCCCATCACGGCATTGCGCAGCCCCATGGACAGCGACGAGCCCACCACCGTTTGCACCAGCGTGGTGTCGGTGGTCAGCCGCGACAGGATTTCCCCGGTCTGGTTGGTCTCGAAAAACTGTGGACTTTGCTTGAGCACATGGCCGTACACCGCGTTGCGAAGGTCGGCGGTGATGCGCTCGCCCAACCAGCTCACCAGGTAAAAGCGCATGGCCGAAAACACCCCCAGTGCCACCGCGACCCCGAACAGCTCCAGAAAATGCCCGCGCAAGCCCATGGCCTGTGCGCTGCGATCACCCGAGACCAGACCGCCGTCAATCAGGTGGCGCAGCGCCACCGGAAACAGCAGCGTGGCGCCCGCCGCCAGCAGCAGGAACACACCCGCCAACGCCATTTGCCAGCGGTAGGGCCGCAAAAAGGGGCGCAGCCCGCCCAGTGACACGGGGGTGGTGGCGGCCGGGCGAAGGGAGTCGGTGGGTGGGCTCATGGGCCTGAAGTGTGCCGGGTTTTCGGCAGCCAACCAGCGTACGGGGGAACCGGGGTGTAAGGTTTGCCATCCCACACCGACCCATGTCCATCAACCCCCCAAGGAGTCACTGATGCACAGAAGAACCTGGATGAAACATTTGACCGGCTGGGCGACCGCCCTTGGCTTGCCCGCTGCCACCTGGCCACTGGTCACGCAGGCGGCCACGTTTCCGGTGCAAAAAAGCCCGGACGAGTGGCGCAAGCTGGTATCGCCCAATGCCTACGCGGTGCTGTTTGAGCACGGCACCGAGCGCGCCGGCACCAGTGCCCTCAACGCTGAAAAGCGCCCGGGCACCTACGTGTGCGCCGCTTGCAACCAGCCGCTGTTTGACGCAGCCCACAAATACGAAAGCGGCACCGGCTGGCCCAGCTTCTGGCAGCCGCTGCCCAACGCCCTGGGCACCAGCACCGATTACAAGCTGATTTACCCACGCACCGAGTACCACTGCGCCCGCTGTGGTGGCCACCAGGGCCATGTGTTCAACGACGGACCCAAGCCCACCGGCAAACGCTACTGCAACAACGGCGTGGCCCTGGCCTTTGTGCCACAGGGCCAGCCCATGCCCACCCTGAGGAGCTGACCATGGCCGACCAACCCCACGCACCCCGCCCATCCGGCGCAAAGGAGCGCTCCCCATCGTCCGCCAGTCCCCGGCAGCAGGTCCGCGCCCGCCTGCCGGTGGGCCTGGCGGTGCTGGCCGTGGTGGGTCTGGCGGCCTGGGTGGCCGTGGGGCAAGGCGGCATGGTGGCCGATGCCGCCACCCCCAGCCCCATGGCCGCCACGGCACCGGCGGGCTCGCCCGTGAAAGACGCTGTGCCCGCCCGCTTTCCCGGCGCGGCCACGGCGCTGTTTGCCGGGGGCTGCTTCTGGTGCATAGAGGCCGATTTTGAAAAATTGCCCGGCGTGCTCGAGGTGGAGTCCGGCTACACCGCCGGCAAAACCGCCAACCCCACCTACCAGGCGGTCAGCGCGGGCCACACCGGCCACACCGAAGGCGTGCGCGTGATTTACGACCCCACCAAGGTCAGCTACCCGCAGCTGGTGGAGTACTTCTGGCGCCACATCGACCCCACCGTCAAAGACCGCCAGTTTTGCGACATTGGCGACCAGTACCGCAGCGGCATTTACTGGCAGAACGAGGCCGAGCGCCAAACCGCCGAGGCCAGCCGCGACGCGCTGCTGAAGTCCGGGCGCTTCAAGACCATACACACCGAGCTGGCGCCGGCGTCGGCCTTTTACCTGGCCGAGGACTACCACCAGGACTATTACAAGAAAAACACCGTGCGCTACGACTACTACCGCCTGAGCTGCGGGCGGGACGCCCGGGTCAAGCAACTGTGGGAGTGAGTGTGGTAGGCGGCCTGGCGGGAAAGGGTGTGGTCAGCGCTGCATGTTTGACCAAAAGGCTGCCCAGCGCTTTTGGGTATTCAACAGTTTGCTATGATTATTTGATGAATTTAAAACAATAGCAAACTGTTGTTTTACTCAGTGCGCTGGAGGCACTTTTTTCGTGTTTTTACAGCAGCGACAGCACCGGGTGCGGTGCGGCGGCTGGGCCGAAGGTGTGCTGCACCCAGTCGGCGCGGTGGTAGCTGTTGAGGTAGCGCTCACCGGCATCACAAATCAGCGACAGCACCGAGCCGGTCTGGCCGCGCTGGCGCATCTCCTCCGCCAGCGTGAGCATGGCCGCGAAGTTGGTGCCCGTGCTGGGGCCCACCTTGCGCCCCAGCAGGCGGCCCAGGGTGTGCATGGCCTCGATGGAGTCGCCATCGGGCACCTCCTCCATGCGGTCCACCAGCGTGCGGATGAAGCTGGCCTCCACCCGGGGGCGGCCAATGCCCTCGATGCGCGAGCCCGGTGAGGTCAGCGTGGCGTCGCCGGTGCGGTGGTAGGCGCTGAACACCGAGCCCTCGGGCTCGGCCACACAGAGCTGGGCGTCCAGGCACTGGTAGCGGATGTAGCGGCCAATGGTGGCGCTGGTGCCGCCCGTGCCCGCACCCACCACCACCCAGCGCGGCACGGGGTGGCGTTCGCGCTCCATCTGCGCAAACATGCTTTGCGCGATGTTGTTGTTGCCCCGCCAATCGGTGGCCCGCTCGGCGTAGGTGAACTGGTCCATGTAGTGGCCGCCGGTGCTGGCGGCCACCTCGCGCGCGGCGGCGTACACCTGGGCGGCGCTGTCCACCAAATGGCAGCGCCCGCCGTAAAACCGAATCAGCTCTGACTTTTCGGCCGAGGTGCTGCGCGGCATCACCGCCACAAACGGCAGGCCCAGCAGGCGGGCAAAGTAGGCCTCACTCACGGCGGTGCTGCCGCTGCTGGCTTCCACCACGGTGGTGCCCTCGTGGATCCAGCCATTGCACAGCGCATACAGAAACAGCGAGCGCGCCAGCCGGTGCTTGAGGCTGCCGGTGGGGTGGGTGGACTCGTCCTTGAAGTACAGGTCTATGCCCACGGCGGCGTAGCGGGGCAGGGGCAGGGCGATGAGGTGGGTGTCGGCGCTGCGCTGGAAGTCGGCCTGGATGCGGGCAATGGCGGCATTCACCCAGCTACTGCTGGCGCCGCTCACTTCAGGTTGCCCGACAAAAACTGGCGCAGCCGCTCGCTGCTGGGGTTGGCCAGCACCTCGCGCGGGTTGCCCTGGTCTTCCACCACACCCTGGTGCAGGAACATGACGTGGTTGGACACCTCTCGGGCAAAGCCCATTTCGTGCGTCACCACCACCATGGTGCGACCCTCCTCGGCCAGCGCCTTCATGACGCGCAGCACCTCGCCCACCAGTTCGGGGTCCAGGGCCGAGGTGGGCTCGTCGAACAGCATCACCTCGGGCTCCATGGCCAGGGCGCGGGCAATGGCCACGCGCTGCTGCATGCCGCCCGACAGGTGCGAGGGGTAGTGCCCACTCACCTTG